>JABHYO010000113.1 GCA_018656865.1 Gammaproteobacteria bacterium | reverse complement strand
CATTTTCGTTCATCGACCGTCAGGTACTTAACCTGCTCGTGGAACCAATTCGTTCTGATCTGGGCATATCGGACACCCAGGTCAGTTTCCTTCAGGGGTCCGCCTTTGTCGGAGCCTACGTGCTGATGAGTATTCCCATTGGCAGGTTGGTTGATCGGTATAACCGCGTGGTTGTTCTGATCGGTGGTGTACTGGTTTGGAGTTTTAGTACATTAGGCTGTGGCCTTGCCAAAACATACATGCAGCTCGTCCTGGCTCGAGTGGGTGTGGGTGCCGGTGAGGCCTCGGTTACACCGTCCGCCTGGTCTTTGTTAGCCGACCTTTTCCCTCCCGAGCGACTCGCACGTCCCATGAGTGTCCTGTTGATGGGGCCGTACCTTGGGGCAGGATTAGCGCTAATTCTAGGGGCGGAAGTCATAGAGTGGACCCAGGACCAGGGACAGCTTTCCATGCCCTTCATCGGGCAGTTGGAAGCCTGGCAGTTCACTTTCATTGCAGTCGGGCTGCCGGGACTTTTGGTTGCTGCGGTTCTAACCAGTATCCGAGAGCCGAAACGGATTCAACTGCATGTTGATGCCGGCACCGGTCACATGACCTGGAGTGAGGTCTGGCAGCGGATATTGAACAATCGAGGGGTCTACATCGCATTGCTGCTGGGGGCTCCCTTTCTCGTCGTCATGCTGTACGGACTTCAGGCCTGGGTACCGACGTTCCTGGTGCGTGTATTCGAGTGGGACTTGCCCCGGTCTGGACGCACATATGGAGTCATCGCACTACTCACCGGGTCTGCGGGTGTTCTTACCGGTCCCTATGTCGGAGCCTGGATGAATCGCAGAGGATATCGAGACTACCCATTACGATTAGGTGCTATTGCCGCAGGCCTTACTATGATCTCCATGGTGGGAATTGCGCTGGCTCCCACGGCAACTATCGCGCTGGTCTTCATTTCTCTCGCCAGTTTTTCGGTTACTCTGCCCCTGACCTTGTTCAGCTTTGCCCTGCAGACAGCAACTCCGGCCAATATGCGGGGCATTATCGCCGGTCTGTACGTGGTCACGGTAAATGTCATGGGGCTCGCTCTGGGGCCGACGCTGGTTGCCCTGGCCACGGATTTTCTGTTCGAGGATGTCAATGCCGTTGGCTACTCGCTCGCCCTTGTCTCGGTCGTGATGGCGCCCATTGCTATCATCCTTCTGATCAGTGGCATGAAACCCTACGCGATCCTGACCGCCGATGACTGAGTGGGCTCATGGCTATCGGATTCCGGGGCCAAAACTGGATCAGCCCTGATCCCAACTGATACGGATCAATTCATTGAGTTAATTAAAGGCGAAGTGAGTGGGTAGGTCACAGTCACCGATTGCTCTTACCGTCCTGCTTGGGCACTATCTGCTTTTCTCAATCGCATTGACCAATTCATGGAGCTGGAAGATTCAAGACGGGAATATCGTTTCGGTCGCCTGACCAGGGAAAGCCTTTCCGATTCGCCGTTCGAACAGTTCGATCTGTGGATGCAGCAGGCAATTTCTGAAAATATTCAGGATCCGACTGCGATGTCTCTTAGTACCGTCGATGGTGTCGGCAAACCCTCGCAGAGGATTGTGCTGCTCAAGCATTTTGACAGAGACGGATTTGTTTTTTATACAAATCTTGAAAGCCGCAAGGCGCGAGAGATAGGAACGAATTCCAGGGTATCCCTTCTATTCCCCTGGTTGCAGTTGGACCGCCAGGTGATTGTTGAAGGAGAGGCCGAGAAGCTCGATATGAAAACCGTACTCAAATATTTCATCAGCCGACCTCGGGACAGCCAGTTGGCTGCGTGGGCATCAACGCAAAGTCGCAAGATTGATGCCCGGTCTATACTTGAAGGTGAGTTTCTTCGATTGAAAACGAAATTTACGAACAACGATATACCGTTGCCGTCCTTCTGGGGCGGTTACCGGGTTGTGCCGGATCGCTGGGAGTTCTGGCAGGGTGGTGAACATCGGCTGCATGACCGGTTTCAGTATTCTGAATTTGAGAATGGCTGGGATATTGTGAGGCTGGCGCCTTAGGCGCCCAGAAGCTCTCTGGATTGACCTTTATCAATGTTGCTTCAGAGTCCCTGAGCTAATCTTTTTTCTAACAAAGCAGGAATAACAATGATGATTAATTTGAACGAAATCATGACCCGAAACCTCATTACACTAGGACCGGGTGATCCGGTATCCCGAGCCGGTGAATTGATGCAGGAACATCGAATTCGTCATGTGCCTATCGTTGGAGAAAAAAACGAACTGTTGGGACTGATTACACAAAGGGATATTCTTGCTGCCGCCTCGTCCTCTGAGAAGTCAGGTTTGGCATCGGACATAATGCGAGAACAGGTCCATACGGTTTCAGAGGATTCCGATATGCGTGGTGCTGCACTCACTATGCAGAAGTACAAGATTGGTTGTCTGCCCGTCGTAAACGAGAACAAGCTCGTTGGTATAGTCACTGACAGTGACTATGTATCGCTAGCCATCAATCTTCTGGAACAACTGGAAATGTCGGACATGGATGAAAGCGATGGTTTTGATGAGATGGATGATTTCGACGATCTGCTCGGAGATGATGACGCTCTATAACGATGTATTCGCCCAATTATCATCTGCATACTCCTAACGCGCGGACGCAGGCCTTAGCCGACGGCCTGTAGATGTTGGCCGTATCACTGGTATCGAAAACTGCCCAGACGTGATTGATGCCTTTCGGTGAGTTATCCAGTTTCTAGAAAGGTTTCCCATCTCATTGATTTATAAATGTTTATTTGTCTATATCTGAGTCTTTAGCTGCGCTTCAGAATGCCGATGTAGGCCTAGTCATCCTGAGCACCACCCCAGTCATCCTGAGCACCACCCGAGTCATCCTGAACGATAGTGAAGGATCTGGCTGGGATCCTTCGCTACGCTTCAGAATGACTATTTAGCTTCTCAAAGGCGATCAGTTCCGTGCCGCCGTCAACGAGATCACCTTGAGCAAAGTAAATGTCTTTAACGATACCTGCAGTCGGTGCCTTTATCGGGTGTTCCATCTTCATCGCTTCCATGATGAGTAGTGTGTCGCCGGCTTCAACACGATCACCGACGCTGACCAGAATTTCGACAATCGTGCCGTTCATGGGAGCGGTGAAACCTGTGCCATCGTCGTGCTCAACATCTTCACCAAGGTCTGGGCTCCAGGGTGAGAACCCGAGCGATGCCGTGTCCGTAAAAAGTGTTGTCACTTCGGGCTCATCGATGAGAACTGCGGTCTGGCGGTGACCGTCGATGGTGACATTCAGTTCGTTACCGGCAAGAAGTCCGGAAACACGGCTGGTTCTGGTCTCAAAGGTCATGACGTAGTCGGATGCGCCTACCTGTTCGACTTCGATATCGTGGGCTGTATCGTTGACGATTATCCTCTCCATATGAATCCTGGGTGCATTCATTCGCCAGCAGTCGAGATCATTCCAGGGTGAAGTAGGATCAGCGTTGCGCGGTTTGCGTGCGGCTTCCCGTTTCAGAATCAGGTACAGGACGGCAATCGGTGCCAGAGATTCAAGTGGCAGGCCCGCATCCTGAAAAAGGGAATCCCTGTGGCGACTGATGAAGTCCGTACTAATGTCTTCGCTGATAAATTCAGAGTGGCTGGCCAGACGACGCAGAAAGGAAATGTTCGTCGTGACACCGACAATCCGATAAGCAGACAGTGCCTGGGCGAGTCTCTGCAGCGCCCGGTTCCGGTCCTGATCCCAGACAATCAGTTTGGCAATCATGGGGTCATAGAAGACGCCGACTTCGTCGCCCTGGGCAACTCCGGTATCGATCCTGACATGGAAGGACTCAGCAGGTTGCTGCACAAAGGTAAGCCTTCCTGCTGCTGGCAGGAAATCATTGTCCGGATCTTCTGCATAGATACGTGCCTCAAAGGCATGTCCTTCAATCGTCAGATCGCTTTGGGCGCAGGGGAGGGTTTCACCGCTCGCAACTCTCAGTTGCCATTCCACCAGATCCTGTCGCGTAATCAGCTCAGTTACCGGGTGCTCTACCTGCAAACGTGTATTCATTTCCATGAAGAAGAATTTGCCCTCATCGTCGAGTAAAAACTCGACGGTACCCGCACCGACATAGTCAACTGCCCTGGCGACGCGGAGCGCGGCTTCACCCATCTGCTCACGAACACGGACCGGCAGACCCGGTGCAGGTGCTTCTTCAATGATTTTCTGATGTCGGCGTTGCACTGAACAATCTCGCTCGAAGAGATAGACGCCATTGCCATGACTGTCACAGAACACCTGTACTTCGACATGACGGGGCTGACCCAGGAATTTTTCGACCAGCATGGCGTCATCGCCAAAGCTTGATTGGGCCTCCCGCTTTGCTGCGGTCAGCGCCTGGTCGAACTCGTCTGATCCATTTACCTGACGCATCCCTTTGCCACCACCACCCGCGACGGCTTTCAGGAGCACCGGATAGCCAATCTCATCCGCTGCCTGTTTGAGCAATGCAGCGTCCTGTTCTACACCGTGGTAACCGGGCAACAGTGGAACCTCCTCATTTTCCATTGCATGTTTCGCTGCCGACTTTGAACCCATGATCTCGATAGCGGTGGCGGGGGGGCCGATAAAGACCAGGCCGTTGTCAGTGCAGAGACCGCTAAATTCAGCATTCTCTGACAAGAAACCATAACCAGGGTGGATGGCTTCAGCGCCGGTCTGTTTCGCTGCTCTGATGATTTCGTCCATTCTCAGATAGGAATCCGCCGGTGCCGGTCCACCAATGTGTACGGCTTCGTCCGCCATCAACACGTGCAGTGCATCGGCATCTGCGTCTGAGTAGACGGCCACCGATCGGATACCAAGTCGATTGGCCGTTCTGATAACCCTGCAGGCGATTTCGCCTCGATTGGCGATGAGTATTTTGTTAAACATGATCCGCCTCCTACATTCTGAACACACCGAATCGAGTCTCCTCGATCGGTTTGTTCAGTGCGGCTGAGAGAGCGAGACCCAGAACCCGGCGGGTATCGGTGGGATCAATGACGCCATCGTCCCAGAGCCGGGCACTGGCGTAGTAGGGGTGGCCCTGGGCTTCGAAATCCTCAATGATCGGTTGCTTAAATGTTTGTTCATCCTCGACTGACCATTCATCTCCGGCATTTTCGATTTGGGTTCGGCGCACCTGGGCGAGAACGCCTGCTGCCTGTTCTCCACCCATGACGGAAATTCTGGCGTTGGGCCACATGAAAAGAAAATTAGGTCCGTAAGCGCGACCGCACATACCGTAGTTACCGGCGCCGTAGGAATTTCCGATAATCAGGGTCAGTTTTGGCACCCTGGCACAGGCGACTGCCGTCACCATTTTTGCGCCGTGCTTGGCGATGCCACCGCTCTCGTACTGCTTGCCGACCATAAACCCGGTGATGTTCTGCAGGAACAGCAACGGGATCTTGCGCTGGCTACAGAGTTCAATAAAGTGGGCGCCTTTCTGTGCCGATTCGCTGAACAGAACGCCGTTGTTAGCAACGATGCCAACGGGATATCCGTAGAGTCGAGCAAAACCGCAAATCAAGGTAGTCCCGAACAGTGCTTTGAATTCGTCGAACTCAGAACCGTCAACGACCCGGGCGATAATTTCGCGGATGTCATAGGATTTGCGGACGTTTTTGGGAACGATGCCCTGCAGGTCAGAAATGGGGTAAAGCGGTTCAACGGATTCTGCGACATCCAGGGAGATCTGTTTAACGCGATTAAGACGTTTGACAGCACTTCGCGCCAGTTGCAGTGCATGGTAATCGTTTCGGGCGTAATGGTCTGTGACACCTGATTCCCGGGAATGGACATCGGCTCCACCCAGTTCCTCAGCGGTCACTTCTTCACCGGTCGCCATTTTTACCAGTGGCGGACCGCCAAGGAAGATAGTGCCCTGGTTTCGAACGATGATGGCCTCGTCGGCCATGGCTGGCACATAGGCACCCCCGGCTGTGCAGGAACCCATAACCACCGCGATCTGCGGGATGTTCTTTGCGGACATATTGGCCTGGTTGTAAAAAATCCTGCCAAAGTGGTTCTTGTCTGGGAAGACCTCGTCCTGGTTAGGGAGGTTGGCACCACCGGAGTCGACCAGGTAAATACAGGGCAAGCAGTTTTCTTCGGCGATTTCCTGCGCTCTCAGGTGCTTCTTCACAGAAACTGGATAGTAGGTCCCACCTTTAACCGTGGCGTCGTTGGCGACGATTACGCACTCCTGACCTTCGATGCGACCGATACCAGTAACGAGTCCTGCAGCGGGTACATCGTCCTTGCCATACATATTGTGGGCGGCAAGTTGTGACAGCTCCAGGAAAGGTGAGCCTGGATCGATCAGGTTATCGATGCGTTCCCGTACAAGCAGTTTACCTCTGGACTTGTGACGGTCCTGGTAGCGTTTGCCTCCGCCTTCCTTGACGCGTTCGATCTGACTTTGCAGATCTCGCATCTGGGATGCCATATGCTCGGCATTCTCGATGAAGTCATGGGAGCGGGAATTGAGTTCAGATTTGATGACTGTCATAACCGTTATCCCGCTTCCGCAAAAAGTTCTCGGCCGATCAGCATGCGCCGGACCTCTGATGTACCGGCACCTATCTCATAAAGCTTGGCGTCACGCAGTAACCGACCGGTATCGTAGTCGTTGATGTAACCATTGCCACCCAGCGCCTGAATTGCCTGCAGGGCACACTGGGTAGCCTGCTCCGCAGTGTAGAGAATCACAGCAGCAGCATCTTTCCGGCTTTCCTGACCTCTATCACAGGCGCGGGCCACGGCATAAAGGTAAGCGCGGGAAGCGTTTAAGACGGCATACATGTCTGCGAGTTTTCCCTGCATTAGCTGGAATTCGCCGATTGCCTGACCAAACTGTTTTCGTTCGTGGACATAGGGCACGACGATGTCCAGACAGGCCTGCATAATGCCGACCGGTCCGCCGGACAGGACAGTGCGTTCGAAGTCCAGACCTGACATCAGAACGCCAACACCACCACCCTCCCTGCCGAGTATGTTGATAGCAGGAACCTCGCAATCCTCGAACACCAGCTCGCAGGTATTGCTGCCACGCATGCCGAGTTTGTCCAGTTTTTGCGCCCGGGAGAAACCCGGGAAATCTCTTTCGACGATAAAAGCGGTGATACCCCGGGAGCCGGCATCGGAATCTGTCTTCGCGTAGATGACGAAAGTATCCGCATCGGGACCGTTGGTGATCCACATCTTGTTGCCGTTTAGAATATAGACGTCATCTTTCTTTTCCGCTTTCAATCTCATGCTGACGACATCGGATCCCGCACCGGGCTCTGACATCGCGAGTGCACCGACATGCTCGCCGGAACACAACTTCGGCAGGTATTTTGCCTTCTGCTCCAGGCTTCCGTTCTTGTGAATCTGATTGAGACAGAGATTGGAGTGGGCACCATAGGAAAGGCCGACCGATGCCGATGCTCGACTAATTTCTTCCATCGCGACCACGTGAGCGAGATAACCCATATTGCTGCCGCCGTATTCCTCGGCGACCGTGATGCCGAGAATACCGAGTTCACCCATTTTCTGCCAAAGATCAGACGGGAACTCATTGTCTGAATCTATCTTTGCCGCTCTTGGGGCAATTTCATTCTGGGCAAACTTGTAAACAACATCGCGCAGCATGTCGATGTCTTCTCCAAGGTCATGGTTCAGCATCGAATAGCCTGTGTTCATGTCAGATCTCCGTTTTTCTGTAGTTCCTCAAGTGACTCAAGGCTTCTCGTTTCCCAGTCGCCGAGGTCGGTAATCATTAACTCGAGTTCCTGTTTCTGTTGCTGGAGTCGATCCCGCTTCTCGCGAATCTTGTCGATGAGAGCCTGCAACTGATTCTCGTTGCTGGAAGAGGGGTCATACATTCGAATAAGGTCAGCGCTTTCGCCCAGGGAAAACCCCAGGCGTTTTCCGCGGAGGATAAGAAGCAGTCGGGTCCTGTCAGCCGCTGAGTAGATCCTGTTCTGGCCGTTGCGGGCGGGGCAGAGCAGGCCTTTTTCCTCATAGAAGCGCAGGGTGCGCGGAGTGACTTCAAACTCCCGGGACAGGTCGCGAATACTGTACTGCTCATCTTTCATAGAGAAACATATTGCATAACGTTTACGTTAACGTCAATTACAAATGATCGAATGCAGGCGTGACCGTTGCGACCGTGCTCTGTATCCGGCTGGTATGATGAATTGGTATGGAGACCCTGCATTACATCTTCCGACTGCTTGCCTTCTCTCAGGTCCTATTCATAACCAGCTACATCGTTCTGCACGAACGGAACAGGGCAGGCTGGCTGGCGGCGCTGAGCCTGGCCGGCTTTGGTTGCTACCTGCTACAGCCAATGGTGCATCTGGCTGGCAGTGCAAATTCGCTATATCTGCTGGACTTTATTGGCAGCAGTATTCCGGCCTTTCTCTGGCTCTTTGCCCGTACGATTTTTGTCGATGATAGGCGGGTCCCCTGGCGGTTCTGGATACTCTGGCTGGTTTATATGGTGCTCTGGGCGAGTGGTTATGGGTTGGGACATGACTGGGGCCGTAGCGGTGATGTCCTGTTTGAGCTCATACCGCAGTTGATCAAACTGGGGTTGGTTGTTCACGTGGTGATCATGGCGATGGAAGGCAGGGCGAATGACCTCATCAACCGGAGACTGAAGCTACGTGTACCTGTTGCTATTGGCGCGGGCTCGCTGACCTCTGCAGTGATACTTGTGGAGATCTGGGCGGGTGGCGACACACCCATGCTGGTAGAGCTGTTTGGTTCGGTCAGCATGTTTTTCATAACCCAGATTGCCGGTCTGTATCTGTTTAGTCTGCGCAGTGAATTATCCCTCGGCGCGGTTGCTGCCCAACAGGAACAGCAGGAGACCGTCGAGGAAACGGACATCATCCCGGTCATAGAGCAACTGATGCAGGAACAACGGTTTTATGCGGTGCATGGTGTCACCCTCGGTGACCTGGCCACGAAGGTCGCCAGACCAGAGTATCGCCTCCGAACTGTGATCAACCACCAGATGGGTTATAGAAACTTCAATCAGTTTCTTAACCACTATCGGATTGCGGAGGCAAACGAACGGCTCCTGTCTGAAAGATCCCTTCCAATTCTCACCATCGCCCTGGATGTTGGATTCAAATCTCTGTCGTCATTCAACCAGTCATTCAAGGCAGTTAACGGCTGTACGCCGACCGAATTCAGGGCGAAGTCACTGACTGATTCCTGAAAAGGTCCTGAATTTCGAAATTCCTCACAGTTTCGTGGCAATAGATAGGCCATTTTCTGGCTGACTGTGTCTAATCAGGCCCTCAATTAATTGGGAGCCGCAAATGACGACAACAAGACGCTATGAACTGGACTGGTTGCGAGTGTTGGCCTTTGGTGTACTGATTTATTTTCATGCGGCGATATTTTTTGTTCCGGGTGGTCTGCCGCTAATTCAGAACACGGAGACCTCGCCGGTGCTGAAAGTCTTTATCGAAATCTCAACCCAGTTCCGACTGGCGCTGTTATTTTTCATATCTGGCGTCGGTGTGTTTTTCGCAAGACGCAGGCGCAGCGAGAAGGCGTTCATTTGGGAAAGAAGTCAGCGGCTTCTGATTCCCTTTTTTGTCGGGCTCGTTTTTGTCGTACCACCGATGGTCTATACGGAAAAAGTATTCCTGGGCGAGTTCGCGGGAAGTTTGCTGGCGTTTTATCCCCTCGTGTTCACAACGGGCCTCTATCCCGAGGGTAATCTCAGCTGGCACCACTTCTGGTTTGTGGTCTATCTCTATCTCTTTTGCCTCCTGGGGCTTGGTGCTTTCAGAAAGCTCGGAGAGCTGTCGGGCGAAGAATCAGACAGGCTGTTCGGTCGGTTTTCAGGCCCCGGTATTTTCCTCGTGATACCGCTGCTCACCGTGCCCGAATGGCTGCTGCGCGCAGCATT
>JABHYO010000048.1 GCA_018656865.1 Gammaproteobacteria bacterium | reverse complement strand
TGTTTCATCCGCAGATCTGGGAATCGCAGGTGCATCTGCTGCAGAGACATACGAAGACCAAGATTTTCCCATTGTTCAGGAAATTGATTTCAGGCGTGGAGAGGCAGGAGAAGGACGCGTCATCGTGCGCCTTTCAGACGTTGGCGTTGGTGTCGATGTAACCAGCGTGGGTGGAAATATTCGGGTTGAGTTTGCCAACACCATTATCCCGGAAGCACTGCAACGCAGACTTGATGTCACTGATTTTGCGACACCCGTGATGATGGTCGATTCGCTGCCTGAGGATGGTAATACCGTCATGCTCATTGAGCCATCTGGCGAGTTCGATTATCTCGCCTATCAGGCTGACAACATCTTTACGTTGGAGGTCAAGCCGCTGACAGCGGCTGACCGTGAATCCGCAGAGCAGGCTTTTCGCTTTCGCGGTGAAAAACTCTCACTCAATTTTCAGGATATCGAAATTAGATCCGTGCTTCAGCTCATCGCAGATTTTACGGATCTAAACCTCGTCGCCAGTGACACGGTGGGTGGTCGGATTACCCTTAGGCTGAAGAATGTTCCCTGGGATCAGGCGCTGGAAATCATCATGAAGACCAAGGGGCTCGATAAGCGTCTCGTTGGTAATGTTCTGATGGTTGCCCCGGCAGCTGAATTACAGGCAAGGGAGCAACTGGAGCTCGAGTCCAGGCAGCAAATGTCAGAACTTGCTCCGCTACGAACGGAGTTTATTGAGGTCAAGTACGCTAGTGCTGGCGAAATATTTTCGCTGTTCCAGGGCAGTGGTGGCGAAGAAGGTGGCGAAGGTGTCATTTCTCCACGTGGCTCGGTGATCGTCGACGAAAGAACCAATTCCATCATCATTACTGAAACGACAGATCGGATTAACGAATTCCGGCAAGTACTGGATCGACTGGACGTACCGGTACGTCAGGTGTTGATTGAAGCGCGAATTGTCACGGCAACATCGAGTTTCGGTGAGTCTCTGGGGATTCGCTGGGGGGCACTCGGTTTTGGTGTATACGATGACGGTGAAACCTTTAGTCACTTCGGTGGTTCGCTGACAACGCTGGGTGAAATTAAGGATGCCGCATCGAGCGATGATGGTACGCTAACCTATTCGGTTGAAGACAACCTGATTGTGGACCTTGGTGCTCCGGGCAATGCAACAACCTTCGCCTTTGGTCTGATCGGTGAGGACTATCTGCTGGATATGGAACTGAGCGCGCTTGAGACAGAGGGCCGCGGCGAAGTTATTGCACGGCCAAAGGTGATCACCGCAGACAAGCAGTCGGCTTCTATAGCCTCCGGTGACCAGATTCCGTACCAGGAAGCTTCTTCAAGCGGTGCGACATCGACTCAGTTCGTTGATGCTGTACTCGGTCTGAATGTTACGCCGAGGATTACGCCGGATGACCGGATTATCATGGATCTGGAAATAAACCAGGACTCAATTGGTGCCGTGTTTAACGGTATACCGAGTATCAGAACCAATAGTATTCAGACCCAGGTTCTGGTCAATAACGGTGAAACGATTGTTCTTGGTGGTGTATTTCAAACGGTAGTGTCAGAAGGTGTTACCAAGACGCCAATACTCGGTGATCTGCCCTGGGTTGGTAAACTGTTCAGTCAGAAGACCAAGTCTGATGATAAGCAGGAGCTACTGATTTTTATCACGCCACGGCTGATTCGAGACTCGCTGACTCAGCGTTGAC
This sequence comes from Gammaproteobacteria bacterium, assembly GCA_018656865.1. Classification (GTDB taxonomy): domain Bacteria; phylum Pseudomonadota; class Gammaproteobacteria; order Pseudomonadales; family Azotimanducaceae; genus UBA9659. The sequence goes on along the minus strand of JABHYO010000048.1, from coordinate 20,204 downwards.
GGCTTGGGGAGCTAACTCCCTTCGATCATGCAACTTGCATCAAATCATCCCAGTCGGATCTTTCTGGTTGGTCCCATGGGCGTCGGCAAAACGACTATCGGCAAAATGTTGGCGAGAGAACTCGGTCTCGAATTCGTCGACTGCGATCATGAAATTGAAGATCGTTCCGGCGCTGCCGTTGCCTGGATATTTGATGTAGAAGGGGAAGCTGGATTCAGACAGCGTGAAAGAGACATGCTGGATGAGCTGACAACCCGGGATAATATTCTGCTGGCAACCGGTGGTGGCGCAGTACTTCTCCAGGAAAACAGGAAATTCTTGAATCGCGGTATCGTCATACACCTTGATTCCAACGTCCCGCTGCTGGTGAAGCGAACCGCCAAAGACAAAAAACGTCCGCTACTGCAGAACTCGAACCCTGAAGAAGTACTGACAAGAATAAAGCGCGATCGTGATCCGCTCTATCGCGAAGTGGCAGATTTCCAGATCTTTGTGGGGGATAACAGTTCGCGCAAGGCGGTAAATCAGATATTACGTGAGCTTTCAAAAGAAGGAATGGTCGAGAAGTGAATACTGTACATCTGGAGTTGGGCGATCAGTCCTATGATATCTGCATTGGGCAGGGATTAATTGGTCGTACAGATCTGCTGACAGAGCAGATTGTGGCAGGACAGGTATTTGTCATCAGCAACGAAACCGTCGCTTCGCTGCACCTGGATACTCTTCTTGAAAGTCTTGCGGACTACCAGGTTGACGTTCACCTGATACCGGAAGGCGAACAGTTCAAGACGCTCGACACCATCGAGAATGTTGTCGGTAGTCTTCTCAGCAGAGGTCACAATCGCACAACCACGATTTTTGCACTTGGTGGCGGTGTTGTTGGAGACACTGCCGGGTTTGTCGCGGCAAGTTATCAGAGAGGTGTGGCGTTTGTGCAGGTGCCGACGACCCTACTGTCTCAGGTTGACTCATCGGTCGGCGGCAAGACGGCCGTAAATCACCCTCTGGGTAAGAATATGATTGGCGCTTTCTATCAGCCGAAGGCCGTCTACATTGATACAGAGACTCTGAAGACGCTACCTCCAAGAGAGCTGTCTGCGGGGCTTGCAGAAGTGATTAAGCATGGCGTCCTTGCCGATAGTGAATACTTTGAATTCATCGAGGCGAATATCGATCGTCTGAGACAACTGGATGATGAGAGCCTTCAGAAAGCGATTTTGGGTAGTTGTGAAATCAAGGCTGCTGTTGTCTCGGCAGACGAGAAGGAAAGGGGACAAAGGGCTCTCCTTAACTTTGGTCACACTTTTGGTCACGCTATCGAGACCGGCGTCGGCTATGGTAGTTGGCTGCATGGTGAGGCAATCGGTGCAGGTATGGTCATGGCCGCAGACTTGTCGATGCGCCTGGGCCGATGTTCGGCCGCAGAAGGTCAGCGCATCAAACAATTAATCGCGCATGCCGGATTGCCGGTCTCTCCGCCGGAAGATCTCGATGCGGGTGCCTTTATAGGTCATATGTCAAAGGACAAGAAGGCCACCGATACCGGCATCCGCTTTGTGTTAATGGCTGGTTCAATTGGTAGAACCGAGGTGGTCGACAACGTGCCGGTGGAAGCACTGTTGGAAACACTTAATGCCGGCAGTGCACTCTGCCAGTAGATGCGTCTATGTTTTGAATCCCTTTAGGGATGAACCGGGGTCGCGCACGACATCTCGTCAGGGGACAACTGTCGGTGTCAGGGCAGCTGCGTAGAACCCATCAGGTCGCGATCAATTTCCCGGGCAGCTTCTCTGCCTTCGTTAATGGCCCTGACAACAAGATCCTGTCCACGACGACAGTCAGCGGCAGCGTAAACCTTGGGTATGCTGGTTCTGTAATCGTCTTTCGTCGCCTTAAAGTTTCCGCGCTCATCGGTATCCATGCCGAGCGCCTCGTTAATGTAGTGCTCGGGTTGCAGAAAACCCATCGACAACATAATCAGATCAGCCTCCCAGGTCTTTTCAGTTCCTGGCACTTCTTGTAGGTTGTCGTCGACATTGACCGTAACAATACCCGTCAGATTACCGTCTTCATCCTTCAGGAACTCCTTGCTCATGATGGAGTAGATCCTGGGGTCGTCGCCGTAGCGGTCAGTTGCCTCAGCATGGCCGTAGTCCACCCGGTAAATTTTCGGCCAGAGAGGCCAAGGATTATCCGGTGCACGTTCAGCCGGTGGCTGGGGCAGGAGTTCGAAGTTGATGAGTGACTTGCAGCCATGACGAAGCGATGTACCGATACAGTCGGTACCGGTGTCACCGCCACCGATGACGATTACATTTTTATCTTTGGCTGATATGTAGTTGCCGTCGTCCAGATTTGAATCCAGGAGGCTCTTGGTATTAGCGGTAAGGAAATCCATGGCGAAATGAATACCTTTGGCTTCTCGGCCTGGAATCGGCAGATCGCGGGCCAGAGACGCGCCGGTTGCCAGAAGCAGGGCATCGCAGTCGTCGATCAGCTGTTTTACATCGATGTTCTTGCCGACATCAGCATTCACGACAAATTCAACACCCTCATCGCGGAGGAGCTGAACGCGGCGTTCAACGACGGTTTTGTCCAGCTTCATGTTTGGAATGCCGTACATAAGCAGACCGCCGAGCCTGTCTGAACGCTCATAGACGGTGACGTTGTGACCAGCCATGTTGAGCTGCTGTGCAGCGGCGAGACCGCAGGGGCCTGAACCAACGACGGCAATTTTCTTGTCAGTTCTTTCAGAGGGTGGGCGGGGAATGACCCAGCCTTCATCGAAGCCACGATCGATGATCGCGCATTCAATATTCTTGATGGTTACCGCTGGATTGTTGATCCCGAGTACACAGGCACCTTCACAGGGAGCAGGGCAGACCCTGCCGGTGAATTCCGGGAAGTTATTGGTCTTGTGCAGGCGATCCAGTGCATCGTGCCATCTGCCCTGATAAACCAGGTCATTCCACTCCGGAATGAGATTGTAGACAGGACATCCGTTTCCGGACTGGCAGAAAGGTACGCCGCAATCCATACAGCGGGCACCCTGGGTCGTGAGATGGGTTTCGTTGTGCTCGGTGTAAAGTTCATCGAAATCGAGCAGACGCTCTGCCGGTGCCCGATAGGGCTCGGTTTCCCGATCGAATTCTTTAAACCCTGTAGGCTTACCCATAAATCGTTAACCCTTCCTTTGTTTGAGTCTGCCGCGCGGCGTCGCCAATCTTCTGTACTTTCTTGTACGATGACGGCTTACCATTTACGGGTACACTCAAGGCTGCTAAGAACCGACTGCAGCGGTCTGTTCTTCCTCTTTGGCTAATTCCATCAGTACTCTCTTGTAGTCTGTTGGCATAACCTTTTTGAATTTCGAGAGTTCCGCCGACCAGTTGTCGAGAATCTGCCTCGCTACAGTGGAACCTGTGTACTTCTCGTGGTTTTCGATGAGAATCTTAAGATCTGCAACATCGGATTCTATCTGCACTTTTTCCAGCTCAAAGGTGCCGACATTGCACTTACTTTCAAAATCGCCATCGCGGTCCCAGACGTAGGCGATACCGCCACTCATACCTGCGCCAAAGTTTCTACCGGTTGCGCCCAATACCACGACGCGGCCTCCTGTCATGTATTCGCAACCATGATCGCCAATACCTTCGATGACGGCGCTGGCACCGCTGTTGCGGACACAGAATCGTTCAGCAGCAATGCCACGGAAGTAGGCTTCACCGGATGTCGCACCATAGAGTACAACATTGCCGATCAGGATGTTTTCCTCTGGTACAAAGGTGCTTTGTTTTGGCGGGTAGACAATGATTTTGCCCCCAGATAAGCCCTTGCCGACGTAATCATTGGCGTCGCCCTCCACTTCGAGGGTAATACCCGTCGCTAGCCAGGCACCCAGGCTCTGGCCTGCTGAACCATGTAACTTGATGTTGATAGTGTCTTCTGGGAGCAGCTTCCCATGTGTTGCTTTGGCGACCTCGTACGAGAGCATAGTACCGACAACACGGTTGATATTGATAATCTCGTGTTCTATGAAAACTTTCTCACCTGTTTCCAACGCAGGTTTTGCTTTTTCGATGAGGATATTGTCGAGCGCCTTGTCGAGAGCATGATCCTGATCGATGGTGCGGTATACCTCGGTCCCCTCGTAGACAATTTCCGCCGGGGTGAGGATGCCACTAAAATCGAGACCTCTCGCCTTCCAGTGGTCGATCGCCTTGTTTGTCTCCAGCAGATCAACGCGACCGACCAGTTCGTTCACAGTCTTGATACCTAACTTCGCCATAATCTGACGCAGCTCTTCGGCGACCATAAACAGGTAATTCACCACATGGTCCGGCTTACCTTTGAATTTTTTCCTCAGATCAGGATCCTGCGTCGCAATACCCGCGGGGCAGGTGTTGAGATGACATTTGCGCATCATGATGCAGCCCATTGCAATCAACGGTGCTGTGGCGAAGCCAACTTCTTCGGCACCCAACAGGAAAGCCATGGCCACATCGCGACCAGTTTTGATTTGACCGTCAGTCTGTAGAACCACGCGCGAGCGCAGATTGTTCATGACCAGGGTCTGGTGAGTCTCAGCAATACCAAGTTCCCAGGGCAGTCCAGCATGCTTGATGGACGTGAGCGGCGATGCACCAGTACCGCCGTCGTGTCCTGCAATAACCAGATGGTCTGTTTTTGCTTTGGTAACACCGGCCGCAATGGTGCCGACACCAATCTCAGAGCCCAGCTTGACGCTGATACGAGCATTGGGATTGGCATTTTTCAGGTCGTGAATCAGCTGGGCGATGTCCTCAATGGAATAGATATCGTGATGTGGCGGCGGACTGATGAGTCCGACACCGGGTGTGGAGTGTCGTGTCTTGGCTATGATCTTGTCGACCTTGGGTCCAGGCAATTCGCCGCCTTCGCCAGGCTTGGCGCCCTGAACTATCTTAATCTGTACTTCGTCAGCGTTAGCCAGATACCAGATGGTGACACCAAACCGTCCGGAAGCCACCTGCTTGATGGCCGATCTCTTGGAATCGCCATTAGCCATGGTTTCGAATCGCTCTGGATCTTCACCGCCCTCACCGGTATTGGATTTTCCCCCGAGCCTGTTCATGGCGATGGCGAGCGCTTCATGACTTTCTGCAGAAATGGAGCCAAAGCTCATAGCGCCGGTACAGAAGCGTTTAACGATCTCTGTAGCAGGTTCGACCTCGCTCAAGTCTATCGGCGTGTCCGTATAGATAAAATTCAGCAGGCCTCTGAAGGTGGCTTTTCTGGTGGTTTCCTCGTTCGTATGATTGGCAAACTGCCAGTAGGCATCTTCGCTGTTGGTTCGTGCTGCGATCTGAAGGCTGGCGATAGCTTCAGGGTCCCACATGTGAGTGTCGCCGCCTCGGCGCCAGTGGAAGTCTCCGGGATTAGGCAAAACCGGAATCAGGTTGTCGTTTCGAGGCGGGAAGCCGATCTCGTGCCGGACCTTCATTTCCTCAAACAGGACATCGAAACTGACACCCTGAACACGGCTGGCCGTGCCAACAAAGCAGCGGTCGATAATTTCGCTCGCGAGACCGACCGCCTCGAAGATCTGAGCACTTTTGTACGATTGCAGGGTAGAGATACCCATCTTCGCCATCACCTTAAGCATACCCTTGGCGATACCCTTTCTATAAGCAGCGACGATACTGTGGATGTCGGGATATTCCGTCTGGTCCAGCAGACCATCCTGCTGTGCCTGCCATAGAGCCTCGAAGGCAACATAGGGGTTGATGGCATCGGCGCCATAGCCAATCAACAGACAGTGATGATGAACCTCACGGGCTTCGCCAGATTCAACCACGAGACCGATTCGGGTTCGCTGGTGGCTTGCCACCAGGTGGTGATGGACCGCTCCGCAGGCCACTAACGAACTGAGTGCCATGCGAGTAGGGCCGATGTTTCTGTCTGAAAGCACGATCAGCGAATAGCCTTGGGTAATGGCCTGGGTTGCCTCCCCGCAGATGCGATCCAGGGCGGCCATCATGCCGGCCTCGCCCGTTGATTTCTCAAACGTGATATCGATGGTCTGGGTTTTCCAGTCACGTTCGGTCATGTTCTTGATACTGTCGATCTCGGCATTGGACAAAATCGGATGGGGTACATTCAGCCGATGTGCCTGGGATTCTGTCGTTTCAAGCAGGTTACCCTCTGGCCCGATCATGCAGGCGAGAGACATGACCACTTCTTCGCGAATGGAGTCGATCGCCGGATTGGTAATTTGGGCGAATAGTTGTTTGAAGTAGTCGTAGATCATGCGTGACTTGTCGGAAAGACAGGCGAGTGCAGAGTCATTACCCATGGAACCCAGCGGATCTCGAGCTTCGGTTACCAGTGGCAGTAACATGAACTGCATGGTTTCCACGGAGTAACCGAATGCCTGCATGCGCTGAACCAGTGACTCTGGTTCGTAGTGCAGCTCATCCCGTGTTGCCGGAAGATCGCTCAGCTCAAGTTTCTGCCTGGATAGCCACTCACCATAAGGACGGCGGTTGGCAAAATCTTGTTTCAGCTCTTCGTCGGGGATCAGGCGACCTTCATAGAAATCGACAAGGAACATTTTGCCCGGCTGTAGGCGACCTTTGGTTTTGACGTTTTCGGGCGCGACCGGCAGAACACCGACTTCACTTGCCATGATGACCTTGTCATCGTGGGTAACGTAGTAACGAGACGGCCGGAGACCGTTCCTGTCGAGTACGGCGCCAATATAGTGGCCATCGGTAAAGGCGATCGATGCCGGACCATCCCAGGGTTCCATCAGGGCCGAATGAAACTCATAAAAGTCTTTCTTGTCCTGGGACATATTGACGTCAGCCTGCCAGGCTTCAGGAATCATCATCATGACGGCTTCCTGCAGACTTCGACCGGACATCAGCATGAACTCGAGGACATTGTCGAACGTACCCGAGTCTGAAAAACCCGGCTCAACAATCGGGAAAAGATCCTGAATCTGATCGTCAAAATAGTCAGAACGAACCACACCTTCTCGTGCGGTCATCATGTTTATATTGCCTCGCAGGGTATTTATTTCCCCATTGTGGCTCATAAACCGGTTTGGCTGCGCACGATCCCAGCTGGGAAACGTGTTGGTCGAAAACCGACTGTGCACCATGGCGAGATGTGTTTCGTAATCAGGATCCTGCAGGTCAGGGTAGAAGGGGAATAACTGGCTCGGAGTGAGCATGCCCTTGTAGACAATGATCCTGGTATTCAGGCTGCAGACGTAGATCAGATGGCTTTGTTTGAGGCTTGATCGTCGTTTGGTTTCCTCGGTGAAACGACGCCTGATGAGATAGAGAATCCGATCAAAAATATGGCTTTCGGCATTTGCGCCGATGAGCACCTGTTCGATCCGGGGCATGGCGTCTCTGGCGGCTGGGCCGATATCCGCTCCATCGGGATTGATGGGTACTTCGCGAAACCCGAGAAAGTTCTGGCCTGCTTCGGCGGTCAGGCGTTCGAGTGTCTTCTTGCAGAAGGCTCTTTCGTCTTCATCCTGAGGTAGGAAGATATTGCCTACAGCATAGGCTTCCGGTTCCGGCAGGGTAATACCCTGTTCGGCCATGACCTTTTGAAAAAATTTGTGGGGAATTGCCGTCAAAACGCCAGCGCCATCGCCGGTGTTTTCCTCGAAGCCACAACCGCCCCGGTGATCCATGCGTGAATTTATATGGTAGGCATCGGTCATGATCTCATGACTTGCCACGCCTTTGATATTGGCGACGAAGCCGACGCCACAGGAATCTTTCTCAAGTGCTGGATCGTAAAGCCCGGTCTTCTCCGGGAAGCCGACCCTGCCATCGATTCTCTTGTTATTCATACTTTTAACTCTGACCAAAACAATAGCCCGTTATAGGCTGCGCGTTTATTGGATAAACTTTGCGTGGCCACGCTGGGTTCGTCTTTCTCCGCTGCACGCTGGTCCGGTGGGTTTTACCACTCTGACTTGAAGGCGCTCGTATTTGACATAAGCGACACAGCGCGCTGTTTGCGCGGGGCGAAAACAATACCATCCGGGAGTTGAAAGTCAAGGGTATAGGCACGGTCCACGCCATAAGTTTTACCTGTAACTTATTGAAAAACAAAGATATTGCAATTCTGGAGATTTCGTGGAGGCTGCTTACATTGCGCTTGGTTATCGCAGAGTCCTCTCGAAATCAAAATAAGTGGGCCGAAGAAGTGTAGACAGCCCTAGAGATGCCGTAGAAATGACTCGGGGTCAGCTAAGAACGCTTTGGTCAGCGCCACGTGTTCCACTTCCTCCCAGGCTTTCTTTTCGATGGTCATGCCATCGAGGCTGTAGATAGTCGCACCCGGGCTTGCCATTAAGATGGGCGAGTGGGTGGCGATGATGAATTGCGCGCCAAGGGCAGTGGTTTCCTTGATGATTGATAGTAGTGTCAGTTGGTGGATGGGTGAAAGGGGTGTTTCCGGCTCATCCAGAAGATATAGACCTTTGGAGTGAATTCTTTCTCGTATGAGATTGATGAACCATTCTCCGTGTGAGCGCGCATCCGGGTTGTTGCCGTATCGTGATGTTAAAGCCGAATGCTGACCTCGTATGGCACCAACGGCGAGATCGCGACCAAAGCCATCCAGCGATTCATCGAATGTGGATTCCAGTTCGGCAAGGGAATCAAGGTTGGCCTGTACTGACCGCGTGAAGCCAATGGCATCTTCTGCGCGGAAAAACAGTTTCACTTTCGGATTGCTGCGTCGAACCAGCCTCAGACTCGCACTCAGCTTTCTTGCGGTTTCGAGCATGGGATCGCGCTGGACGTCTGCAGCACCGACGGCGGGGCAATTCAGGCCGCAGGCTATTGCTTCAAGAAGAGTGGACTTGCCACAACCATTTTCGCCGACGAGGAACGTGACAGGATGATCGACATTGAGTTCTTGCAGCGACTGAATGATCGGAACAGTGAAAGGATATTCGTCGGGCAGTGATTCGGCGTTGAACTCGATGGATCTGAGGAACATTCCATTGATAGCAGATGCAGTGTTTCGTCAGATTGTTATAATCTGCGCCCGCTTACAAGCGCATTCGATTCATTTTTTAAAGAGGTCAGGTATGAAACAGCCAGTCAGGGTCGCAGTTACAGGGGCAGCAGGTCAGATTAGCTATTCGCTGCTATTTAGAATTGCGGCAGGACAGATGCTGGGGAAGGATCAACCCATCATTCTGCAACTGCTGGAAATTCCACCAGCCATGGAAGCACTCTCCGGAGTTGTCATGGAACTGGATGATTGTGCCTTTGGCCTGGTTCAAGGCATCGTCGCGACAGACAATCCCGATGTGGCATTCAAAGACGCAGACTACGCGATGCTTGTCGGTTCCAGACCCAGGGGCCCTGGGATGGAGCGTAAGGATCTGTTGGAGGCCAACGCAGCGATCTTCTCTGTTCAGGGCAAGTCGCTGAATGATCATGCCAGCAGAGACGTCAAGGTGCTTGTTGTGGGTAACCCAGCCAATACTAACTCCCTGATTGCTCAGAGAAACGCACCGGATCTGGATCCTCGCCACTTTACGGCGATGACAAGGCTGGATCACAATCGGGCCATCACTCAGTTAGCCCAGAAGACAGGTAATCATGTCTCGGACGTTACCGGTCTTGCTATTTGGGGTAACCATTCTGCGACCCAATACCCGGACATTTTTCATGCTGCGGTTGCCGGTGATGCAGCATCTGGTCTCGTCGATCAGGACTGGATTGAATCTGATTTCATTCCGACTGTTCAGCAGCGGGGCGCAGCGATCATCAAAGCCCGTGGGCTTTCCAGTGCAGCGTCCGCTGCCAATGCGGCAATTGAGCATATGCGTGACTGGGCACTTGGAACCGGCGGCAGTACTGTCAGCATGGCGGTGTACTCCGATGGCAGCTACGGAATACAGGAAGGCCTGATCTACTCCTTCCCCTGTACCTGCGATGGCGGTGATTGGTCAATTGTTCAGGGTCTGGAGATTAATGACTTCAGCCGTCAGAAAATGACCGACACGGAAACCGAACTCGCCGAAGAAAGAGATGCAGTGAAGGATCTACTGCCTTCCTAACGGCCATGTGATTCTGAATGGTGTCGTCACGGCAACGTTTCGGCTATGAGGACAATCGCTGGTTCCTGTACTGTATTTTCAAGGGTAAGTGATTCATCTGGAGGCAGGTACCAGGCTGTCTCCGGTTGAACCAGCTGTGTTTTATCGCCAGATGACAAGCCTGCTTCTCCGCTGATCCCCATAGCGAGCTGATAGCGATCAGATCGGAGTGAAAAACTGTCACCGGGTTCAAGCCTCAACCGGCGAACCCGGAACTCATCGAAATCCGCGATAAGGTCTTCACCAGGTCCAAGTACGACAGGCTGGTCAGGCTCACCTATATTGACGACAGCCCGTTTCAGGGCAGCTTCCGTATCCCAGTGGTTTTGAGTCTGGACTCTTTGACCGAAAGAAAGAATGTGTCGTTCGTAGTGAGGCGTCTGGAACTCGACCACTCTGACACCGTGCTGGAGGGAATGAGGGACGTTTGGGGTAACGGTAATGACATCCCCCCTGCGGACATCTCTCAGCGATGAAAATCGGTACATCGCTTGTCGCAATTCAGCTTCCTGGTTCGTCAGTTCATCCGAAACCTTACTTTCGTTGCTGTCGATGGTTCTTCTGACCGTCTCGTAATTTTTAACCGTAGTCAGATAAGCGTCGAGAAAATCCTGGTGTGATGGATAGTCGGCAAGCAGTGTCTGGTTGAAACCATAGCGGATTTTCCCAGCACCGTCGGGCCAGGCGGAATCGTTCACATGTGTGACGATATAGACCTCAGTCTTGTGTTCATGTAGTTCGAAATAGAGATCACCGAGATTTTCCTGCGGCAGTGGATCAAGAATCTTTAACAATAGCGGTGAATCGACGCAGCCAAGATGCTCCCCAAACACATCGAGTAGCCATGAAATCGGCACGCCGTGCGTTGTTGACACCCCTCGCTCTTCGATACCGGAATACCAGATCTCCTGCCCCCAGGGTTTAGGGATGCTGACTGGTTCGAGCGGGAGGGGAGCTGAGAGCGGGATCGGGGTCAGAGACAAATGTTGCGCTGTCTTTTGGAATTGCTCGCTGGCGCTGCCTGTGAATTCCAGATCGGGCAGGGTTGACGATGACATTAGGCAATGCAGATTACCTCCGTCATTTAGCAGAAGAACCGAAAGACTCACGGTCGAACCGGGTTTGACGTAGGACTGGTCGTGTTCAAATTCGAACTGTACACAGCCTTCTTCGTCGTGAAGGTAGGGTAAATCAGCTGGCACTCTGGCCAGTTTGCCCAGTGAGGAAGTCATCGATGCATTGTACCTAAACTGAGGTACCTAAACTGAGGTACCTGAACTGAGGCTCTCTGGATTATCAGGTCCGATTTTGGCTAGTGCCATTGAAGCGCGACGACTAATATTGCTTCATAGGTAGAGGGAAGGGAAATGCTGCCAGCAGGCGGAGCTCTTGAACAGGCTAGAAAAGCGCGGGACCCCAGGTTCGACGGTCGTTTTTTTGTCGGTGTGCGAACGACGGGGATATATTGTCGTCCCGTTTGCGCCGTGAAGATGCCCAGAGCCGAGAACGTCACCTTCTTTGACAGTGCAGCGGCGGCGACGGAAGCAGGCTACCGGCCTTGCCTGAGATGTCGGCCGGAAGCATCACCGGGCACGCCGGCCTGGCAGGGAACATCAACGACCGTTAGGCGGGCGCTGAAACTGATTGATGACGGTGCACTTGATCAGGGTGGCATCGAGTCTCTGAGTGATCGACTTGGTGTCACCTCGAGACATCTGAACAGGTTGTTTAGGAAGCATGTCGGCGCAACGCCGAAGACCATAGCAAAAACCCGGCGGTTACAATTTGCCAAGCGACTGATCGATGAAACCAGGTTGCCAATGACTGAAATCGCCATGTCGGCTGGCTATGGAAGTATTCGCAGGTTCAATGATCACATCAAGCAGACTTACGATAGGTCACCCACCAGTCTTCGACAGGATCGGGAAACGACATCGCCAGATAGTCTGACCCTTCGACTGCCGTACAGGCAGCCCTATGACTTCGACGGTATTCTCGACTTTTTTGCAATACGGGCAACACCGGGTGTGGAAGCAGTGGATACCGGTTACACCCGTACATTCCTGCTTGATGGTGAGGCAGGGCGGATAAGAGTCGCCGATAACGTAGGTGATCTTGAGTGCACTATTGAAGGTGGCAGCTCACGATCGCTGATGACGATCCTGCAAAAAGTACGCAGCATGTTCGATCTCAATGCGATTCCCGACGATATCAATGACGTTTTATTGGCGGACTCGGTCCTCAAAAAACTTGTTCGAAAATCACCAGGCCTTAGGTTGCCCGGTGCCTTCGATCCGTTCGAGGTCGCAGTTAGAGCCATTGTCGGTCAGCAGGTGTCGGTCAAGGGAGCGACCACAGTGATGGGTCGGGTTGTGGAATTGTATGGCGGTGAATCAGCCTTCGGCAGGTTATTTCCCACGGCGTCGAGGCTCGCGGAACTCAGGCCGAAAGACCTGCCGATGCCCGAAAAAAGGGCACTCGCGATCCGCGAACTGGCGAGGAGGGTAGAGACTGGTGAGGTTGAGTTTGATCACCCCGACGATGACACCTTCGATGAGAGCGTACTCAGTATTCCCGGTATTGGACCCTGGACGGCGCAGTACATATCCATGCGGGCAAGAGCCAACCCTAATGCATTCCTTGAGGGTGACCTTGTCATCAAAAAAGTAGCGAAGCGACTCTTTGACACTGACCGGGAGGCTGAGATTCTCCATCGAGCAGACTGTTGGCAACCCTGGCGAGGCTACGCCGGTATGCACCTGTGGCGATATGCGGCGACCCTGAACGTGTGACCCTGAACGACAAGTGAGGCAACAAATGCAATACAGAATGATGGATAGTCCCCTGGGTCAGCTGCTACTGGCTGGCGAGGGTAATGCGCTGGAAATCATCGGTTTTCCGGCAGGCAAGGGCCAGGTCCGCCTGGAGGATGACTGGCGGGAAAGCCCATCGGCATTCGAAACCGTTGCTAAGCAGCTAAACGAGTACTTTGAGGGGCGCAGAAAATCCTTTGATCTTAATTTAAAGCCGAGAGGTACGCCGTTTCAGCTAAGCGTGCTCGATGCGCTGAAGAAGATCCCCTATGGCAAAACGTCTACCTATGGGGACATTGCCTCATCAATCGGGCGCCCCAGGGCCGTCAGGGCCGTCGGTGCCGCTAACGGTCGCAATCCATTACCGATCGTCATTCCCTGTCACCGTGTGATTGGTTCAGATGGCAGCCTGACTGGATTTGGTGGAGGCCTGCCAGCCAAGCAATACCTGCTCACACTTGAATCGTCCGATTTCCAGCTTAGTTGAAGAGAATATCGATAGGCGTGCCGGCGTCATCGTATTTAAAAATCGCATTCCGGTAAGGCGCTTCACGTACCAGCTCTTTGAAAACCATCAGTGACTTATATGGCATATCGGTCAACATGGAATTTACCAGCCAGGCCGGCAGCACCCCCGCAGGGTCGACATAGAGCTGCCAGGTCAGCAGAACGCGACCCTTGTCCAGCGGCTGTAATAGATAGTGGCCATAGGTTTCGATTATGCGTACATGCTTTGTCTGAGACAGTTTGTTAGGCGTGGACTGGAGTTCGATCGTAATCGACCCATCAGGGGTGTAGTAAATCCTGGCATGAAAGACAGCATCTCTTGATCGTGCGGGGAAGGGGAGGTCCGTAACCTGATGAAAGTATCGCTCAGTGTTGGATAGCTGTTCGATATTGGTGCTACCGACACATCGGAATACCCAGCGGGCGCATGCACTGTTGTCCTGAAGCAGCGCCACCACATGAGCAGTGGTCGCTTCCAGTTCAACCGTCGCCTTAAACTCCTGATATTTGGAACCGGACACGGGGCGCGCGAGTACCCGAATTCCATCTTCATCAAGCCTTTCAGCCCAATCATCCTCAGTACCTGCAGCTGGAATTGAAACTACCAACAACAGAAAGAGGGCGACTCGCATTTAACGCTCACTAACCGATTCAAGAACGTCAAAGTAATCAGGGAAAGTTTTGCCGGTGCATTCCGGGTTCTCGATGGTCACGCTCGCTTTACTCAGTGCCGCCAGCGAGAATGACATAGCGACACGATGATCACCGTAGGGGTTGATGGTCGCTGATTCGATCTCGGTAGGCGGATCAATGATGATTGTATCGCTGGTCGTTTCGACCGTAGCCCCAAGACGGCGTAGCCCCTCAGCCATCGCATGCATACGGTCAGTTTCCTTTACCCGCCAGTTGTAGACATTTCTGATCACAGTTCTGCCTTCTGCAAAAAGTGCCAGAGCCGCCAGTGTCATGGCAGCATCAGGTATGTGATTCAGGTCAATGTCGATACCTTTTAGATGACTGGCCCCGGAAACATCGATGTACTCGTCATGTCGATCAACAACCGCTCCCATTTGCTCGATGGCATCGAGGAACCGGATATCACCCTGTACGGAATGCTCACCCAGACCGTGAACCCTGACATGACCACCATTGATAGCGGCTCCGGCGAAGAAGTATGACGCTGACGAAGCATCACCTTCGATCAGGTATTGACCAGGGGAGACGTAGGTCTGGCCACCTGGAATGTTGAACTGCTGATAGCCGTCATGTGACGCTTTGACGCTGAAGGTATCCATGATACCGAGCGTAATGTCGAGATAGGGCTTTGAAACCTGCTCTCCGACAATCGAGATATGTGAATCATCAGAAGTCAGCGGCAATGCCATCAGCAGGGCGGTTAAATACTGGCTCGAAATGTTGCCCGGTATGCTGATGCGACCTCCCTTGACCAGGCCACCCTTAAGCACAAAAGGCGGGAAACCCTCTTTTTCAAGATATCGACACTCGGCTCCGAGATCCTTCAGTGCGTCAATCAAGTGGGCGATGGGTCGCTCGCGCATATACTTGTCACCGTCGATTTCAAACTCACCAGGTACGAGGCCCAACACAGCGGTAAGCGGGCGGATCGCGGTACCCGCATTCCCAAGAAAGAACTGACTATCTTTGGGGGGCTGGAACAGGCCTCCGTTTCCGGTAACCGTACACTCACGCCAGTCTGCACTCAGGTCAAGCTGTACACCCAGCTGTTTCAGCGCCGCAACCATCTGTTCGATATCGTCGCTCTTCAGTAGGTTGGTCAGCCGGGTTGTTCCGATAGCGAGCGATGACAGCAGCAATGCCCGATTGGACAGGCTCTTCGAACCGGGGAGTGTGACCTCGCCGCGGAGTCGCGTGATTGGTTCAAGTGTGAGGTTTTTCATTTTGCCTAGTATATGTCAGGTAGACGGATTTTCGGTTCCAGCCGTCGCAGGAAGGTATCGATATCTGATTCCACTTCCCTGAGGGGCGCCTTGCCTGGCTCTTCCAGTAAGACGGTGCCGGTTTCGTTGTCGATGGACAGAAACAGCTCTGAATCGGGTTCCGTATTGGCAAAAAAGACAGTAAACGGGTGTCTGGCGCGAGATTTGGCGAGAGCATGACCAATCAGGTTGGCCACGAGGCGATCAAAATCTTCTGAGTTCCAGAGCTGGATCAGGCTGACACGGCCTTCTTCGCTTTCAGCTTCGAGTGTGCCGGACCAGTAGCTGGTGTAGTACGCTTCGATATCCGGATGGATATCCGCCTCCACAGCATTGGTGAGGCCGGCAAAGCTGACCACGGGCGATTGCGGCACCGGGCGCCAGCAGGTCTGATCTCCCGCCTGATAGAGCTCACAGTCTGAGCGCCACTCGGAGTCGAACGGAAGGGTCAGAACCCCTGGTTCTGTGAGAGACAGTGTCCTGTCAATGAATTCGGCAAGTGCCTGCATGAATACGGATCGGTAAAACGCGTCATTATGCCGACTTAATCAGGTGTGAAAAAGGCCAGGTGGTGGGAGCAGCAGGGTTGGCCCTAGCCTTCTGGCGGGGCTGGCTTCCGGTGGTCTCTTCGTTCGTGGCGGGTCATCATCCTGAGTACCTGCATTCGCTCCTCAGGTTTGTATTCCCTCAGGTTCTTCACTATCTGTTCGTGCATCGATGTCTGCAGTACACCGGTCGCTTGTCTGACCTCTGCAAAGCGCTCAATGACCCGGGACTCGTCATAGTCCTCAGCCGTAATAGATTCATGCAGTTTGCCCTGGGCTTCTCTCAGATTTCGTCGATCTGGACGAACCGCACGCATATGATCTCGCATTGAAGACCGAACCTTCTTGCGTGTGTCATCGCTGACCTCCTGCATCATCCATTCGAGATGGGGTCTGCCCGGTGGCATGCCAAAGACATGTCGGCCGATAACGACACCGACAAAGACGAGATTGAGACCGATGGAAAAGACCAGTAGAGCAGATAGCCAGACTGTTTTACTCATAGAACCGCTCCTCACTGATTGTGTCCGTCATTGCCGCCAGGTAGATCTCTTCTTCCGTTGTCAGTTGATAATCGGTATCCAGTGACAGCGCAAAACTGATACCTATTCCCAGAAAGAAGGGCAGAACGCCTGCCAGTGTCGGGCGCCAGAGAGTCTGGGCAAGATTATTGAAATCCGGCAGCAGCCACTGAAGCCACCTCTCGATAATGGCTGGTCTTTGCAGGCTAATCGTTGGTAGTGGTGATTCGGGGAGTTCGAACCGCGCCAGAAAGACATCCAGTTCGGTCTCGGCTTCGAGCAGACCGGCGGCTTTGTCGGAGGAACTCGCAAAGGCAAGTGCGGCGTCGCGTTCCTCCTGCGGCCATCGTTCCGGTTCTGAGCCGTAGCTCTCTACTATGAATGTAAAGCGCTCAAGGTTCATCTATCGTCTCCGAAAGAAACTGTTTAAGTTTTTCCCTGCCCCTGCGCAGAAGCGATTCCAGTGCATCGACGGATAAATCGAGTATCTTTGCGGCCTGCTTGTTGCTGAACTGTTGATAGTGACAGAGCACAATGGCGCTGCGCTGTCTTTCAGAGAGTTCGGAAAGTGCTCTCTGGACTCGATCCGCCTGCTCCGTCAGGGCGTAGGCTTCAGCCGGTCCGCGCCGTGTGTCCTCAAGGTCGTTCTCTGCCGCGTCGTCGAAATGCCGACGCCTGATGCTATCGATGCAGAGATTGTGAGCTATCCGATGTAGCCACGTGGTTAGTTTGCTGCGACTTGCGTCGTAGCGATCTCGTGTTGACCAGAATCGAAGAAACGTATCCTGAACGATGTCTTCAGCGTCTACGTGTCGGTTGATCATTCGCCGAACATAATTTGAGATGGAAGGTCCGTGATGATCGAGAACTTCACGAAAGGCGGTGTCGCTACCGGCACGTATCTCTTCGATAAGACGTGATTCATCGTCCTCGACCATCTAGCCTACTCAGCTTTAGGAGCCACCCGGCCCACCGCCATGTCGCCTGCGGTGCTTTCTGCCATCGTGTTCCGGTTTTGCGTTGCGCAGCTCTTCCTCAGTCAATTGTCCGTCATTGTTTTCATCAATACGGTCGAATGCGGCATTTTTGGCTTCGTCTTTGGTGACACTGCCATCACCATCGGCATCGGCTTTTGCAAAAAACTCCTGCATGCGTGATTGCATGGCGGCATGTCGCTCTGCCATTTCTTCCTGGCGGTCAGCGATATGCTGGTTTATTTCATCGAGTGTTACGGCGCCGTCACCGTCCTCATCGATTCGATCGATCATCCCTAGACGGCGAGGACCGAATTCATCAATGCTGACAAAGCCATCTTCGTTCGAGTCCATCCGAGCCATTATTCGGTCGATGGGTTTCGCAATGACAGCGGTTGCTGCACCTGCAATTAATAAAGTGAGAAGAGTAGTGGGCAGTTTTTTCATTGGTTGTCCTCCTGGATACCTTACTACCTTATACGCGGGTCGGGTGAAAATCCGTCGGACCTGATTGCTAATTAATAGTTACTAAATTCGTTCGAGGACATTGATAGGGCGACATCTACAAGCTCCACTCTTTCAAGGTTGGTTATTTCCTCGACTGAGTGCCACTTGCACATGTCGGTGGTCCCGTTCACCTCGTGTGTCAGGGTGCCGTCCACCACCGCTGCATCGTAGATCAATTGAATGCCTTGAAAGGATTCTCTTGCAAAGTCGCGAGTGAACGAGTGTACGCCAATAAGATTGGCGGAATGCACAGTCAAACCGGTTTCTTCTCGAACCTCACGGACCATACCTGCTTCCGGGTGTTCTCCGAAATCAAGACCACCACCGGGCAGGGTCCACATCCCTCCATATCTTTTTAGCGCCGGCGAAAGTCGGCAAAGCAGTATTTCGCGCTCGCGTAGAATGACTCCGTAAGCGGATATGCGAACAATTCTAGATTTTTCTGACTCCATGGGCGTACTACGCAGATCGGAAAACACAGAGCTTACCCTAACCTGCACTCAACTTCGGCTGTCTGTTAGGTACGTCTATCTCGTTCTGCCTGAATCAATTGATCATAGCGTTTTCTAGCGTCAGGGCGTCTGTTTGCTTCTGCTGAATCGATCATCGGTTGGATGTAAGTCCGAAATTCTGGATTAATGAAATCACTTTGTAGCGCCCACATTGCTCTGATTCCAGGATTGTTGAACGTATCATTCTGAAATGAAGAGACATAGGCTTCCCAGGTTCCGCTATCGAAGGTACCCGCTTGATATTGATAGAAGTCATGTTCCATTCTGCGGAATATTGAACGACACAGATAATAGGCACGAAAAAATTCTGAGTTCGTCAGATTCTCGTGGTCAGCGGATAGTCTGAATATCAAATCCAAATCTTCTCGCGACTGCGACAGCAAGTAGTCCTGCCAACCTTCGGTGGTTCTTGAGTAGGTCGCAGCCTGAGTCGAAGCTGTATTCTGCTTAAGCTGCACAGCCAGGTACATTAACGTCAGAAATACCGCTATCGCCCCAACGATTTCTCCAATAGCACCTAGGGCATCCCAGTTCATTTTTGCACCTCGCATTTGGTATTGAGGCGCTTCGCCCGAATGACCGAAGGGCGACTAGAGTACTTCAACCATATATTGTGCGTCATATTCTTGATATTATTGTTTTATGATAATAAAATATCGTTAAACGATCTCAGGAGACCCCATGAGTCACAAAATCGCAGTTCTCAGCAAGGTACTCAGTATAGCCTCATCTCTATTCATCGTAGTCATTCCCATCACGGTGATTTCAATTTGGTTGCTGGGTTCAGAAGAAACACTACTTTCTGGCTTTTCCAGATACTGGTTCATCCCTGCCGGAATTCTCTTTCATGAAGGCACTTTGACTCAATGGGTGAGAGTGTTCAGTGCTGGAATATCTCTCCTTGCCAATTTGCCTCTACTCGTCGCCTTGTGGCAAATCCGGCGCCTGTTTCAGCTATATGGAAATCTTGATCTCTTTCAGGCAGAGGCTGCTTCGCGAATGAAGAAATTTGCAGCGTATGTAGTGGGTTTTGCAATCTTGCAGCCATTCGCTGGTGGCGCTCTCAGCATGGTTACTAGTATGAACAATCCGCCAGGTCAGCACGTCCTATCGATTTCGATTGCAGATACCGACTTGGCAACCATTTTCGTTGGCATAACTATGATTGTCATAGCCTACGTTTTGGAAGAGGCTCACAGGCTTTCAGAAGACAACAAAAGTTTCGTTTAGGAGCAGACTATGCCCATTGTCACAAACTTGGATGTGATGCTTGCTAAACGAAAGCGAAAATCCAAAGAACTTGCAGAGCATGTAGGAATCACAGAAGCCAATATCTCTCTGATTCGCTCAGGAAAGGCAAAAGGAATCAGATTTTCTACATTAGAAGCTATTTGTGAATTCTTAGAATGTCAGCCCGGTGACATATTGGAGTATCAAACTAAAGTAGACGCCTAACACTTGGTTAAGCTGCGCACCTGTAGAGCGCTGAAATTCGGTAGAGTGAAGCAAACCGAGTTTCGGCGTGGAGTAGGTGCGTCCGAGAGAACGATGGTGAGCGGTTTCAACCACATGTTATACGTCTTTCTCAAATACATTTGAATTGGCTGCATATTCCGGTCATCGTGAACACCAAATCCGTTTTATCGTGAACACCCAATCCGCTCCATCGTGAACACCCAATCCGGTCCATCGTGAACACTTTGGCTGATTTTCCGGATTAGGTGTTCACGAAGCCGGATTCCTA
>JABHYO010000097.1 GCA_018656865.1 Gammaproteobacteria bacterium | reverse complement strand
GGCTCGATCGTAAAGATCATCCCGGGTTCGAGTTTAGGTCCCGTACCTTTGCTGCCGTAGTGCAGAACCTGGGGTTCATCGTGAAAAACTTTGCCGATTCCGTGACCGCAATATTCGCGTACCACCGAAAACCGGTTCTTCTCGGCGTGTGTCTGGATGGCATTCCCGATATCTCCCAGATGGCCGCCGGGCTTTACTGCTTTTATGCCCAGATAAAGACATTCGTGGCAGATGCTGGTGAGGCGTTTTGCGAGTACGCCACCTTTGCCGACAATATAGGTCTTGCTGGTATCGCCGTGGTAACCGTCTTTAATTAGTGTGACGTCGATATTGACGATATCGCCTTCTTTAAGGGTCTTGTCGTCGCTGGGAATGCCGTGACAGACAACATGGTTAACCGAAGTACAGATCGATTTCGGAAAGCCACGATAGTTTAGCGGTGCAGGGATGGCTTGCTGCTCGTTAATCGTAAATTCATGGCAAATTCGATCGAGCTCCCCGGTGGAAATACCCGGTTTGATATATTCTGCAATCATCTCCAGTTGCGCAGCCGCGAGTGCGCCAACTGCTCGCATTTTTGCTATCGCGACTTCGTCTTTGATTTCTATAGCCATCGTCAGGGTACGGGCAAAACAAGGGCGAAACTATACCAGAATCAGAGCTATACTCATCGAAATCGAGCGACAGTATTTGCATGACAGGACTCTCTGCCTTCCGACTGGGTGATATTCGAGGTCTCTATCCAGAGGAAATCAACGAAGACTTTGTTATGGCATTTGCCCAGGCTTTTGTCGGCCAGTTTGGGCTGACGGGTCGGGTCGCGACAGGCAGGGATATGCGCGATTCCAGCGAATCGCTCCAGGCAGCTCTGAATGAGTCGCTTGTGTCAGTCGGTATCGAAGTCGTCGATATGGGGCTTTGCCCGACCGAGCTGGGATACTTTGCTTCAGGACTGCCGGGGATCAACGCTGCCATCGTTGTAACTGCCAGCCACAATCCAGCCCGCTACAATGGATTGAAATGTGTGTTGAGCGGTGGTGAAGCCATTACTCAGATAAATGGACTCGATGATATTAGAAATCGAATCCAGGAAGGCTACAGACATCCTGTCTCCAAAGGATCGATCGTCATAGAAGATCTGCACGGACGATACCTGGAATTTCTACGACTTCACTTCCCTCCCGAATCGCTGCAGGCGGGTCAAATTGCACTCAATGGTCTAAATGGTACTGCCTCAACCATGGCAGGGATTATAGCCAGTGAATTTCAACTGCCGGTGACCTGGTTCAGAGAGGGGCCAGGGCCTATCCCGGAACAGGGCGCAGACCCGACAAACCCCCTGCTTGTCGCGGAGATGAAAATGCTTATGCAGGGTGATTCTTTCAGTCTGGGTGTTGCCTGGGATGGTGATTGTGATCGCTGCGTTTGTTTCGATAGCCGTGGGGATCTGATTCCGACCTACTATCTCCTTGGCCTATTGATGGAACATTTTCTTGAGAGGCGGCCCGGTGGCACCATCGTCTTTGACAATAAGCTTTGCTGGAACACAATGGAAGTTGTTCAGAGGTGTGGGGGTAAGCCCATGGTGGCAGCAACCGGGCATGCCTTCATGAAGCAGAAAATGCGCGAAACAGACGCTATCTATGGCGGCGAACTCTCAGCACATCACTATTTTGGTGAATTCTTCGGTTGCGATTCTGGCATGTTTGCCTGGTTAACCGTGCTGAAGCTTCTGAAGGAAAGTGACACCCCGATCCACGAACTTATTAGCGCGAGGAGGCAGGCGATATGCAGCACAGCCGAAATCAGTGTGAACCTTGATGATGTGGATGTTGCCTTTGCAACGCTCGATCAGGTCTATGGTGCTCAGGCACTTGAGACGGATCGATTTGACGGCCTTGCTTACACCATGCCGGGAGGCTGGCGTTTTTCTGTCAGGCGGTCGAAGACCGAACCTGTCGTTCGATTGAACTTCGAATCCCGTGGCAAGCCAGAGGATCTGCTGGAAGCCGGGGAAGAGGTAATTGGCAATCTGGAATCCTTTCGTTCAGATGACGAAAACTGGCTAGAGCATTTTCAAATCCAATAGTCCGATTATACCAATCACTATAGCCAGGAGGTGAATCCTGCCACCGGTGTGGTGATAGTTTCTTCGTGGTTTGGGTCGACGAATATGTCCACCATGAGCACGGTATCGGCCTCACAGCGCATGACGTACTTCTCCAGACTGTTGCCATAGGGGCCGACCACGGTCGTGACGTCCCTTCTGTATTCCGGGATTGCACCATTGTCACAATCCAGGCTCTCGATGTATTCCCGTCCACCCTCTGTGCCGATTGCGCGCACGGGATTACCAACGGTCCCAAGTTCGTGCTGGCCAATTTCGTCTGACGCAGGCGGTGCGGCAATTGCGATGCTTATCGCAAACAACAAACCGAAACACCCGGTTAGTTGCCTGTTCATCGGTTCATTATAGTCCAGGTGCCTTGGACTGCACCTCTATTTATGGTATAAAGCGCCGCGCTGCGGGGGGACTGCAGCACGGACGGAGCCTAGCTCCGATAATCGGGGAGAGGGGATCTTCCCAGAAAAAATACTCACATATACCGACACATGATTCGGGTGCCTTAGCCAGAAATGGCAGTAGGTTGGGTCATGGGGTGTATGGAGGCGTAACCCAAATCAATTCGGAGAAATTATGTCTAGCGTATCCATGCGGGATCTGCTTGAGGCAGGCGCGCATTTCGGTCATCAGACCAGGTACTGGAATCCCAAAATGAATCCATTCATTTTCGGGGCCAGAAACAACATTCATATCATTAACCTTGAAAGAACCGTTCCGGCTCTGGAAGAGGCGCTGGACTATGTTCACGGCGTCGTGGCAAAAAGGAACAAGATCCTGTTTGTCGGTACAAAGCGTAGCGCCAGTAAGGTGATACAGGAGAATGCCGAGCGTTGTGGTATGCCCTATGTCGACAAGCGCTGGCTTGGCGGTATGCTCACAAACTACAAAACGATTCGGCAGTCGATTCGACGACTTCGGGATCTTGAGTCACAGAGAAATGACGGCACATTCGAGAAGCTGACTAAAAAAGAGGCGCTATCCCGTCAGCGCATTCTCGACAAGCTCGAATCCAGTCTCGGCGGAATCAAGGACATGGGCGGTCTTCCAGACGTAATCTTTGTGGTCGATGTTGATCACGAGGACATTGCGGTAACAGAGGCTCGCAAGTTAAAAATTCCGGTAATTGGTATCGTTGACACGAACAGTAATCCTGAAGGTATTGACATCGTCATTCCTGGTAACGATGACGCCATTCGTTCTATTCGCCTGTTTGTTTCAGCAATTGCCGACGCTGCCCTCGCCGGTAAGGCCGAGGCGCAGGGCGATGTCGCTGCGAACGAATTCGTGGAAGTGACCGAAGAACCGGTAGAAGCGCCGCAAGACGAAGCGGCGGCACCTGCTGCAGAAGAGACAACAGCGGTTGAAGAACCTGCCGCCGAAGCACCAGCAGCGGAAGATGCTGGTGTGTCTGAGGAAGCAGTCGAAAAAGAAACCACAGGTGAGACGCCCAGCGTAGCTGAATGATTTTCGGGGGCGATAAGCCCCCAATATTTTAGAGGATTTAGTAATGGCTGCTGTATCAGCATCTATGGTTAAGGAGCTCAGGGAAAGAACCGGCCTGGGCATGATGGATTGCAAGAAGGCACTGGTTGAAGCCGACGGCGATATCGATGGCGCAATCGAGATCCTGCGTAAGTCCAGCGGAATGAAGGCAGCGAAAAAGGCAGGAAGAATTGCGGCTGATGGTGTGCTCGGCAGTAAGATTGAAGATGGCAAAGGCGTTGTCGTTGAGATTAATTGTGAGACTGATTTTGCAGCGAAAGATGAAAGCTTCCTCGCCTTCGTCAATGATGTGACTGAGAAGGTGTTCGACTCTGGTTCCAGCGATATCCAGGCTCTGGATCTGGAATCGACCCGGGAAGCACTGGTGCAGAAGATCGGTGAGAATATCTCGGTCAGGCGCGCTGAAGTTTTTCAGGATGAAGGCAGGATCGTTAAATACATTCATACCAACGGTAAGATCGGTGTGCTCCTGTCTATGGAAGGCGGCAGCGAGGAGCTTGGTAAAGACATTGCCATGCACATCGCCGCGATGAATCCAGCGGTTGTCAGCCCGGATGATGCCCCCGCAGACCTGGTTGAAAAGGAGCGGGATATTTACACAGCACAGGCTCAGGAATCCGGCAAACCACCTGAAATCATCGAGAAGATGATCGATGGTCGTATCAGGAAGTATTTGTCTGAAATCAGTCTGCTGGAACAGCCCTTCGTCAAGGACGGTGATACCAAAGTTGGTGCATTGCTGAAGAAGGAAGGCGCAAGCATCGGTCGATTCGTTCGGCTCGAGGTTGGTGAGGGAATCGAGAAGGAAGAAGATGACTTCGCTGCCGAGGTGCAGAAGCAACTTGGTAGCTAGACTCCATCCGACTATGGCTTTTCTCAAGATAAATTGGTGCAATATTCCCAAGGTTTGGGTTTAAGACCAATAGGTTGTCAGGCAATTAGCACCGCAGTGTTAATTTCACCAATGGGGTTCAGTTAGGAACAAGAGTCAATGCCGCACACGAAAGCGACACCCAAGTATCAGCGAATCCTGCTTAAACTGTCAGGAGAAGCGCTAGGTGTTGAAGGCGTGGGCATTGATCCCAGGGTACTAGACCGTACCGCACTTGAAATTGGCCAGCTGGTCGGCATTGGTGTCCAGGTCGGTCTGGTTATCGGCGGTGGTAATCTTTTTCGTGGCGCCGCCCTGAACGCAGCTGGACTCGACAGGGTTACGGGCGATCACATGGGTATGCTGGCAACCGTGATGAACGCACTTGCCATGCGCGATGCCCTCGAGCGCGCCAACATCCATACCGTAGTGATGTCATCAATCCCCATGAGTGGTGTTGTCGAACACTATGACCGCCGCATTGCCATCAGGCATCTTGAGAAAGGCAATGTGGTCATCTTTTCTGCGGGTACCGGAAACCCGTTTTTTACGACGGATTCGGCAGCCTGCCTTCGGGGAATAGAAATCGACGCGGATATCGTTCTTAAGGCGACCAAGGTCGATGGTGTCTACACCGCTGATCCGATGGTAAATCCCGATGCGACAAAATATGACCGTTTGACCTATGATGAGGTGCTCGCTAAGCAGCTCGGAGTCATGGACCTGACCGCCATATGCCTTGCCAGGGACCATGATATGCCCTTGCGGGTATTTGCCATGGAGCAGAGCGGTGCCCTGCGTAATGCTGTTGTTGGGGTTGAGGAAGGTACGATGATAGTCAGTGCGGAGCAGGAACCGGGGTTGAAAAATGATTGAAGATATTAAGCAGGACGCTGAAGAGCGGATGAACAAGACGTTGACGTCCCTCGATGCTGCCTTTGCGAAAATCCGAACCGGTAGGGCGCATCCCAGTCTGCTCGACAATGTTACTGTCGATTACTACGGTACACCCACGCCGATCAATCAGGTTGCCAATATAACAGTAGAGGATGGTCGGACCCTGCTAATTTCACCCTGGGAAAAACCACTGATTCCCGAAGTCGAAAGAGCAATTCTGAAATCGAATCTCGGACTCAACCCCTCCACCTCGTCCGACAATATTCGCCTGCCAATGCCGCCGTTGACGGAAGAGAACCGGCGTGATTTGACGAAGATCGCCAAGACAGAGGCTGAAAACGCGCGGGTTGCCGTTCGCAACATTCGCCGTGATGCCAACAGCGATCTGAAGGAGTTCCTGAAGGAAAAGGAGATCACCGAAGACGAGGAGCGCAAAGGCGAGGAAATGATTCAGGCACTGACCGATGCGAAAATCAAACAGATCGAATCGGCACTGCAGGCTAAAGAATCTGATTTGATGGAGATCTAGGGTGCGGCCTTCGATCTCTGCGCAACCTTCGATCTTTGCGCAACCTTCGATCGCTGCGCGATCTCCAGGCTCTATCTCTCGCAATATGATGATTTTGTGTCGGGATAACACAAAATCTCAATTGCTGCCGACGCAACCTTCGATCGCTGCGCGATCTCCAGGTTGCTAGTGCTACGGCAGAGAATC
The DNA here is from genome assembly GCA_018656865.1 of Gammaproteobacteria bacterium. Classification (GTDB taxonomy): domain Bacteria; phylum Pseudomonadota; class Gammaproteobacteria; order Pseudomonadales; family Azotimanducaceae; genus UBA9659. The sequence continues at coordinate 26,386 of JABHYO010000097.1, read as the reverse complement.
ATCACGGCGCTCATCATTGCACCGATCGCTCTTGCCTGTGTTTTCCTCCTGCCTCCATTTGAATTCTCTCTCTTTGTCGCAGCAGTCCTGATTGTCTGCGGCTGGGAGTGGGGTAACTTAGCTGGCCTCACCTCTTTTTTCAGATTCGTTTATGCCACTTTCGTTGGCATATCCATTTTTGGAGTGAGCTTTCTACCTGCTGATTGGGTGCTTGCGGGGAGCCTGATCTGGTGGCTCGCCGCGTTGGTCATGGTTGTCATGTACCCGAAGCTGGATAGAGCCTGGGGCAGCAAAGTGGTTGTCATGTTTATTGGCTTTTTAGCGCTGGTTCCTGGTTGGGTAGCCCTGAGCCAGTTAAAACTGCTCGAGCACAGCAGCTACTTTATCTGCCTGCTCCTTTTCCTGATCTGGGGTGCGGATATTGGCGCCTACTTCACCGGCAAAAAACTTGGCAGACATAAACTCGCGCCCAGGGTTAGTCCTGGAAAGACCTGGGAAGGCTTCTTTGGCGGGCTGATTGTCGTGTTGGTGATCGCTGCGTTGATGTCCACCTGGTTTGGCAGACCGCAACTCGGTTCTGTTGGAGGCGTGATCCTGCTGGTGACGACCATTGGAATCGGTATGGTATCTGTTCTTGGAGATCTGACTATCAGCATGTTCAAGCGTCACCGTGATATTAAGGACTCCAGTAATCTCCTGCCAGGTCACGGAGGATTTCTGGATCGAATTGACAGTTTATTGTCCGCGAGCCCGGTATTTGCCCTGTATCTACTCTCCGTTGACTGGATCTAGCAGTTTCGGCGAAGCCGAAACTGCAGCCGAAAGCCACTGCAGCGAAGTGAAGTGGCGAAAGGCAAGCAGTTTTCTGTGGAGCAGACAGACATCAGGGCGCGGAGACAATACAATAGACCGCCATGATTGAGTTTATTCAGACAGTTGCTGCACTGATCGTCACCATTTCTATCCTGGTGACAATTCATGAGTTCGGCCACTATTGGGTGGCACGGCTATGTAATGTCCACGTTATTCGTTTCAGCGTTGGTTTCGGCAAAGCTATCTATACAAAGCGGGGCAAGGCGCCCGAAGTAGGCGGTGGCCCACTTCTGGACGATGAGGGTTCCCCGATACCGGTATTATCACGCAGCAATGAACCGCTGGAGGGTACGGAGTTTTCTGTCGCCGCCATACCACTGGGTGGGTATGTCAAGATGCTGGATGAGAGGGAAGGGTTCGTTGCTGACGATCAGTTGCATCTTGCCTTTAACCGTAAATCCGTATGGCAGAGGATTGCGATTGTTTCAGCCGGCCCTTTAGCTAATTTTTTGCTGGCCATTGCTGCCTATTGGGTGCTCTTCGTCACGGGAGTGACGGGGCTAGTCCCGCTTCTTGGTGAGATCGAGGCTGAATCGCGAGCGGGGCAGGCCGGTCTCAAGGCAGGTCAGGAGATCACCGCCGTTGATCGTGTTGCTACCCGAACCTGGTCCGAGGTAAACATGCGTCTCTTTGGTCGGCTCGGTGAGACGGGTGACATTGTGTTTACCGTGAAAGAAGCCGAAGGCTACGATGCCTATTCGGACTACACAATCCCGGTTACTGACTGGCTGTCAGACCAGGATGAACCCTCCCCGTCCCGGGATCTGGGTTTGCATCTTTTTATGCCGGATGTACCTGCTGTGATTGGAGGCCTGAATGATGACGGTCGCGCCGTCGCTGCCGGGTTAGAGGTGGATGACAAGGTGCTCAGCCTCGATGGAGAGAAGGTGAGAGACTGGCCACACCTGGTTGAAATGATTCAGCGAAGTCCTGAACGGACGCTGCATTTGACTGTCTTAAGAGCGCATAAAGAAGAGAGTGTCTCAGTGACACCGGCAGCCGTGGAGCGGAATGGTAAACAGATTGGTTTTATTGGTGCTTCCGTCAGGTCAGTAGCTTATCCTGAAGAGATGCAGCGTGAAACGACTTATCCTTTCTATTCTGCATGGATTCCGGCTTTGAATAAGACTTGGGAGCTAACTGCCTTTACATTGGCGTCTATCAAGAAGATGATCGTTGGCGCGATTTCACCCAAGAATCTAAGCGGACCGATTACAATCGCTCAGGTGGCGAATGCGACTGCGGAAAATGGTCTTGAAAGCTTCGTCGGCTTTATCGCATTGTTGAGTATTTCGCTGGGTGTGATCAATTTGCTGCCGATACCGGTACTTGATGGCGGGCACCTGCTCTATTACTTTATTGAGCTTGTCGCCGGTCGACCCGTACCAGAAAGAGTTCAGATGTGGGGTCTGCAGATGGGTATGTTCCTGATTTTCAGCATTATGATCCTGGCGTTCTACAACGACCTCACCCGATTGTAGGACCTCATTAGTAGAGAATAAGTAGTGGTATATCTCATAACAACAATCAAAGATTTCCTGCGGCCCGCCGTATTGCTTCTGGCTATAGCATATGGGGGCTCTGCCTTCGCTTTCGTGATCTCCGACATCCGTGTTGAAGGCCTCCAGCGAATTTCAGCTGGCACAGTATTTGGTGCCATTCCCTACAATGTTGGTGATGACATTGGCGTTGTTGAAATCAGAACGATAGCGAAATCGCTTTTCAAGACGTCAAATTTTGACGATGTGCAGGTCGGTCGTGACGGCAATGTGCTGGTGGTTGTGGTCAAGGAGCGTCCAACCATTGATTCCATTGAGTTCGAAGGCAATAAGGCAATCAAAACCGAAGCACTGCTTGAAGGACTCGAGGGCTCAGGCTTGTCTGAAGGGCAGATTTTCAAGAAAGTAACCCTGGAACACATCGCGTCTGATCTGGAGAGCCAGTATGTTTCTCAGGGACGTTACGATGCCCGGATTGAAACCACGGTTGAGGATCTTCCGAGAAACCGGGTTGCGATAAATGTCGATGTCTTTGAGGGAAATGTATCAGGTATAAGGCATATTAATGTCATCGGAAACAAGGTTTTTGACGACGAAACCCTGACAGAAATGCTCGAGCTCAAGCTGCCGAGTCTTTTTTCTTTCTATACCAAAGACGATCAATATTCCCGAGAAAAACTCCAGGGAGATATTGAAGCCATTGAATCCTACTATCTTGATCGCGGCTATCTGAACTTTCGCGTGGATTCCACACAAGTTTCCATTGCACCGAACATGGAAGATGTCTACATCACTTTTAATATTACTGAAGGTGATCAGTTTACGGTGTCCGGTGTAGAAGTGGCTGGTGAGCTGCGGGATATCCCGGAGGAGAACATACGGGCGCTGCTGCTTACGCGGGAGGGGCAGATTTTCTCCCGTGAGTACATGACGGCTTCGGAAGAGCGAATCGAAAATGCTCTCGGTAATTCAGGCTATACCTTTGCCAGTGCTACAGGTGAACCGGTCATCGACGAAAGCGGTGAAACGGTAACAATTAAGTACTTTCTCGATGCAGGCCAGCGCGCCTATGTTCGTCGGGTTAGCTTCCAGGGTAATACCGTGACTCAGGATGAAGTTCTGAGACGTGAGATGCGTCAGCTGGAAGGGGGTTGGGCATCGACTGCCATGATCGAAGGGTCGAAAATCAGACTGCAGCGTCTTGGTTTTTTCAAGGAAGTTAATGTCGAAACACCGACTGTGACGGGTACAGAAGACCAGATTGATGTGAACTATACGGTCGAAGAACAGCCGTCAGGATCTATATCCGCGACCGTCGGATTCGCAGAGGACACTGGTCTGATCCTCGGGCTTTCCTATCAGGAGTCAAATGTTTTCGGTACGGGCAACAGTATCAATATCGGTGTCAATCGCAGCGACTTCCAGGAAGCACTTAGCTTCTCGTTCTTCGATCCGTACTACACCGTCGATGGAGTGAGTCGGGGTTATTCGGTATTTTTCCGCAAAAGTGACTTTGAAGAGTTCAATATTGCGAGCTTTTCTACTGATTCCTATGGCGCCAGCGTGAACTTTGGATATCCCATCTCGGAAGTATCACGTATCGGTTTCAGCTTTGGCTATGAAAGCACAAGGATCCAGGAAGGAGTAATACCCGCTCAGGAAATTTCAGCATTTATCGATAAGGAGGGTGATCAGTTCGACCTGCTGTCGCTCACGGCGACCTACAGCATGTCTGCTCTCAATCGCGGGCTTATGCCGACAGCCGGTCGTTCTCAGTCATTGTCGTTTGAAATGACGATCCCTGGCAGTGAACTTGAATTTTTCCGTATCAACTACAATGGCCAGATATTCTATCCGCTCTTTGGGCCACTAGTAATGCGGCTTAGGACTGACCTCGGTTATGGTGAGGCCTATGGTAGTACCGAAACTTTCCCTTTCTACAAACATTTCTTTTCAGGAGGTATGGGGTCAGTAAGAGGGTATGAGAGCAATACGCTTGGGCCCAGGTCGACACCATCGCCGCAGGACCAGTTCAGAGAACCGGATCCGATAGGCGGAAACGTACTGATTGAGTTCAGTGCCGAAATTCTGTTCCCACTACCGTTTATCGAGGAGCAGAGCCAGATGCGGTCGGTGTTCTTTGTCGATGCGGGAAATGTCTTCAATACCAATTGCGCGGCCGTCAGTGTTGTCTGCCTGGACCTGGATGAAGGTGAGCTTCGCTATAGTGCGGGTCTCGCGGTGACCTGGATTACCGGTTTTGCGCCGATCAGTTTTTCACTTTCGTTCCCCATCAACGAAAAGGATGGCGACGAATCAGAAGCCTTCCAGTTTGAGCTGGGTAAAACATTCTAGCGTGGCGGGCAACTTTTGCCGGAGCAGCGGGGCTAATAGACATTGAATCCGCGCTATGGATGTGTAAACATCCGCAACCGTTGCGAAATCCCGCCATTCTCAGGCTAAAAGTCACTACAAAAATATAAATCCCAAGGAGAACATCGTGCACTACAAAAAAGGCATTTTGGCTATTCTGGCCAGTATCATCATGGCCGTGTCGTCATCATCTGCCTTTGCTGAGGCGAAAATTGGTGTCGCCGACGCTCAGAGAGCTATTCTTCAATCCGAATTAGGCCAAAAAGGCATGGATCAGATCAATGGTGCCTTCATTGAACAGGAAGAACAGCTGAAGGAGATGCAAAAAGAAGTCACGGTTCTGCTTGAGAAACTTAAGAAAGATACTGAACTAATGAGTGATCAGGAGTTTCAGAAACTCCTTCAGGATATTTCCGTTCAGCGGGGGCAGATGTCACAGCTCGTCGAGAATGTTCAGCGGATCAAACTGGAGAGTACTGACCGGTTGATTCAGTCACTGACCTCCCGTTACCAGGAAGCTGTCGAAGCTTTGGTGCTGAGTGAAAAATACGACCTGATTCTACCCAGGCAGAGCGTGCACTATCGGCATGAATTGTACGATGTGACCGCCAAGATTACCGAAAAAATGAATGCGCTTGAAAAGTAGTGTCGGTTGAAACTCAGTGAGATAGCCGAAAAATTTCGACTTGAATTCAGGGGCGATGTCGACGTAGATATTCAAGGCATCGCTGGACTGCAGGATGCCGGTCCCAATCAAATCTCATTTCTCTTTAGTGGCAGATATCGCAGCCTCGTTGAGTCAACACAAGCCGCGGCAATCGTCCTGCGAAAGGAAGATGCGTCTCTTACCACCAGACCTGTCCTGATTTCCGGGAATCCGCGCTTGGCGTGGGCTCAGATTGCAGCGATGTTTGATCCGACCCCGGTAGCCACACCCTACGTTGATGTGTCAGCTGTGGTGAGCGATCAGGCCCAACTTGGCAAGAGTGTCGTGATAGGGCCGCAGGCAGTTATCGAACCTGGAGCCGTGATAGGTGACGGCGCAGAAATTGGTGCCGGTGGCTTTGTTGGCGAAGGTGTAGCCATTGGAGCAGGCACCAGGTTGATGCCACACGTGGTTGTTTATCATGGATGCTCTATCGGTGAAGGTTGCCTTGTTCACAGCAATGTCGTGATTGGTGCAGACGGATTCGGCTTTGAGTTCGACAGCGACAGCGGTGACTACATTAAAATTCCGCAAGTGTATGGCGTTCAGATTGGTAAGCATGTTGAGATTGGCGCAGGCACGACCGTCGACCGAGGTGCTCTTAACGATACGACGATTGGTGATGGCTGTAAGCTCGACAATCAGGTGCAAATCGGTCACGGAACACGGATTGATCATCATACGGTGATATCGGGGTGTACGGCGATTGCCGGTAGTACAAAGATCGGAAGCTACTGTCTCATTGGTGGTGCGGTTGGAATCGTTGATAATATAGAAATAACAGACCAGGTTGAGATCACCGCCATGACGCTGGTGAGTCAGTCAATCCTGGAAAAAGGGCGTTATTCATCGGGTACCGGATTAATGCGAGGTACTGATTGGAAGCGTAGTGTCGTCGGGTTCCGTAAACTGGATGACATGTTGAAACGTCTAAGACGCCTGGAATCGGATCGTTAGCCTGGACGCAGTATGGAAGTTACAGAAATAAAAAATTACCTACCACATCGTTATCCATTTCTGTTGGTGGACAGGGTAATAGAGTTTGAAGCTGACAAGAGAATTGTCTGTATCAAAAATGTCACGATTAATGAGCCGATGTTTACGGGTCACTTTCCTGAGACGCCGGTATTTCCCGGCGTTTTAATTGTCGAAGCATTGGCTCAGGCATCAGGTATTCTGGCTTTTCGCAGTCGTGATCGAACTCTGGACGATGGTTTCATCTATTATCTCGCTGGCACGGACAAGACCAAGTTCAAGCGCTCGGTTATCCCGGGTGATCAGATCAGACTCGAAGTAGAAATCCTCAACATGCGCAAGCATTGGATGAAAGCATCAGGCAAGGCTTATGTCGAAGACAACCTGGTTTGCTCATCGTTGCTCACCTGCGCAGAACAGAAGGTCAGCGAGTAACTAATGCCAACTGCCGACCGCGCCATGACAATAGCCATGGTGGCGGGAGAGGCTTCTGGTGATAACCTCGGTGCCGCTCTGGTCCGTCAGATAGGAATCCTCGCTCCCGGGACCGGGTTTGTCGGCATTGGCGGACCTGCCATGATAGCTGAGGGATTTACCTCTGATGCTGATATTGAACGGCTTTCTGTCAATGGGTTTGTCGACCCGCTCCTCCGCCTACCTGAACTGTTGAAGCTGCTGTTCATGGTGCGTGATCGTATTCTCGCGAGCCGTGCAGATTGCTTCGTCGGGATAGACTTCAATTTTTTCAATCTTCTGCTGGCGGGGATGCTCAAACGTCGAGGAATTAAAACTATTCAATATGTCTCTCCAACTGTCTGGGCGTGGCGGCAGGGTCGGATCAACAAGATTAAGCGCAATGTTGATTTGATGATGACCCTCTATCCCTTCGAGACAGAGATCTATGAAAAAAACGGAATTCCGGTTGCCTTTGTCGGCCACCCCAAGGCTGATGAGATAGATGTGGATGAGGGCGAGAGCGCCAAAGTAGCCGCTAGAAGTGAACTGGGTATCGAAGCCAACGAGAAGGTTGTTGCGATTCTACCCGGTAGCCGCAAAAGCGAAGTTAGGATGACAGGTCGTGACTTTCTCGACACTGCCAGGCTTCTGGGAGGCAGGGTCGACCGTTTCGTTATTCCCGCGTCAAATGCCAGGCGTCTTGAGCAGCTCAGAGAGATGCTGGCGACCTATCAGGAGCTTGGCTCAAGGGTACAACTGATTGAAGGTGAATCGAGACAGGTGATGACAGCAGCCGATGTCGTCCTGGTCAATTCAGGTACGGCTACCCTGGAGGCCATGTTACTTAAAAAACCAATGGTGATGTCCTATCGCCTGGGGCCGATGACCTACGCTATCGTTTCAAGATTGATCAAAACAAACTGGTTTGCGTTGCCGAATATTCTTGCCGGTCAATCACTGGTACCAGAATTGATTCAAGACGATGCCAATCCAGAGCAGTTGGCCCAGGCTGTCAAAATACTTCTTGAAGCAGAAAATGTGGAAAAACTGGTCAGTGAATTTGATCGGATTCATCGGATGCTAAGAAAAGGCGCTGAACCGGGTCGAGAAGCTGCGGCGGTTGTGCTTAGGCACTGCGGTGTAGACGTAGAAGTTCACTAGATGTATCGGCGTGAATATGTCGCAGGTGTTGACGAAGTGGGTCGTGGGCCGCTTGCAGGTGCGGTGATGGCAGCCGCCGTGATACTCAATCCGTTCGTAGCGATTAAGGGCTTACGTGATTCGAAAAGTCTGTCGGCGAAACGCCGTGATCAGCTCGATATTGAAATTCGCGAGAAGGCGGTTTGTTTTTGCATTGCCCGGGCCGAGGTGGCTGAAATAGATGAAATCAACATCCTTCAGGCCAGCATGCTGGCAATGCAGCGGGCCGTCGCCGGACTAGATGTTCTGCCGGACTTTGTCCTGGTTGATGGTAATCGGATACCCGATCTTCCGGTACAGGCTGAGTGGTTGATCAAGGGAGATGCAAAATACGACGCCATAAAAGCGGCATCCATCATCGCCAAGGTGGCCCGAGACGCTGAGATGGTCGAGCTCGATGAGCGATATCCTGAATACGGCCTTGCGCAACACAAGGGTTATCCAACAGCCGCTCACCTTGAAGCGTTACGTCAATACGGACCATCGCCAATTCATCGAATGTCATTTGCGCCCTGCCGCCAAAGCTTGGGGTCACGAAAACTGGGGTCCGACCCCATCGCTACCTAGATGTTGAGCAGGTGCCGAGCACCCTGCTGGATAAGATCGACGTCGGTGATCTCCCCGTCTGCAAGCTGACCTAGAAAGATACGTTGCCGCTGGTTCTTCAGGTGAACACTGATCCTTGCGTGCACCAGTTCCTGAGACGGCGGCTTGATCATGTAGTCAACAGCGCCTGCCTTGAAGCCCATCTGTTCGTTGTGCCTGTCGTCCATGGAAGTCACGAAAATAACTGGGATATCGGCGGTTTCCGGCATATCTTTCAGGGCCATGCAGGTTTCTATGCCGGTCATTTCAGGCATCATATTGTCGAGCAGGATAAGATCAGGCAGCTGTTCCCTGGCCACATCCAGGGCTTTTCGTCCGTTGGTTGCGACACAGACTTCGTAGGTCGGGCGCAGAATTCTGGACATGATCCTGATGATGGTTGCCTGATCGTCAACGACAAGGATCAAGGGCTTTGTTCGGTCTTCCATACCGATAGTACTGTAGTTGGTTGCGAAGAATAATAGCTCAATTTGCATATCTTCCAAAGTCCGGTATCAGACATGTAGTTATGAGATAGATTGGGTTTGGTTTTCGTCGATGACACTCGGATCATGGTCGAGATTGCCGTAATAGCAGCAGTGGACTAAGCTGAATTCTCAAGAATCAGGGGAAGCCAAGTGACACTACACGAAGAACTCATCATCGAGCAGGTTCAGATCGGACCGATGCAGAACTTTGCCTACCTGGTCGGCTCGAAATTGACAAGGGAGGTGGCTGTGGTCGATCCGGCCTGGGATGTTCAGGCTCTACTCGATCTGATCAACGAGCGTGACTATAAGCTCACCGCCGCATTGGTTACGCACTACCACCCCGACCACTGTGGTGGCAGTTTTGGACAGAACACGGTTGCCGGGGTTGCAGAGTTGCTTGAGCTGAACCCAGTAAAGGTCTACACCCATAAACTGGAAGCCGATGGGTTAAAAAAAGTGACCGGAATTTCCGATTCCGATATGACCAGGGTGGACTCCGGGGACCGGCTCAAATTGGGGGATGTCGAAGTGGAGTTTCTTCATACGCCTGGACATACACCAGGGTCACAATGTTTCAGGGTAAAGGAGACCCTCGTTTCCGGTGACACACTCTTCGTCGATGGTTGTGGCCGGGTCGATCTGCCAGGTTCCGATACCGAAGACATGTATCACAGCATTCAGAAGCTGGCTGCGCTACCTGACGAAACGCTGCTGCTACCCGGTCATAACTACTCTTCAGTTCCCCATGCAACCATGGCTGAAGCAAAAAAGATCAATACCTATATGCGTATCAACGATCTGGAAACCTGGAAGACGCTGATGGGTGGCTGACCGACTGCAAACCGGAAAAGTCTGACGGTTTTTACCAGTTTTTTGTCCGCAGCGTCTCCCTCATCGAAGCCGAGGGGTCTCGTAGGTCAAACATGAACCTCAAAAAGGCGCACTGCCGGGCGTTCTCGGAAACGGAATACAATCCCTGATATTTTCCATACCCGTAATATAGGTAAGTAACCTTTCGAACCCGAGGCCGAAACCGGCGTGTGGCACGGTGCCGTAGCGTCTTAGGTCACGATACCACCAGAGTTCTTCTTTCATGGTGTCATCCTGCATACGGGCGTCGAGTACATCGAGTCGCTCTTCCCGCTGGCTGCCGCCGACAATCTCGCCGATACCGGGTGCCAGCACATCCATGGCAGCGACGGTCTTCTCGTCCTCGTTGAGGCGCATGTAGAAGGCTTTAATTTTCGCTGGGTAGTTCATGACGACAAGAGGGCGCCCTACATGCTTTTCAGTTAGGTAGCGTTCGTGTTCGGACTGAAGATCCAAACCCCACTCGACAGGAAATTCGAATTTTTCGCCGCTGTTTTTCAGGATACGAATTGCTTCACTGTATTCCATTCGCTCGAAGTTGTTGTCAACAATAGACCTCATTCGATCAATGACCGTGTCATCGATTCGCTGCTGGAAGAAAGCTATGTCATTCCCTCTCTCATCGAGTACGCGACCGAGCACATTTGTCAGGAGGTCTTCAGCCAGGTCCGCATTGTCGTTTAGGTCTGCAAATGCAATTTCCGGTTCTACCATCCAAAATTCCGCCAGATGTCGTGAGGTGTGCGAATCTTCTGCCCTGAATGTCGGTCCGAAGGTGTACACCTTGGTCATGGCAAGACAGTAAGCCTCAACATTGAGTTGCCCTGACACCGTTAGAAAGGACTCTGCGCCGAAGAAGTCGTTCTGAAAGTCAATTTCGCCGTTGGTAACCGGGAGATTCATCAGATCGAGTGTGCTGACCCGAAAAAGTTCACCGGCACCCTCGCAGTCGCTTGCGGTTATTAGCGGTGTGTTTATCCAGTGGAAGCCTCTCTCGAAAAAGTAGTTGTGGATGGCATTCGCCAATGTCGTCCTGACGCGGGTAATGGCGCCAAAAGTATTCGTTCGGGGTCTGAGGTGAGCGACGGATCGAAGATATTCGAAAGTGTGGCGTTTTTTTGCGATGGGGTAGGATTCAGGGTCATCGACCCAGCCAACAACGGCTACCTGCGTTGCCTGAATTTCGTATTGTTGCCCTTTACCTTCGGATTCGACCAGTTCGCCGGTAATGCGAACGGCGCATCCCGTGGTGATATGCAAAATTTCATCTTCGTAGTTGTCCAGGTCACTTGGCACAACCGCCTGAATAGGGTCGAAATGGCTGCCATCGTGAACAGCGATAAAGCTGATGCCGGCCTTCGAATCTCTTTTGCTTCTAACCCAGCCTTCCACTGTGACAGCGGTGTGGATAGGAATTGCGCCATTAAGCAATTGATCGACTGCGATAGTTGTCATGGAGGACTGCTCATAAATCCAGAGGCAGGAATTCTACCAAGATCTGAGTGTTCAATGGAGAGAAGAACGGATTCAGATCCCCCCCCCCCTGGGTATTGGTAGCGGTCTTTCCGTCGCTCCTGTAGATTAGATTGGTTATGTAAAGGAGTATGAACATGGGACCACTAAACGACATTAAGGTTGTTGAGTTGCAGAGCATTGGACCTGGACCTTTCTGTGGCATGATGCTGGCGGATATGGGGGCGGAAATCGTTCGCATTGACAGATCGGCCTCTGCGGGCAAACCGGCGAATCCTTCAGATGTTCTCGCTAGGGGGCGAAAGAGCATTGCCGTTGATCTCAAGAACCCGGATGGCGTGGAAGCGACCCTGAAACTGATCGAGGATGCCGATGTCCTGGTTGAAGGCTTTCGTCCCGGTGTAACTGAAAGGCTGGGGCTGGGACCCGATGTGTGCCTCGAAAGAAATCCAAAGCTGATTTATGGCCGTATGACCGGCTGGGGTCAGACGGGTACCATGGCGCATGTCGCAGGCCATGACATTAACTACATTTCGCTTTCCGGTGCGCTTCATGCGATTGGTACATCGGGGGAAAAGCCAGTGCCGCCGCTGAACCTTGTCGGTGATTTTGGCGGGGGTGGTATGTTCCTGGCATTTGGCATAGTCGCGGCGCTGCACGAACGGAATCAGAGTGGCAGAGGTCAGGTCATTGATGCAGCCATGACCGATGGATCGGCAGTTCTGATGAATGCCATCTTTGGGATCATGAATCGGGGTGACTGGTCGTTCGATCGGGGTACGAATATTCTCGATGGGGGCGCCCATTATTACGACACCTATGAGACCAGTGACGGCAAATGGATTTCGGTTGGCTCCATGGAGCCGCAGTTTTATGCATTGCTGCTGGAAAAGTCGGGGCTCGGCAAGACAGGTGAACTGCCGGCGCAGATGTCCCAGGATGACTGGCCAGCATTGAAACAACAAATGGCGACCATTTTCCGGACAAAAACCCGGGATGAGTGGGATGAGATTATGCTGGGTACAGATATTTGTTACGCGCCGGTCCTGAATTTTGATGAGGCACGGGTTCATCCCCATAACGTCGCCAGGAACACCTTTGTTGAGCAGGATGGTATTTATCAGGCCGGTCCTGCGCCCAGGTTCAGTCGAACGGAAGCCGAACTACCCGCCGCCAGTGGAGCCCCGGGTGCGGAATCGAAAACTATTCTGCAGGCAGCTGGCTTCAGCGCTGACGAGATTGATGCCCTGATGTCATCGGGCGCCGTCGTTCAGGTCTGATTCAATCGACCCTAGAGGTGACCTAGTGACAGGGCCAGTGCGAATTGACCGCCATAGTAGAGCGGTAGTCCCATCATCGGGTTAAAGACGGAACTGCTGACGAATTTCTGCCTGACGACAAAGAGATCTGAGATATAGAAGCTGATCGCGCCCAGTAGAACAAGCCATTTCCCAGCGCTCGCGAGATTATCGTTGGCGAATACGCCACAGGCTGCAAGAACCATGACCGATATAGCGGCCATGTAAACGTAGACCGGGTTTCGCATGTCTTGAAGGCGATCTTTCAGCCAGATTGCAACGATGGTGTCTATACCGATCAATACCAACACCGCCAGAAAAAGTGTCTGGTCAGGCGTAAAAAGCACGGCGAACGCAGCGATATAAAACAGGTGCCCTGCGAGGAACGATATCAGCCCAAGCATGAAGCACCTGGCGTTGTTTGGTATCAGGAATACATCACCCAGAAAGCACAGACAAAGACCAGCCAACAGCAAAAGCGAATAAGCAGACCAGGGTGTTGCATGCATGAGTGCAACGGCGATGAACATAAGGGACAGTGCAGGTTTGGTCGCCCAGACCTTGATGATGCTCTTTCCGGAATCATCGAGCATCTCAGCGCGTACAGAAAGAAGAAGTGCGATTAGCAACAGGAAAGAGAGCAGGAAGAGGGAATAGATCAACATTGGCTCATTCAATCCAAGTTCGAGTTTAAGTTTTGCTGGCAGCACTGCTTGAGGTGTGTGCTGCCTCAATATGAGCGAAGTTGACCAGCTTGTCCTTCAGGCGGATGGAGTAGGTGACGATATTGGTTAACGAACCGGCATCGCGCCTGCCTGGCTCGGCCAGTAGCCGAAGCATGTCGCGATTGACCCGGTCCAGCAGGCGTTGAAGATCTCTTGCTGTCGCTGAAATATTGGTTTCGCTGACGCCGGAAATCGACTTGTGAATTTCATCGAACAGCGCCAGCGTCTGGCCGGCCAGCTCTCGGATCAGCAGCAGAATGTCGCTTTTCAATTCGATGAAATTCGCATTCATGACCCGCTTGGTGGCGAAAAGGTCATCAATTGAATCGTGGATCTGAAAAAGATAGTCGAACCTCGTTATCAAAGAGAGCATGACCTTTGACTCATCTTCACAGGTGGTTATACCAATCACCTTCGAGAAATATCCCATATATTCGTTCTTGAGAAACTCGACGTACTCGATCCGCTTGGCGGAAGTTTCATATATGCCGCGATAATTGGTCTCAATGCTCAGCGTGACAAGGTTGTAGTTTTCCTGCAGAAACTCAAGCAGTGTGCCGAGGTTTTCGTTTATCTCGGCTCGAATTTCTTCGAATTCGGCATCAGCGTTAAATGAAGGCAATCCGACTCTTTCGAACTCGCCCTTACCTTCACCAAGTACCATGTCGACGAACCGCGTGAACGGATTGATAAAAACAATGAACAGCAGGGAAGTGGCGAGGTTGAATACCAGGTGAACGCCAGCCAGGACGATTTCCGGATCCATCTCAATTGAGGTAATCCTGTCGATGAAGAGCAGGATGACCGGCGCAAACACGACGACCCCGCCGACATTGAAGAGAAAGTGGGAAAAGGCTGTTTTCTTCGCGGCGAGATCCATGTTGAAAACTGCGATAAGAGCTGTGGCTGTCGTGCCGATATTGGCTCCCATGATGAGCGGGATGGCGTTTTCCAGACCCAGTAGACCCTGCTGGGTAAAAACAATCGCAAGAGCGGTTGTCACAGAACTCGACTGGATAATAGCCGTGAAAACGCAGCCCACCAGAATGGCGATCATGGGTGACTGCGGTTCAAGCAGTAAGTTGAGAAATGCCTCGTTTTGCTGCAGCGGAGAGAGAGAATCGGAGATCAGATTCAGCGTGAAGAAGACAAAGCCAAAATAGAAAATCGATTTCCCGAATATCGAAAGCCGGTTCTGCATCAAGGACAGAATGAATCCAAGAATGATCAGCCAGGGTGCAAAGTTGGTCAGCTTGAACGCAACCAGTTGTGCCGTAACGGTTGTTCCGATGTTGGATCCGAAAATGATGGCAACGCTGTTCTTGAAGGAAAGGACGCCGGCATTGACAAGACTGATGGTAATGACGGAAGTTGCCGAGCTCGACTGAATTACGGCTGTAATAAGTGCGCCCAGTAGAACACCTATGACGGGTATTTTTGTGGTGCGACCGAGAAACCGGCGAAAGCGTTCCCCCGAGATCTTCTGTATCTCTGCAGAAAAGTGATCCAGCCCAAAAACAAAAAGGATAACGGCTGTCACCGCTGCGGTTATGACGGCAAAGACTTCCATTGGCTAATTATCCACTCGCGATAAAAATTATAGTGCCGTACGAAGCAAAAAAATGTCTGTCTCAGGTCAATTGCGGTGCAAATTAGTCGCTCTTTGCAATCGCGCGCTCCAGTTCATCGACAACATGTGCCACGCGATCCTCAATATGGGAAAGCTCGTTCCAGATCTGGGGGAATAGAATACCTATGCCATTTCGCTGGTTGAACGGCTTTATGTTGAAGGGCATATCGTCGACCAGATAGGCATTGGGGTGGGCCAGGCGATTCTTGTGACGCGTGAAGATGAAGTCGTGGAAATCATTGCCGAATTGATCTATCAACCATTCTTGCTTGCCTGATACACATCCGGGCGCTCCAGTCGGAGCCGTCAGGAAGAGGACATGACCGAGTCTATCCAGTTCAGCAAACAACTGATCAAACCAGGGGTAGGGCACTAGATTGGCCCAAAAACCCTTTGTCTGCAGGTTTTTATGGGTGAAGAACTCGATTGGCGTCTTGTTCATCAACGGTTCCGGAAACAACGAGCCGGCGTGGTCTTGCTTCCATTGGCGAAGGTAGTCATCGGGGTCATAGCCCTGGGCGGACATGGCCGCACCGATGAAGTCGACGCAAACGCCATCCATATCGAGGTAGATTTCGGGTTCCTGGCTCATGGCATTCAACTGTCGTAGTTAGCCCGATAGGCTGCCCAGCGATCGAAAGCATTGCTTATCGTGCGTGCCCGTTCCTGGACGCCTTCTTTGAATTCAGGATGAGAAAAGATGTAAAACTCATCATTCTGGACCGCGTGTAATACCATGTCACCAATCATGGCAGGATCGAGCATGGCGTCGAGACTTCGCTGTAATAATTGCTTTTCTTCATCGGGCCTGTATTCGTCTTTGACCGGGTCAAATGCCGAGATCTCTGAGCCCCCGAAGGTTGTTGGCCGATTTCTTTCGGAGGTATAGATTCCTGTGGCAACGAAACCCGGGCAGAGTACTGAAACGCCGATATCAAAATGAGCCAGATCCTGCAAAATACTTTCTGAAAGGCCGACGACAGCATACTTGGTGGTGTTGTAGATGCTCATCCCCTGGGTTGCAACATGGCCTGCCATAGATGCGGTGTTGACGATGTGTCCACCCTCACCGTGAGAGAGGAGGCGGGGAGTAAATACCTGTACGCCGTTGATTACGCCATCGAGGTTGACGCCCATAACCCAGTCCCAGTCAGCGTAGCTGTGATCCCTTACGTTGGCGCTGATGGCCACTCCTGCGTTGTTACAGACCAGGTGCACCTTGTCGAAAGCTTCTTCTGTCTGCCGGGCGGCATCCTCCAGAGCATCTCTGTCAGTGACATCTAATTTGATAGTGATGACATCGGCATTCGATTCGGCGAATTCATCAGCGGCAGCTTTCAGCGCATCGTCATCGATATCTGCGATGGCGACTTTCATGCCGGCACCTGTAAACGAGCGCGCCATGGCGAGACCAAGACCACTTGCGCCGCCGGTTATGAATGCTGTCTTCCCTGCGACTTCTTTCACGAGATTTCTCAACTACTCAACACATCGGCATGATACGTCAGTGCCGGGTGGAGTTATAGGGAAGTCCAGGAAGACTGTTTGAGGTGATGACAAAATCGTAAGTCTTTAAACCACTGTCCTCGTGGCGTTTTCAAGCCAGTCGAGATCATCTTCGTTCAGCATTGGGCCTAGTTTAGCGCTGACCTCATCGTGATAATCGTTCAACCATGTGATCTCCTCCGGTGTCATCAGTGAAGTATCCACAAGTCGAGTATCGAAGGGTGCAAAAGTGATGGTCTCAAAGGACAGCATGTCGTTGTCACATTCTCGAACGACGATGAGGTTTTCGCAGCGAATACCAAAACAGTTCTCCTGGTAGTAGCCGGGTTCGTTCGAGATAACCATTCCCGGGAGCAGTTCCTGCTGAGGTCCGGATTTGCCGATCCGCTGAGGTCCCTCGTGTACACTGAGAAATGTTCCAACCCCATGGCCTGTACCGTGGTCGTAGTCGAAGCCTGCCTGCCAGAGATACTGTCGTGCCAGGATGTCCAGTTGGATTCCCGAAGTGCCTTTGGGGAATATGGCCCGAGCCAGTGCGATATGCCCTTTTAATACCAGGGTGAACATCCGTTGGTGTTCATCTGTTGGTCTGCCGATGACGACTGTACGGGTGATGTCGGTTGTTCCGTCCAGATACTGGCCCCCCGAGTCCACGAGGTAGAGATTGTTCATCTCAAGCATCGCTGGAATACCGTTCATGTGGTTGTAGTGGCAGAGCGCGCCGTTTACTCCAGCCGCAGAAATGGTGTCGAAGGAAAGGTCGTGAATGTCGTCCAGCTCCCTCCGAAAGGATTCGAGCTTGTCGGAGAGTTCACCCTCGTCGTAGAGGCGCCCGGCCTCAACTTCTCGATCGATCCAGGCGAGATATCGTGAAACGGCCGAGCCATCACGGATATGGCAGTTTCGCATTCCGTTTAGCTCTGTTTCATTTTTCTGGGCTTTCGGGATAAGGACCGGGTCTGTGCCGGCAATGAGTTCTGCTCCCGCTTCCTTGCATCTGAGCTGACACCAGGCATTGGCCGTAGCTGGATCAGCCAGTACTTTTGCCCTGTCGTCACCGAGCTCTGTTAGTGCTGCGGTGAGTTCATCCATTTCCCGTACGGTGACACCATCGTCGACATGAGCCAGAAAGTCGTTGGGCAGTTTTCTTGGATCAGTATAAATCACCATTTCACCCGCCTTTGACAGGGTTGCAAACGAGAGCAGAACCGGCAACCTCGGCACATCTACGCCCCGGATATTTAGCAGCCAGGCAATGGAATCCAGTTGTGTGATCAATGCGCAGTCGGCACCAAGCTTGTCTACTTCCCTGCCTATGCGCTTCCTCTTGCTGCTGCTATGTTCCCCTGTATAGGTTTCCGCCAGTAGCATCGCAGGCGAAAAGTCGGGTATGGGTCTGTTCTGCCAATGCTTGTCGATAGGGTTGTCTTTGATCTCTATCAGGCTGATTTTTTTCTTTGCCAGAGTTTTTGAGCTGTCCTCATACCAGGAATAGGTCGCCATGCGACTGTCAAAACCGATTGTCGATTCCCCAGGCAGGTTGTCCGTGAGCCACTTAATCGGTGGTTCATCGATATAGTGGTAAAACTCAAACAGCTTGTGCGGAACCTGCTGTCGAACCTGTATCGTATATCGCCCGTCGACAAAGATGGCAGCGGAAGACTTCAGGATGACAGCCACTCCGGCGGAACCGGAAAAGCCACTGATCCATTTCAGCCTTTCGTTTTGCGGCGGTACGTACTCACCCAGGAATTCATCCGCCCGTGGGACCAAATAGGCGTCGATGTTGGATTTGGCCATCTCGTTTCGGATCAGGTCAAGTCGCTGTTCAATGGTCTCTGACATGGGTTTCATCACGCTGAGAAAGTCGCATTATATCGAAATCCTCTCATCTGAAGTTGTCGAAATCCTGCTTTTGACGGTTATGATTGCCCGGGCTTTTGCCGGTTTCGTGTGGTTTCAGGGCTTTGAGTGCTGGTTCTACAACGAATTAGCTTCCATCTGCAGCGATGCCGATTACTATGGAGGACATAGCACTCGATGCGGAGATGGCTGTGATCTTCGCAACAGGAATCGAGGCTGACTGAGTCGGAAATCAGGTGTAATCATCTTGGAACCCATCGTTATCCTTCTGGCGTTTATTGCCGGACTCGCTTTCAAGCGATTTGGTTATCCGCCAATGCCAGGTTATCTGCTGGCTGGATTTGTTGCCCACGCGCTGGACCTTGGTGATATAGGTCTGATTTCTGCCATTGCTGACATCGGGTTGCTGCTCCTGCTTTTTACTATCGGTCTGAAGTTGAATATTCGGGAAATTCTGATGCCTCAGGTTTGGGGTGTTGCTGGACTGCAAATGGCGATTGCCGTCCCATTGACCGCTGTCGTTATCCTTTTTTCAGGCATTCTGTTTCCGATCCTGGCATTGCAGGATTCCGTGTCAGTCTGGACGCTCGCGTTCGCGTTGTCTTTTTCCAGTACTGTTTTCGCTGTCAAGATCTTCGAAGATCGTGGTGAGTCGGCTGCGTTTCACGCGCAGTTAGCCGTCGGTATTCTGGTCATTCAGGATATTCTGGCCGTTATCTATCTGGTACTCAGTGGAGATCATCTGCCGTCTCTGTGGGCCCTTGCTCTGCCTCTGCTGCTGCTTCTGAGGCCGTTTCTACTCTGGTTGTTACGGGTGGGACGACATGGCGAACTGGTCACTCTTTTTGGTTTTGGGGTTGCGCTTGGTAGTGCTGAGTTGTTTGAGGCTTTCAATCTGAAAGGAGGGCTGGGCGCGCTATTCCTGGGTCTTGCTCTTTCTAATGCACCGCAGACCAAGGAACTCTATCGTCACATGATCGGCCTTAAGGATCTCTTCCTTATCGGTTTCTTTCTGCAGATCGGTTTTTATGGATTGCCGACGGGACATATGTGGCTGGTGGCACTTACACTTGGGGTACTGATTTTTATTCGGCCCCTGATCTACTACTTGCTTTTCGTTGCCTTCCGGCTGCGCGCGAGAACTTCTCTGCTGGCGAGTTCAGCCCTGTTCAGTTATAGCGAATTCGGGCTGGTTGTGGCTGCTTTTGCTGTCAGTGATGGTGTCCTGTCGCCTGAATGGCTGACGACGATTGCGCTGGCGGTGACAATATCCTTTTTCCTGGCGACTCCGCTCAATACCCGCGTCCATCAGCTTTATTCAAGATATGGACCGATTCTGCAGAAGACGGAGCGTGATTCCCGAATTACAGCGGAGGTGCCGTCTGATCTCGGTGATGCTGACATCGTGGTATTGGGTATGGGCAGAGTCGGTAAGGGAGCCTATGAGCGATTGCGTGAAATCTATGGTGACGGGATTGTGGGTGTCGAAGAAAATCTGCAGAAGGTTTTGGCACATCGAAACCTTGGCTTCAATTGTGTTCACGGCGATGCAAGCGACTATGATTTCTGGGCGCACTCGGGACTGAAGGACAGGAAACTGGTGCTGATCAGCTTAACCAACCACGTAGAAAATCTGACTGCAGTGGAGTTGGCGAAGGAACTCAGGTTTGCCGGAAATATTGCCGTAGTCTCCCGGTTCCCCGACGAATTGGAGGAACTGAAGTCACTTGGCTGCATCACATTCAATCTCTTTGGTGAAGCAGGCCACGGGTTCGCTGAACATGTTGTCGATCAGCTGGGATTAAGCAACTAGGGTTTATCTTAGTCGTATCAAATTGTATTCACAACCTGACCCCAAAATGGTTGTGATTTATTTTTTTTTGGCTATGATTTTATTAGGGATGCCTGAGTGCAGGTTTCCTCCGAACTTTCATTCACCAGATTTCAAGGAGGCCGATCATCACTAGCGAACAAAATACAACAAACGATTCGGGTATCTTTACATATGGCGAAACGAAACCGCGCACGTCTTATTGCAAATCGAAGAAAGCCAGAAGGGAGGAAATCTAAGCAGCACAAACAGGAACAACTCGGGGGTGCAGATATCTATACGTTGCGCCCTAATAACCCATGCCTTGAAACAGCATACTCTCCGACGCGAGTGCATCAGCCACTCGAAGCGAAAACCAAAGCCCAGAAAAAATACCTTTGCGGGATCAAGAGTCATTGCCTGACTTTTGGCATTGGACCTGCGGGTACGGGCAAAAGCTATTGTGCAACTGCAATGGCTGCAGAGGCTTTGGCAAACGGCCGGATCGAAAGGATTATCCTGACGCGTCCTGCTGTCGAAGCTGGTGAGCAGTTAGGCCACCTGCCGGGTGATCTGGATGAAAAGTTCAGCGTTTACATCGATCCCTTCAGGGACATATTGATCGAACGTCTCGGCAAGGGGACTGTTGAATACAATTTAAGACATGGCAGAATTGTCGCCGCACCTTTGGCATTTATGCGAGGAAAGACTTTTTGTGGGGATACTTTCGTCATTCTCGATGAGGCTCAGAATACGTCCGTTGCACAGATGAAAATGTTTCTGACTCGCATTGGGGAAGGCAGCAAAGTTGTCGTTAATGGCGATATAAGGCAGAGTGATATCAGGGGTAGAAATGGTCTTGAAGATGCGACGGAGAGGCTCAAGGGCGTTCACAGTGTCTTTATTCACGAATTTGATCGGGAAGACATTGTTCGTAGCGGTCTGGTCAGGGCAGTAATTGACAGGTATGAAGAATAAGTCTGTCTGCTAATCGTCATCCGGCGTAACTACAGCAGGCGCGGGTTCTTCTATCGGCAGATCGAATTGGGCCAGTTTGCGCTTTACCCTGGATGATTCTGGATTGACCTCAAGGGCTGTCTCAAGGGCTGTGCGGGCATCGTCCCAGCGTTTCATCCGGATGAGTGTCAGTGACTTGTTGTAATAAACGATATCCAGTTTCACATTGTCGAGTTCAATGGCCTTGTCGTAGTCGGCCAGTGCCTGTTCGTATTCATGGGTTTGGTGAAAGACATTGCCTCGATTGACATAGATTTTTCCCATCTTGGGTGAGAGCAGTAAGGCCTGATTGTGATCTTCCATGGCTTCGTCCAGCCTGCCGTTGGCAGCATAGATGATGCCTCGGTTGGTGTGAGTTGCAGCCAGATCTCTCAGTACCAGGTCATCGTTTCGAATCGCATCCGTACAGTATCGAAGACCGTAATCTGAAAACGGTGAATTGCTTTCCTGGTAGCAACGGGTCGAGTTGTCCGAGCCGAAAGTGGTTATATTCTGCGCCGGAACTTCAGCGGCTATGATCATGCCAAACACAAACAATAGATATTTCATCTCTGATATTCCTCCGGGATCTCATAGAGCGAGTCGAGATTGAAAGAGAACTTCAGTTGTACCTTCTCTACGCTTACAGTTTCTCCGCCAACTTCCCTTGGTTTGAACTTGAAACGTGTAACGGCATGAAGTGCAGCCTCGTCGAACACCACTTTCGGTTCCGACTGGACCACCATGGGGTTAACGACGGTACCATTTTCCCTGACAGAAAATTCAACGATGACAAAGCCCTCGATCTCGCGCATGGCTGCGCTCAGAGGGTACACCGGTTGTACCACGTACATTGGCATAAGGTCCGAATGAGGTGCTTCAAGTTGTAGCTGAATGTCACTGGGCCCAAGCAGATCCGCAATGCTGCCAAAAGTTGGCTTTTCCGCTTCCATTTCAACCCAGGAAGTCCGATTAGTTGGGATAGCATTTGGGTCGGGGGGAGGCTCTATTGGCATCACTTTCTGAGGTCTCTGGCGTGTCGCTACTGGTTTCTCGGGCTCGTGTTCACGCAGATCAGGGTTTATGGAGGGTTTGGTTTCGACCTCGATTGAGGCGGTCATCTCATTGGCGATAAGCAGAAACATGAGATAAAAACAAAGGCACGTGGCAACCAATGCTGCCGAGGCAACAGAAAAAACTTTTATGGAGGGATGAATATTCAATGTATCCATCGCCCATGCCCGCCCGAAGTGACTAACAGCTAAAGCCTACACCCATTTTGAGCAGCAGTGAAACTAAAGGAATCTGGTCAAAAGCTAATATTGCTCTTCATCCCGTCCGGCAGCATCGCCATGATGTTGTGTACGGTGTGTTCCGGAGTCTCGCCGGTGGTGTTGATGGTAATGGACGGTCCTGGCAGATCCGGCATATCAAGCTGAGAGTTACCGAAATCGTCTTCCATGAGCTGCAGATCTGAAATCTTGGCGGAGTGCCTGTCCGGGGCATCTACCCGACCCTTTAGCTCCTCGTCGTCGCAGGTCAATCCAAGAAAAAGACCGATGCCTTCGCTGGCCCTGGCTGATTCCACAAAGGTGGCGTAGTGACCCAGATCGATGTGCTGATCGTAGGTGAAGGAGGCTATTAACCCGTCATCGGGCAATTGCATCGCAGATTCAAGGATCTGTTTGTAGGACGCATTTCTCAGCTCACCAAATGTCTCGGAACTGTATCCGAACACAGGGCCAAGCAGTTGGGTCAGGTTCTGAAAATCCAGAAATGCAAAGCCCAACTCCTGGGCGAGCTGCTTTGCAATTGTCCTTTTGCCTACTCCGGGAACACCGTGGAGAAATATAAGATGCATATGCTCTCTCTGTTCGATCCTCGACAGATACTTTAACCTTGTTCCTGTCCAATCAACAACAGGAATGATCGTGCTGCAATCTCTCGTTTTTACCATCATTGGCCCAGACCGCCCGGGTGTGGTTGAACAGATTTCCCGATGTGTCAATGATCAGGCGTGTAACTGGCTTGGTTCCAGAATGAGTCGGTTGGGCGGGAAGTTTGCCGGGATCATCCATGTTGAAGGCGATGCAGGTCAGCTGGAGTTACTGAAGTCGGACCTGGACAAACTCAGTGATCTTACAGTCGTTGTCGAAAAAGGAGATTCGGACGGCCAACCTGCCCAAAAAACCATTGTCGTAACAATGTTGGGGCTTGATCGCCCAGGAATTGTCCGTGAAGTGTCGGGTGAGTTGGTAGCCCGGCAACTCAATGTCCTCGATCTGGAAACAGACATCTCCAGAGCTGCCATGACAGGTGATCCAATGTTTCATGGCAGGGCGGTGGTGGCCTGCGGTGGTGGGGAGGATCTCGTTGCGCTCTCAGAGCGGCTGGACGAGATCTCCCACAATTTGGGTGTTGATATAGAGATCGAAGAGACCTAGAAGAAATCCAAATTAAAACTTGTAGGCCCAGTCCACCTGGAGACGGTCGTAGTCTTCTTCAGACCCCAGATCGACATTTGTCACGTTGTCGAAGTATGTGAAGCCGACTTTCCACTTTTTGTTGATGGCCCAGGCACCTTTGAGGATGTGTCCTTTGGAATCGGTATCACCGCCGCCGAAATCGGAATCGTTCCAGAACCCGAAAATTGAGTCGGCTTCCACATCCTGGTAGATATAGCCAATTTCCCAGGTGTCGGGTGCACTGGCTTTGCCTAATTTGAATCCGGCTGCCCAGGCGGTATCCAGCCGGGAAGCATCCTGATTCTGAACATAGTCGGCAAAGAGGGTAAGCGGCTGCTCAAGGACACTGGTTTTTATTTGGGCAAAGAGTTCGACCTCCTCAAAGTCATTTGCATAGCTGCAGTCCGTGCCGATGCAGGTTGAGGAATTGCCGTAAAAGTCGTCGTTGTACCACGGTGCTCTACCTTCGGCGCCGACCTTGAAATAGCTGACGCCGACGGTGAGATGACCCGCTGCGATCTTGCCGTCGTAGCCGGTTTGGAGACCGTAGGCTAATCGCGCATTGTTTTTCTTGGTATCGCTTTCCAGATAGTGCAGAGCGCTATTGAGAAAGAGACTGTCGCTACGGTAGGTCAGTGCGAGGCCTTCAGGTCTGAGGTCCCCATCCCATATGAGGTGGTTGCCGCCGGGTTCAAACCACGGATTTTTCATCTTGCCGCCGGTCAGGGTAAGACCCGGCTTTGCCTGCCATTTGAAGTAAGCGAGGTCGAGCCTTACATCCTTGGTCGAAGCACCGCCGCCCAGGGTCTGGTTCGTAGAATTTGGATCATCGCCGCCGGAAGCAAGACCGATAGCGACCTCGGTATTGTCCGTGGGCTTCGCCTTGATGGCTACCCTGGCCCGAACCCGGCTTCTCTCCCGGTCATCCTTGTTTTCGACATCGAAGCTCTCATATCGGGCTCGAAGGTCGCCGCTGACTTTGAGCGTGTCGGTCCAGCTGCTTTTTGATCTGGTGCCTGTGGTCTCCACCTTCGTAGCGTTCACCTGAACCTGCTCGCGCAGGGAAACGTTTTCAGCTTCAAGGCTTTCGACCCGTTTTAAGAGGGACAAAAGTTCCTGCCTGATTTGTGTCAGATCGCCTCCTGTCTGAGCGGCTAGTCCAGGCAGGGAGAAGGACAGTATCGAAAAGAGAATTAGCAGTTTATTCATGATATTCCTGAGTTTTTGTAAGCCCGGTGGGCAATGAAACGGTAAGTTAGAGAATGAATGTAAAGATTCAGTTAAGCCGTTATTAAATCACGTGATCTGACCGTGTCAGAGAACTTAAACTTCTCTTTAATAAATCTTAATGATTACCCCTTCTAATGCGAGCCATTCAAAGTTGCATGCTCGAAGGAGGGCTGACATGAAAATATTTTTGCTGGCAGTGGCCTGCTGTTTCATCCTGATTGGATGTGGGTCCGGGACCGAAACTGATACCGGGAAGAATGAGGAAATTGGCGGATTGTCCGGTAAGGTCCGTCTGGACGGTTCCAGTACCGTATTCCCAATCAGCGAGGCCGTGGCAGAGGAGTTCAGCACGATTGAACCCCGTATCCGGGTGACGGTTGGCGTTTCCGGAACCGGCGGCGGTTTTAAAAAGTTCCTCGCCGGTGAAACGGATATCAACGATGCTTCACGATCCATTAAGCCCAGTGAGCAGGAAAAGGCGGTTGCTGCGGGAATAGACTATATCGAAATTCCTGTCGCGTATGACGGCCTATCAGTCATAGTCAATTTGAAAAATGACTGGGTTGATTATCTGACGGTCGCAGAACTCAATGCCATCTGGCAGCCAGGCTCGACAGTGAAAACCTGGGCAGATGTAAGAGAGGGTTGGCCGGCCAAAGAAATCCGATTGTATGGTCCCGGAACGGATTCAGGGACCTTTGACTACTTTACCAAAGCGATAAACGGTGAAGAGCAGGCCTCGCGAGCGGACTTCACTGCCAGTGAAGATGATAACGTTCTGGTACAGGGAATCTCAGGGGACCGATACTCTCTCGGCTATTTCGGCTTTGCCTACTATGTTGAAAACAGGGACAAGCTGAAAATCGTGCCGATAGATGGGGCTGGCGGTGCGATTGCACCATCTATCGAGACCATCAACAACGGTACCTATGCTCCACTTTCCAGACCCATTTTCATTTACGTGAATCCGGCATCTCTTGATGATCCGGCGGTTGCCAGGTTCGTCGAATTCTACATCGAGCAGGCCGGTGCGCTCTCACAGGAAGTGGGGTATGTAGCGTTGCCGGAGAGTGTCTATACAGGTGTCAGGCAGCGGATTGCCAACCGAACCTCGGGGACTGCCTATGGTGAAAATCCGACCGTTAAAAAGCTGACGGGCAGATGACCGCGATGAGACCAGCACGACCACGCTATTTGGAGAACTGCCTCCAGGTGGTCTTTTTCTTGTGTGCGGCCATATCGACCGTGACAACGGCGGCGGTAATCGCTGTCCTTGCAGTCGAGACCTGGGAATTTCTGCAGGAAGTTCCACTGACTGAGTTTCTGTTCGAGACCAAATGGTCTCCACTGTTACAGCCCCGG
>JABHYO010000050.1 GCA_018656865.1 Gammaproteobacteria bacterium | reverse complement strand
TCGAGATCCTTCGGTCGTGCGCGACCCCGGTAGCTCAGGATGACGCTGGGATCAGTTTGATCGGACTCGCAAATCCCCAGATGCCTGAAAATCCACCATACGTTGCAGCGGAATCATCGCCTTTGCTCGAATTTCCTCATCTATCAGAATTTCGTTGCTGCCCTCTGCTAGTGAAGACTCCAGGTTCTCAAGAGCATTCATGCCCATCCACGGGCAATGGGCACAACTTCGGCAGGTTGCGCCGCTACCTGCGGTCGGCGCCTCGATAAAGACCTTGTCCGGCGCCAGAACACGCATCTTGTGAAAAATACCTTTGTCCGTAGCAACGATGAATTGTTTGTTGGGCAGTTCCTGAGAAGCCCGGATGATCTGGGTTGTCGAACCAACGACGTCCGCCAGTTCTATCACCGAAGGTGGTGACTCCGGATGCACCAGCACCGCTGCATCCGGGTAAACCTGCATCAGGTCACGCAGCCCCTTCGCTTTGAATTCCTCGTGAACAATACAGGAACTATCCCACAGGACCATATCAGCGCCGGTCTCATTGTTAATATAGGAGCCCAGGTACTTATCCGGCGCCCAGATCATGGGCTTACCTTCATCCAACAGGTGCTCGGCGACTTCAAGGGCGATACTCGACGTCACCACCCAGTCGGACCGGGCCTTTACCGCTGCGGATGTATTGGCATAGACAACCACCGTATGATCCGGATGGTCATCGCAAAAAGTGGAGAATCTGTCTATGGGGCAGCCCAGATCCAACGAACAGGTAGCTTCGAGGGTCGGCATCAGTACTCTTTTTGCCGGCGAAAGAATCTTGGCTGTTTCGCCCATAAACTTGACGCCGCAAACAACCAGTGTGTCGGCATCACAGCGGGTACCGAAACGGGCCATTTCCAGAGAATCGGAGACAAAACCACCGGTTTCCTCGGCCAACTCCTGGATCGCATCATCCGTATAATAGTGCGCGACAATGACGGCATTCTCTTTTTCCAGAAGCGCCTTGATGCGATGCTTGTAGTCAGCAACTTCGGCGTCGCTGAGCATGTGGCTTTGATGCAGCGGCACATCAAAAGCAATACTTGCCATAGGGTTATTACCCTCGATGAAAGGGTCGTTATTATACATCAGGCCTGACCGTAACTTTTCAATGGACAATTTTTCATGTCGCGAATTGCGCTACTGATTCAAGCAGCACCTGAACTCGAAGATAGCAACTATCTTCGTTTCGGTCATCAACTGGCCCTGCGTGGACACGAGATCACACTGATCTCAATAGATTCTCTGGGACTGAAAACCGGCAGAGTCATCGGTAACGGCTTTCCCTGGTCGGATACCCTTGCATCTGGACAGACCCTCCCTATCCTCAATGAGACGGAGATCGATCACGATCTGGTGTGGATACTTTCTATTGGAGAACGCACATCGTTTCTCGACAAGTTCCAACTACTTTACGCCATTTCAAAACGAACCCAGGTAATCAACTCTCTCGACGCAATCATGCATTTGAAGAGTAAATATTATCTTGCGACCAGACCGGATGTTTTCCCGACGCCCGAAACCCACGCCTCACCTGATGCAGAAGCGCTGAAGACAGTCATCAGGAAGAACGGCGGAAAGTGGATCATTAAGCCACCGGCAGGCAGCCTTGGCCGTGATGTATTCCTCGTCGACGACAACGATAGTAATCTCGGCGCTATTCTCCAACACATGTGCGGACCGGAAAATGATCGCTACACCATGATCCAGCGATACGTACCTGAGATCGAGGCAGGAGAAAAACGCATTCTTATCGCCGGTGGCAAAGTCATCGGTCAGTATCGGCGTATTGCAGACGGAGATCACCGTACTAACGTTAATCAGGGGGCCAGGGTGGAATGTACTGAACTGACGCAACCAGAATCGGACTACTGCCAGAAACTTGCCTCAACACTCCTTGATGAGGGGGTTCTATTCGCGGGTATCGACCTCGCCTTCCCCTGGCTGATCGAAGTCAATGTAATCAATCCGGGTGGCGTCACAACAATAGAGGATCTCACCGGCACTGACCTCAGCTCTAGTGTCGTTGAATCCGTTCTGGCTGCGGTTTAACTTCCTGACTCTTTCTTCCACGGACGCTCAAGGCGGTTAATCCAAATGCTCAAGGCTGTTTTGCCAAACGCTCAAGGCTGCTTGAGTTTTGGGGGGGAATCGGTATCATACCGCCCTTCGCTTTTTGGGCCGTTAGCTCAGTCGGTAGAGCAGTTGGCTTTTAACCAATTGGTCGTGCGTTCAAGTCGCACACGGCCCACCAATTACGGGGGGTTCCAGAGCGTTGCTCTAACCCCTTGTCACAAAAATCACCCCCTGTCACAAAAATAGCCTGCTATATAGCTCCAATTGTGTTTCGAGAACACCTGACTGTAGTTCACTAAGTCCGTTATCGACCTTTTAGTGACCGCAATGCATCGTATGAAAGCGGTCATCTGGTAGCGAGCACATCTCCAATAAACCAGTTTCGGAACTCTTTCGTCGCGGAATCATCGGAAATCATTGCTTTCATCTACCGACTGACGGTTTTTATCCATCAGCACAATGTGAATCAGTTCACAACTTTTGCAGGCCGTTCGCCGTTTACTCGCTGACCTTGACCAACTGTCTGCTGACACGTGTAAGTACCTGCTGCCAGATCGTACATTGCAAGCCAGTAGAAAAAAGGAGAACAGCTGTGAAGCGAACTATCTTCAGGGCGATTGTATTCGCCATAGCCTTTGCACCAGTGAGCCCGGTCTGGGCCGACCAGGTTTACAAATGCGTTAGCGAAACCGGCGGGACCACATTTACGTCGAGACCCTGTGTGGCGTCGGTGGCTGATGACCGGCAGGCCCGCTACGCGTCCCATGATCAGCGCCTGGAGCAGGTCGAGCGTGAGATCGTTTCCATCAAGTTCGACCTGATGGAAATCGAGCGTAGGCACCTGGATGGTATTAATCACGTTGCCGATGACAAACGGCAGGCTTTCGTCCAAGCGTACGAGAAGCAATACCATGCGCTGGAACGTGAACGGCGTCACATGGAGCACGTCAGAACGTCACTGGTGGGGGAAATGTTTTCAGACCTCGAGACACCGACAATTCTGATGGGATCAGGCAAATAGTAGGAGTTCCGCATTCGAGTCGCACACGGCACACCACCAGCTATCTCAGCCCCTTGCCCGCATCTGATAACGGGCGGCAACGCCGACTATTTCAGCCAGTCCGTATCGATTGTTCAGATTGCAGTTCGCACACAGGCTTTCGAGTGCAGGCATCTTTTCACGTCTTTCAATCACCTCACGTACACTCATTGAATCAACCGAGCCGATGGGCTGGCTATGTGATATGTCATTGAAACAATAGAGATACTGACCACTTGATGAAATAAACAGATCGGAGTTCCTCGCGGCGCACTTGAAGTTGTTTTTGTATGACTGCTTGAAGAAGTCCAGCGGGCCTGAAATGAAGTCAAATTCCTGGGAATGCAGGTTATAACGCCGTATGAGTTTCCGAAGCCGTTCACTGGGTACGGTCAGGTCTTCATCTTTACCTCCGCGGTTATACAACGTTGGCGACATACTCAATTCAGATATACCGTGAGAGTGAAACCAATCTACAGTGTCAGAGAGAGTGTCGAGGCACTCCGGCATGGGGGTCAAACTGATACCCAGACGAGTTTGCTTAAGGCTTCTTTTTGCCGCCAGAATATTGGCTTTGACTTTCTCCTGATCAAGATTGACATGCACTCGCTTATAGACGGCGGGAGAAATGCTGGAAAATGAGACAATCAATTTGCCGACGGCGCCGTCGAGCTTCGCCAACCTTTCTCCATTCAACAACTGGCCGTTTGACACCATGTCGAAATCTACAGGATGTTCTCTTAGAACCTCGATGAATTCGTCGAATAGCGGATGAGATGTCGGCTCCCCATAACCGGCGATGACGCAGCGAAATGCATCGTCGGCATCAATGCGGTTCAGCACCTGATCGAAGGTTGCACGATCCATGATTTGAGGATTAACAATGTCTTCTCTCGGACACATGCTGCATCTGGCATTGCACTTGCTTGTCCATTCCCAATTAACGGCGATCTTATAAGGTGTCATTCAGTAGTGCCCGTTGAGTTAGCTGGCTGCATCAGGGGTATATGCTGATTGCAGTTTGGAACGACTTGTTCAATATCAATCAGAATCACCCTTGGCGCACCTGGGAAGAAGTCACAGTGGTCTCCCTCAAGAACCCTGGCTCTCCCATTAACACGCAGGCGCGCGCCATCGGCGAAGTCCAAAAACAAACAGCCAACATATGGATTCGAAAGAATGTTGCCTATTGTCATAAAGGCCCCGTTACCCTCAAAATCAGGAAACGCAAAGGTCCTCGCGTCAATTAGCTTGATGAATCCCGTACCACCGCCTTTGAAAGAACAATCGCAACGACCCTGATCATCGCTGGTAGCAATGAAAAAATACGGGGCCTCCTCAAACCGCTTGTGAAAAACCTCAGGGATGTGGTCCCAAAGAAGCTGCTCCCTTCGATCTGAATCCCATGTGCCTTGTGTGTTCCATCGTTGCTGAGCTTCGAGTTCACCTCTATGAAAATCTGCGTCCATCTACAAATGGCTTTCTAGAAAAAAGTATTGGTTAGATGTTCGTTACAGAAAAATCAGTCGATTGGGTAAGTGTTTCCTCCAAAGAAACCAGCGGAGAAGATGTATGTGCGAACTTCGAAAAAAAGCAGTTCAAACCTGAAGCTAAGAGACACTACAACAGCAGATGTCCACCATCCAGAACCAGGTGCTGACCGGTGACGACAGAATGTCCTTCGATGAAACTCATAATGGATTCTGCAACCGACTCCGGGGTACAGGTTTTCTGCAGTGGTGTTTTTGATTCGAGAAACGCCTTGCTGGCATCGTAGACCTCCCTGCCCATGCCTTCAGCCAGCCAATCACCAGTAATGAACCCAGGACAAACCGCATTGACACGGATTTCAGGTCCAAGCACACGCGCCAGTGACTGCGTCATCGTTATTAGCGCACCTTTTGAGGCGGCATAGGCGATGGAACTGCCGACCCCCTTCACTCCGGCAATCGATGCAACATTGACCACCGATGCATCTCCCGAAGCTTTCAAGGCTTCCCTTGCAGCCCGCACCATCTGGAAAGGACCAACAACATTTACACCATATATATGTTTGAAATCATCACCGGAGAGCCCATCGAGATCACCGTGCTGAACAAATTTTGTTGTGCCCGCGTTATTCACCAGCACATCCAGGCGACCCCATTTTGACAGGGTCTCGCTGACCATACGGCGGCAGTCTTCATCCTGACTCACATCAGCCTGGCAAAGGAGTGTTTCTGCTCCCAGTGCCGCACAGGTTTCGGCCACCTGATTCGCCGCCTCTGCACTCCGGGAATAATTGACAACGACCTTTCCACCGCGACCGGCAAGGAGCTTGACCAATGCCGCACCCACACCGGAGGAAGATCCGGTAACGATAGAGACTGTCTCTTCTACTTTCATGTTACAAACCCTTACTTATACCCTCAGTTTGTTTTGCGGAATTCGATTCCCTCGAAATTCCCTGAATTCCGCCACTCATGGAGGTAATTAAAATAGGCGACAGGACCGTGGGGATAACTGACTGCTCCTGTCACACCTTCATCCCATCCATGCCCTTCATTATTGTAGTAACCAGGTGTGCATTCAGTCGTACCGATCATCATCGGCGGCGCCTGAAGCAGTAGTTTAATCCAGGCATCTTCTGCTTCCCTGCTGACTTCAATTTCATTGAACCCGTGGTCCAGTGCGTGTTTCACCATGATGCCGATGGAATTTCCACACTCCGTCAGATTGTGAGGATAGTTCGATATCAGGTTGGCTCCCTGTGTCGCCTGAACGATGAACATATTGGGAAATCCGTTAATATGAACCCCATGCATTGTGCGCATACCATCAGCCCAGTAGTCAGAGAGCTTCAACCCGTCCTTCCCTATCGTGTCATAACCTGAACGCCGATCATACGGAGTACCTACTTCAAACCCCGATGCATAGATGATGCAGTCCACCTCATATTCTTTTCCGGCAACAACAACACCTTTCTCCGTAATCCTCTCGACACCCTGCCCATCGGTATCAATCAAGTGGCAACTGGGCTGGTTGTAGGCTGGCAGGTATTCGTCATGGAAACAGGGGCGTTTGCACAACTGCTGATACCATGCCTTGAGGTGATCCGCCGTATCCGGATCTTCGACAATTTCATTGCAGCGCGCTCGAATCTCCTCCATTTTCTCCAGGTCGGAATCTTCGTAGGCAGCCATCATATTCTGAACCGTCATTTCCTCCTTTGAGAGCTGACCGATTCTGGCACGAACTCTTTTTGAAATATCGGTCCAGCCATCCTGAACCAAGTCAACATCCGCAGGCTGTCCTGTCTGGTTCGCTGTGAAGTTCTCAATCCACCGCATTTGCCACCCCGGTGTAGCGATGTCCTCAAACCATTTCGCATCAATGTCGTGGTTGTTACGCGCATCGACCGACGACGGTGTTCGCTGACAGACATAGAGATCCTTTGCCCCCTCCGCAAGCGGAGCGATACACTGCACCGCCGTCGCGCCAGTGCCGATAATGGCGACACGTTTGTCACCGAGTTTATCGAGGGGCGCACCCTCTGGATTACCGCCCGTGTAGTCATAGTCCCAGCGACTGGTGTGAAAGGAATGTCCTTTGAACGACTCGATGCCGGCAATACCCGGCAACTTTGGCACATGCAACGGACCTGTCCCCATACCGACAAACCGGGCAGTGAAGTCATCACCCCGATCAGTTGTTATTCGCCAGACACTCGCATCCTCATCCCACTTGAGTTCCTTCACCTGGGTATGAAATAGCGCGTTGTCATAGAGATTGTATTGCTCACCGATGCGCTGACACTGCTCGAGTATTTCCGGGGCATAAACATACTTTTTCGAAGGCATGTGCCCTGTTTCTTCCAGCAGGGGCAGATAGATAAGTGCCGCCGTATCACACATCGCTCCCGGGTATCGGTTCCAGTACCAGGTGCCACCGAAGTCACCCCCCTTCTCGAGTATCCGAACGTCGTTGATACCTTGCTCCGCCAGCCGCGCACCTGTTACCAATCCTGAGAAACCACCCCCAATAAAGGCAAAAGTGACATGATCGGTTACCGGGTCCCGCTCCGTTCTCGGCACATAGGGATCTTCCAGATAGTGCGCCAACTGGTCTTTGATCTCGACGTACTGATCGTTACCGTCCGGGCGAATTCGCTTATCGCGCTCCTCCCTATACTTGCGCCGCAATGCTTCCTTGTCGAATTTTGGCTTCTCAGACACAGCTTCTGACATCTTGTTTTCTCACTCACCATGGACTGTTTTCCACACTAGCAAATTACTTTGTGGGTTGGAACTTGTGGTGTCAGCGGCTGAACATAATCGGCAGAGATTGCCTGAATCACCGCCCAAACAATGCGTTGAGGTCAATTTTCGCTAAGTTGCCGGTATTGAATGGAAGGTGGAGGCTAATGGTGGGGTCATCGACGAAGGCCAGTTTGGCGTCGCTGAGGTTGAAATAGGCGCAGCTATCGAAAATCAGGCGATCTACCGTCTTTACTCAATGACCAAACCTGTCGTTTCCATGCTGGCACTCATGCTCATTGAGCAGGGAAGACTACGCCTCTGGCAGACGACCTGTGAACAGCCGCCTACCAGATGCTTGAATAAAATCTTGCGCTGAGCGCACAAGATCCCTTAACTAAACGCGCTCGATAATGATAGCGGGCGCCATACCACCACCGGTACACATGGTGACCAGACCGGTATTGAGATCCCGGCGCTCCAGTTCGTCCAGCACGGTTCCGATCAGCATATTGCCCGTTGCACCAATTGGATGACCTAGGGCCATGGCACCACCGTTGACATTAACCTTCTCGGGGTCGAGTTCGAGATCACGGATGAACTTGGCAGCCACGACGGAAAACGCCTCGTTGATCTCGATGAGATCGATGTCATCTGTGGTCATACCAGCTCGCTTGAGCACCTTTCTCGCTGCAGGACCTGGCTCGTTCAGCATGAGAGTGGGATCGCCACCAATAGTTGCCATTGCCTTGATTCGGGCACGCGGCTTCCAGCCAACGCTGTCCGCATATTCCTTTGTGGACATAATAATGGCTGCAGCACCGTCGACCACTCCGGAACTGTTCCCGGCGTGATGCACATGGTTGATTTTTAAATCCGGGTATCTTCGCTTAACTAATTGATCGAAGGTTTCACCCGAATTGTCGATAGGCAGACCCATGTAATTGTTGAATACAGTCTTCAGCTCTGCCAGCGATTCCATGGAGGTTCCCGGGCGTGGGAACTCCTCACGATCGAGCGCAACGGAGCCATCATCGTTGGTTACAGCAATAAGGCTCTTATCAAAGTGACCGTTTTCGATAGCGATCTGAGCGCGGCGTTGACTTTCAACCGCCAGCGCATCGAGTTCTTCCCGTGTAAAACCATCAAGGGTTGCAATCAGATCGGCACAGATGCCCTGGTGTGGCTGCGGGTACTGATCGCGCAGATGAATATTGCCACCATCGACGGTCATGTTACCGTTGCGGTCCGCACCGGAAAGCTGGTTTGTATACGACATCATCTCAACGCCACCGGCGATAGTGAGGTCTTCCATACCCGACATGATGTTTGCTGCTGCGATGTTGGCTGATGTGATGCCAGAGCCGCAAAACCGATCCAGGGTCACACCGCTGGCACTAGTACTCCAACCCGCATCCAACGCCGCCATGCGCCCAACATCACCTCCCTGGTTACCTACCTGAGAACTACAACCAACGACAATGTCATCAATATCTTCTGTTTTCAGATCATTGCGTTCGCCGATGGCTTCGAACACCTTTGCCAGCAGTCGACCGGAATGGATGTGGGATAAGGCGCCTTTGCCAGCCTTGCCAATACCGCGTGGCGTCCGGGCGGCATCAATGATATAGGCATCTGTCATGTTGTTTTCCTCTTGAGAGTATTACGATAAATGGCGGGCATCATCACAAGCCGACGCTCGAAAATCAAATCCTTGTCACGGCTACCTGATCCATTCTCGGTACGTTCAGACGTGGGATGTGCCTAAAGGTCATCAATTAGATTGAGAAGCCTAGTTTTGATGTCCTGCCGACCAGCCTCGGTCAGCTCTTGAGAATCAAGCTTCAACGAGAATCCACTTTCTTCTATTACGATTTCACTTCGCGTTACGCCACTGGAAATTACTCTGAATAGCTGAATCGGTTGAGAGAAACCTTTGGGCGTAAAAGTTGAAGTGGGAGTCATCGAGAAATGGTCACGAACAAGCAACTGCGTGTCCTCGGACACAAATACCGTACCTGGTTCAGCCTGGCCCTCGATACGGCTGGCCAGGTTCACTGCAGACCCGATGATGGTGTAGTCCAATCTGTTTTCAGTACCAAAGTTACCAACCGTACAGTATCCGGTATGAATACCGATCCGGATTGAAAAAGGTTTTGAGTAGCCCGCTGCTCCCCACTCGGACTTTAGCTCGCGCACCCGGCGTTGCATCTCGAGGGCCATCTCAATACAGGCCTTTGCATCCTCTGAAACTCCAAGTGTTTTCGGATCACCGAAGAAAATCATGATGGCATCGCCGATATACTTGTCGATGGTGGCACCATACCTGAGAGCGATGTCAGACATTTCCTTCAGGTATTGGTTCAGGAGGTTGGTCAGGTCCTCGGACTCCATCTGATCAGTAGTGGAAGTAAAATCGACGATATCCGAAAAGAATACGGTGAGTTTCTTACGGGACGATCCCAGGGTTGTGTCCTGTTCGCCCGAGAATATGGATTCGTAGATTTGTGGAGACAGGTATCTGGACAGCTTGGTTGAGAGATCCTGCAGCATCTCCGCCCTGTCCTTCTCCTTCGCCAGCTTTATACGGTTCTCATTTTCTGCCTTCAGGCGGCTGATCATATCCTGCATGCCGTTAATCATCAGGTTAAATGAATGGGAAAGCTGGCCAATCTCGTCATTCCGATTGATCGCCACGCGCTGACTATAGTCCTGGGTTTGGGTGATAGATTCTGCGGTCCCGGAGAGCTGCAATATTGGTTTGACGATGATGGTGGCAACGAAGAAAGCAATACTGGCAATTACAAAAATGCCAACCAGCAGGACAATCACGAACAAATTCTCTGCACTATTAAGCAGCGAAAACGCAAATTGCCTTTCCTGCTCCAGGGTCACAGTAACCGCTGGCCAATCCGTGAGAACCCGACTCACACTTATAACAGGGTCGGTATTCAGAGGGCCGGTAACCTGCTGATCCTCGACGATCAAGTGATAGTGCGAATGTTCACTCTCGGGGAGGAAACGATCCAGATTTTCGAAGCTGTAATGTATGGTCAATTGACCTAATTGATTGTCATCGAAGCTGGACCTGATCGGTACGCTGAACAGGCCGGACGAATCGGCGGATGTTGCGATTCGATCTGGGTTCGAACTCGCCACCACATTACCGTCGGTATCAATGACATCAAACCAACCAATCAGCTGCATATCATTTTTCTTCAGGACCAGGAGGTTCGTGATGCGCTTGTCGAGATCACCTGTGAGCAGGTCATCCATCGTATCTAGAGAGGCAATAAACGCCATATCCTTACGCAAAGACTGAAAGCTCTGCTCAATACGTTCATTTGTGATATCGAGCTCGTGCGTCATGTTGTCACGTATTCGGCGCTCGTAGTCGTCGCGGTAAACATTACCCATTACGATCATCGTGACGATGTAGGGCGCCAGTGATAAAACGGTCATAAGCACGATTACTCGAAGCCTAAAACTCATAAATCACCTTTACCCGGTCATCGACCATTTCGATGGGTAAATATCCGATCGCTCCATCCACCTTCTCAATAAAGAGTTTCACCGAAGCCAGTGATGCCTGTGTCGCGGGAGGAGTTACACCCTTGAAGTGACTTGCCGTCCAGTACTGTTGCAGATTGAGTCGATCCATCTCCAGTATCCGACGTTCAAATGCCAGACGAGGCGGTTTGCTTCCGAGCAGGTTAACCGGGACAAGACGCTTCCCCTGGGCGAAGCGCCTCTTCTTGAGGAAGATATCCCTTATCCGTTCACTAGACAGTACATCGATTCCACTGGTTGCCGAAACGATTACCGCAAAATCTGCGGACAGCGTCGACTGTGAAAACAGGATCAAAAGAATTAACAACCAGCACTTCATCAAAACAGCACCGAAAATGATGCCTGCAACTGGTTGTCATCAGAGAGTGTGTGCCACTGGTATTCCAGTTTTAAACTTACTGGATAGACCGGCCGAAAACTGTACCCCAGGATGGCAATTCTTTCCCTGTTGGTGGAATTGCCGTCGTCACGATATTCCAGGCGAGAAATGATGCTGTGACGTGGTTTGTATCGATATTCTCCCTGAATATAGGCGGCGTTGGATCTACGGTCAGCTAGCTGACCAGGACCTTTTTTCAGGCTGCTGATTGCCTCAATGACAAACGTATAGGCACCGGTGACCCTCCTCGCATTCAGTTGCAGGTACCGGGTAGAGAAATCACCATCCTTCTCGAAACGACCCAGGCTGCCGCCGGCTTCCCAGCCACCGGAAAACTGTTTGTTAGCAGAGAAACCATAATGCTTATCAATATCGATATTGATATTGATATAGGCATCATCCAGGTCTCCGGTACTCTGCATGTAGATGTGGTAAGTCAGGTTGTCGTCAAACGTCGTGTAGCCATAGATATCTACCCCGGTCAGGAACTTGGGGAACATCTCTCTGGAGTAGCGGGGATTAGAAGTGGTTTCCCTCAGTACGTTGATAGGCTGCAGATTCCAGTAGCCGATGGGTGTGATCTGCTTTCCCACGCGGACCGAAATATGATCTGAAAACCCGTGATCGAAATAGAGTCTCTCGATAGCCGGTGGCAGATTGGTTCTGCTCTCGTGCCTGTCAAAATCGAACTCAAAGGCATCGACGGACTCCAGTTCGAGCATAAATGAACTGCTGTCACCGAACTCTCCGTATGCCAGAAAAGCAAGATCATCGACGACAAATTCCTCGTGATCGTCGCTCTTCTTGTATTCGGTGGATATGTAGCCACCGACGGTTAGCCAGTCAGCAAGCTTGAAACCCTGACCCAGCTGGTAGTTTCCCTCTGCGGCCCACACCACTGGCACAGTGAGAAAGAATAGGATTGCCTGGATAGATATTCGTTTTAACAACAGATTCAAACCGCTACATAGAGCGATGACATTGTGGAACGACTACAAGTGGCCAGCCATGACGTAAATCAAGCGTCTAAGCTATTGAAAACATCAGGTTGTTTTCACAGAAGAGGTCCATAACCAGGCTATTAAAGCGCTTCTTCAATAAACCATGCAGCAAACGCATGTCTGCCTGGCAGTTCTGCTTTCCGATAAATAGCTGATGCCTGCTGCCGAATAGTCTTTTCGGTGGTGCCGCGAAGTTGCGCTATTTCCTTAAAGCTCAGCCCTTTGATAAGCAACATGCCTATCTCCCTCTCACTGGGGGTTAGTTGCCAAGCTTCAAACTGGTGCCTGATGTAGTCTGACAATCGCTGTCGAACATCGCGCCCTTCCTCTGAAGAATTGGATTGCAGCATTTTTGCTGTTTCCAGTTCGGCCTTCAGACGAACAATTTCATTATGGCCCAGAAACAATTTGTACATGATCCAGGCAATGACAAGAAGGGATAGGGTCAGGATCAGTGCTTCCTGGACAAGGTGAAGTGTATCGACACCGTGCATGAGGTCTGCGATCAGATCGCTGCCACTTGCAAGTGCGACAAATATCATAAATCCAAGAATTATGTGATTTTGGGTGACGTTCAAGTTTCCTGGCCTCGGACATATGTCTTACGCCCGCCAATGTAGGACATATAGCCGATTATTTGCAGTCTTATTCGACCCATAGTTACGGAAATTCAGAAGCAATCATGGAGGAACTGACATGGGTCAAGAGGTTTTCGTATGGGATCGCTTTGTTCGCATCTTTCACTGGAGTCTGGTGGTCTTGCTAATTGTCAGCTATATCACCGGCGAAGAGGAAAGCAGTTTGCATATCTATTCCGGAATCACCATCGCAATTCTGATTCTGGCACGCACTATCTGGGGAGTGATCGGTAGCAGATATGCGCGATTCTCAGATTTTGTCGCCGGGCCAAAGGAGATATTGCAGTATTGCAGTAGTATCTTGTCGGGGAGTCCCGATCGGTATGTCGGGCACAATCCACTAGCTGGTGTGATGATATTACTACTTGCCGGATCACTGCTTTTCACCTCTGCCTCCGGACTACTCTTGTATTTATCGGATTCCCCAAATGCCTTCGAACATGAAAATCATGAGCTGGTATATCTCGATTCCAGAGAGCGCGAAGACGATGACCATGAAGACGAAGACCATGAAGACGAAGACCATGAAGACGAAGACAATGAGTGGGAAGAGGACGAAGAAGGTGAACATGATGAAAGGAGCGAGATGTTGGAGGAACTGCACGAAGGTGCGGTTGAATTCGTGTTGTTCCTTGTGGTTCTACATATTCTTGGTGTCGCTTTCTCGTCATGGTTGCACCATGAGTCGCTGATCAAGGCGATGTTCACCGGAAAAAAGACGATGGACAATCAGGTCAGCTCGGATTGACTGTCGACTAAAGCAATTCCTCAGCCAGAAAACGCAAGGTGTCAGGGTTTGATGAGTCGACATTCAACATGGTCACTGGACTTTCTTTCCAGGCAGTCAACCGATCTCGAATTCGCTCCCTGGGTCCGCAAAGTGAAATCTCATCGACCAATTGATCCGGCACCGCGGCAATGGCCTGATCCCTCTTCCCTGCCAGGAACAGTTCCTGAATCTTGTCGGCTTCAGCCTCAAACCCCATGCGACTGACATGATCTTTGTGTACGTTGTATGTCCTGGCTCCCATTCCACCAATATAGAATCCAACCTGTTGCTTGACGGCGGCCAAAGCCCGATCAACATCATCGTCGATAAATACCGGCACCGTTGCTGCAATTTCAAACTGCGGCGCCTTGATTCGCATCGCATCTTTGTACTGGTCCATCATGCGGTAAGGCGAAAGAATCATGGGTATCCAGCCGTCACAAAGTTCCGCACCCAGCGCCACATTTTTTGGCCCTTCGGCACCAAGGTAGAGCGGGATGTGATCGCGGACCGGGTGTAGAATAAGTTTAAGCGGCTTGCCGAGGCCGGTACCGCCAGCGTGGGGTATTTGATAGTGATCACCGTCGAAATTCACAGGGTCCTGACGCGCCACTATCTTGCGAAATATCTGAATCCACTCTCGTGTCCGGGCCAGTGGTTTCGGGTAAGGTTGCCCGTACCAGCCCTCAACGACCTGCGGACCCGATACGCCGATACCCAGTATCAGACGGCCATTGGAAAGATGGTCGAGGGACACTGCATGCATGGCTGCACTCATCGGTGTCCGTGCAGAAATCTGCATGATGGAAGTACCGAGGCTAATTCTTGACGTATGTGCGCCAATCCAGGCGAGTGGCGTGAAACAGTCAGCGCCGTATATCTCAGGGAACCAGATCGCTTCGTATCCCATCGCCTCAATTTCCCTTGCGAGTTCTATGATTCCGTCACCACCTGGTTTACCCAGTGAAACAACAACTGCACCCAGTTTCATTATCATTTCACCCTTTAAGAAAAGGGGCAGTATACGCTCTCCCGCGGCCGTAAATACCAAACTGCAATGCGCATGGCAGTGCTGGCATAATTCTCCCCTTACAAGAGGAATAACACATGAAACGATTGATTGCAGTCATCTGCACACTGGTTATTTGCCAGCTGACATTTGCCGAGAAACTTGGCACGACCAGGCCGGAACGCATGGGTATGTCATCCGAGCGTCTAGAGAGGGTGAACGACATGTCCAGGAGATATGTCGAAGAAGGCAAGCTTGCTGGTGCGATCACAATGATCAACAGAGGCGGCAAGATCGTGCATTTCGAAGCCATTGGCAACCGTGGTGCGGACGATCCACGACCGCTGGAGAAAGATGACCTGTTTCGCATCTATTCCATGTCGAAACCCATCACTGCCGTTGCCGCCATGCAGCTCTACGAGCAGGGCAAGTTTTACATGGACGACCCCGTCTCCAAGTTCGCACCCGAACTCGCGGATCTTAAGATTCTGAACGAGGATGGTGAGCAGGTACCTGTCGGTGAAGAGATCACCATGCACCAGATACTCACACACACCGCCGGCCTATCCTATGGTTTCAATCCGCAACATCCGGTCGATAAGATGTACAACGATGCCAAGTTGTGGGAGGCGAAGGATCTCACTGAGTGGGCAGAGAAACTCGCGAAACTACCTCTCATGTACAAGCCGGGTGAGCGATGGCACTACTCAGTCGCCGTCGACGTCACCGGTCTGGTGATCGAACGCATCAGTGGCATGCCGTTCGATCAGTACCTTGAGAAGAACATATTTGCGCCACTTGGGATGGATGACACGTTTTTTGAGGTTCCGGAAGACAAGACTGATCGATTCCTGCCAAATCATTTCTGGAACGCAAAGGCAGGTGAACTGGGCACGATGCCGGTGCAGAACAACACCGCTATGTCGGACTACATGACGGTAAGCCTGCATTCGGGAGGTGGCGGTCTTGTTTCCTCGACGATGGATTACATGCGTTTCTGCGAGATGTTACGCAACGGCGGCACCTTCAACGGCGCACGGATTCTGTCTCCAAAAACGATCAAATTTATGACCAGTAACCATCTGACGAAAAGCCTTTCGGCAAGCACGGGTGGGGAAGATCCAATTGCTGCTGCATTTCCCGGTGTAGGTTTTGGTCTTGGTTTTGGTATTACCCTGGATCCGGTCTTAACGCAGACACTAGGAAGTGCAGGAAACTATAGTTGGGGAGGTGCTGCCGGTACCGTCTTCTGGATTGACCCTGTGGAAGACATGATTGTCATCGGCATGATCCAATTGATGGGTTCTCCCTGGAATCTCCGCCAGGATCTGGGAATTGCGGCTTACCAGTCGATCCTCGAAACTAACGAGTAGGCAAGCACATTTTACAGAAGGCTGCCTGATTCGCCGACTCAATCGGCCATCGGGCAACCACCACAGCAAGCGTCAGCACCGCAACCTGCCGGGGCACTATTTCTTAAAGTTGAGCTTTTAACAACATTGCCGCCATTTGCCAGACGACTCACCGGAGTCAGTTCTTCAGTGTCGCCCTGCTCAATACCAGCTGCATCACAAAGCTCACCCCAGGTCACTATCCGGTGATTCATCGCATGACGTACTTCAACAACCCTATCGTTTGCTTCACAACGATAATCATAAGTTGGCATCGTTCTCTCCGCCTCGAAAACCCTCTTCGAAACACCAGGTGGTGTTTCAACAATCTCTATACTGGAATGTATTCCGGGTAGACCGGATCCCAGATCATCTCATCCAGCGCAATCTGCAGCTCCATTTCTGTCTTCATGGCCGCAACACCCTCTTCCACGGCCCTTAGCGCCACTGCAATTCCTACCTGACGGCAGACCTCGCGAAGTCGAGTGACCGAAGGGTAAAGAGACCCAGTCGCCAGTTCTTCGTCGGTGACGGCCTTAGCAAGTGCACTCGCAGCGGCATTGACCATGCCATCTGTAACCTGGCGAGACTCAGCCACAAGGGCACCGAGACCAAGACCCGGGAAGATAAAGACATTATTACCCTGACCGATGACGTAGGTTTCACCATTCAGCTCAACCGGATCGTAGGGACTGCCAGTAGCAACAAGTGCCTTACCGTTCGACCACTTCAGTAAGTCAGCGGGTGCAGCTTCCGAGAGGCTCGTTGGATTAGAGAAAGGTAGAATGATCGGCCGTTCAGTATGGGTCAATATCGATTCAACGATGGATTGGCTAAAGGCTCCAGGCGATCCGGAGGAACCAATGAGAATAGTCGGCTTGTAGTTGTCGACAACCATTTCCAGACTGGGGTCATTTACGTCCAGATCAAATTCCTTTGCAAGATCGCGCGACCAGGCCAGCTTCTGCTTGTAATGATCCGCGGGCAGACGATCAGAGATCACGAGACCCTTACTGTCTAGTACGGCAATGGATCTGGTGATTTCTTCTTCCGAAAGTCCGAACTGCGAGAGCTCATCCATA
Organism: Gammaproteobacteria bacterium; assembly: GCA_018656865.1. Classification (GTDB taxonomy): domain Bacteria; phylum Pseudomonadota; class Gammaproteobacteria; order Pseudomonadales; family Azotimanducaceae; genus UBA9659. The sequence goes on along the minus strand of JABHYO010000050.1, from coordinate 9,513 downwards.
ATCTGCAGGGCGATGCCATAACCTGCTGCACCGGCACCATGAATGACAATCCGCTGTCCTGCGAGCTTTTCATCTTTTACTCTGAGACCGGAGAGCACACCTGCGACCGTGACAGCACCGGTACCCTGAATATCGTCATTGAATGACAGGTATTCATCCCTATATTTCTCCAGCAGAATCAATGCATTGTTATTGCGAAAATCCTCCCACTGAATCAACACCCTGGGAAATATCTCAGTCACAGCATCTACAAATTCTGCAACCAGTTCGAAATACTCATCCCCCGTTATCCGCGGTTTGCGCCAGCCTAGATAAAGATCGTCATTTAGAAGTTCTTCATTGTTGGTGCCGACATCAAGACATATAGGCAACGTCTGCGCCGGATGAATACCGGCACCGGCTGTATACAGCGCCAGCTTGCCGATGCTGATTGCCATGCCGCCGGCTCCCTGATCACCGATACCAAGAATGGATTCACTGTCCGTGATCACTATCAGTCTGATGTCATCGAAAAATGGGCCCCGTCGCAGCATGTCCTTGATCATGCCCTTGTGCTCAGGCGTGATCCAAAGTCCTCTGCCGCCTCTGAATTCGTGACTGAATCTCTGGGTTGCCTGACCCACGGTCGGTGTGTAGATAACGGGCATCAGTTCCTGCAGGTTTTCACAGAGGACTGAAAAGAACAGCTGTTCATTTCGATTCTGCAACGTGACAAGGCTCGCGTACCTGTCCATTGGGTCCGACAAACGTTTAATTGCCGTCCCTGCTCGCTGCACCTGCTGTTCCAGCGTATTCGTTTCATGAGGCAGCAGGCCATGGAGATGAAAGTCGGCTCTTTCCCTGGCGGAAAAAGCCGATCCTTTGTTCAGGAGGGGATGGCGAAGCAGTTCACTACCACGCAATGGCACTTCCAGGAACAATTGGCCATCGGCGTTCTTATGTTGCTTGAGAGGTCTCATCTAAACTTCCAAAGTACAGCGGGAATGCAGCGACAGACAGCCACCTATCCCCAAAAAAAGAGCGGCATTCTAGCACAGCGGTAGGCAATGAATAGGTAACTGTTCTGCGAACTGGATTCTATGTTACCCCAAAATGAGTTTCATCATTAAACTAGAGTGGAGGTACGTAAAGCGTGCTGAAGGATGTAGCGGCAGCCAAAACGGTTTTGCGGTACACAACACAAAACCGTTTTTGCGAGAGCTGGCAGTAGGCGCTACTTCGGCTGCATCCTGATACCGCCGTCCATTCTTATCGTCTCGCCGTTCATGTAGTCGTTCTCGATCAGCATCTGTGCAACACGAGCAATTTCCTCAGGTTCACCCAATCGTCGTGGGAACAGAACAGTATTGGCAAGCGACTCCTTGGCGGGGTCAGGCAGTCCCTGAAGCATAGGGGTATTGATCAGACCCGGCGCAATTGTGTTGACACGAACACCCATGCTGGCGAGATCTCTTGCAATCGGCAGTGTCATACCGACAACACCACCTTTGGAGGCACTATAGGAAGCCTGACCGATCTGCCCTTCAAAGGCGGCAACAGAAGCCGTATTGATGATGCAGCCCCGACAACCGTCTGTCGTGACGGGTTCGTTCTCCCGCATAACAGCTGCGGTCAGACGAATGACGTTAAAGGTACCAATCAGATTGACGTCGATAACCCGCTTGAACCAGTCGAGGGGCATGGGACCGTCTCTGCCGACCGTACGCCCAGGCGCTCCGATTCCGGCGTAATTGCAAATAATGTGAAAGGTATCAAACGAACCCTGGACACCGGCAATGCCCGCTGCAACAGATTCTTCGTCCGCAACATTGACATTGAAATAGGCAGCACCATCACCCAGAGTATCTGCGCGTTCCTGGCCCAGAGTGTCATTCATATCGAAGATAGCAACCTTCGCTCCCATGCCATGAAGAAGCTCGGATGTCGCCCAACCCAGACCGGATGCACCGCCCGTAACAATTGCGACCTTGCCATTTATTTCCATAGGTATAACTCCAAATTCAATAGGTAAAAGTAAAACTGGGTAGCGGCTCTAGCTCAGCTAACGCTTTTTGCCGACTCACTAAGTGATTTCGAATAATCCTGAATGATATCAGGGACTTTCATACGGTAGGGTGAATACCAGGGCATATATGTCCTGAAGAATACGGGCTGAATCATCACCGTAGAAAATGCGCGCATGAAAGGTGAGAAGCGGTAAGAACTGTCATACCTCGCTGTATCCACAGGTGACATGATGCGCACGCAGTCCATGATGAATTTCCAGATGTGCCACTGAGCGACAAAACACATTTTGACGCGATAGAGATAGTTGCCAAACAGATGCTGATAGATGTCATAGGCAACAAAACGATGCTCAATCTCTTCGGTCATGTGCCACTTAAATAGATCGCCAAACCGCCTGTCTGTCTGCGGATGTTCGAATACACCGGATTTAAGTGATCTCAATGCTCCCTGGTTAATGTAGGCCTCAAACCCCTCAACAAATCCGACACACCATCTTTCGCTTTTGGTCTCAAGAAAGCGGTCGAAGTCATCCTTGAGCCTGGTGAATCGATCTTCGAGTCCAGGGTAGTCCATTCCCAGAATGGCCTCATTGAAGCGTTCATGCTGCTGATAGTGCTGGGCTTCCTGACGGCAGAAGCGATCGACACACTCTTTTAGTTCAGGGTCCTCGACCCGGTCCAGTACACGCCGCAATGCTTTTACAAGAAAGGGTTCGAGGTAAGCGACATAGAGACTGATGGCAATCGTCAGGTAAGAAAGATGGATATTACCTGCCGCCCATTTTGGATCGAAATTGTCCGCGGTTGGTATCTCGAACTCCATTTTTCTGACGGGAATATGGTGCATATCGTTGATTCGCCTTCCGAATGCACAATTATAGGCGATTTACAGTCCCGCTGGCTGGCTCAGCATCCAGGGCGTTATAGCTGAACAGCTCGTCCATGGTTCGTTGCCCTGCGATGCGGGCTACTTTGTTTCTAAACCACGTCTGTATGCCAGACATATGGTACACCTCGGCATTGCGCCGGGAGCTGTTCTGAATCCACGCTGTTCTGCGGCGCCTTAGATCCTCGTATCTAGCCAGACTTGCAGAGATTTCATGTCCCGCCGCAAGACAGCTGGCCAAAACTGCAGCGTCTTCAATCGCCATTGCCGCACCCTGTGCCATAAAGGGCAGTGTCGGATGGCAGGCGTCGCCCAGTAAGGTAACGCGCCCCCTGCCCCAGGCCTCCAGCGGCGCACGGTCGTATAGCGCCCACTTGAACAGCGAATCTCGATCGACTTGTTCAATCAGTTGCTGAACATCATCGTGCCAGCCGGCAAAGTCGGCTCTTAACTCATCGTAGTCCCCTCGTTCTGTCCAGGACTCGACCTCCCAGCCTTCTTTCTCGACCACACAGACACAATTAACCAGCTCCCCGCGTCGAAGATAGTAGTTAACGAAATGCTTGCCCGGCCCCCACCAGACCGTCGACATGGGTTTGATCAGCCCATCGGGTAAACAATCCGCCGGGACCAGCGCGCGCCATGCGACATTGCCCGTGAACCGCGGTCGCCGTTCTCCCCATAGTCCCGCTCGAACAACCGAATGAATGCCGTCAGCGCCGACCAGCAGGTCAGCTTCACAATCCAAACCGTTCACACTGAGCTGCACACCAGCTTCAGTCTCGCAGAAGTGTTCCACCCGTACGCCAGTCTGCAGCGAAATCTTTTTTGTGGATTCCGCGGCTTCTACCAAAATCCGCAACAGATCACCGCGATGAATATGATAGTAAGGGCCACCGTGCTTTTTCTGGACATCTTCGCCAAGCGGGGTTTCGGCGATAACCCGGCCACTGCGCCAATCACGGAACTGCGTGGCCTGCGGCAGAAATGCAACACCACGAAGTGCTTCCTCCAGGCCGAGGTGATGGAGTACACGAGTGCAGTTCGGTGCAAGTTGAAGACCGGCACCGACCTCACTGAATTCAGGAGCCTGCTCGTAAAGCGTCACTTCACAACCGATTCTGGCAAGACTCAACGCCGCAGTGAGACCACCAACGCCACCTCCTGCAATCGCTACTCTGAAATTCTTCATTTAATACCGCACCAATAACGCCCTACATCATGGGCGAACACTTCGTTAATCTCAAAAAAGTTTCCTCATTTGACTAATATTCTTAATAGTTTCATTAGCGCAGCTAATACCTCCCATTAGTGATGGTTTCTGGCTGGGTTTTTCCGGAATCTATATAATTCCGGCTCGGTTTTATCTCGATGCGTTCCCTATGCCCAAGAAGAAGACGATGATCCCGGTCATCAAGAATCCCTTTGCTACCGCGGAGCAACTAGAGTTTTCCGTGCCAGACCAGATTAATTATCAGCCTGGCGCCTACGAGGAAACCCTTGTCGATGCCCACGAAATCAGACAAAAACCTTTCGTTTCCGCAGGGTTCAGAAACATTCAGCGGCAGCACCTGAAAGGCCGTATGACGGTCTGGGAGAGGATAAAGGTCCTGACCTCAAAACCGCCTAAAGTGCTCTTTCAAAACTGGGGACCCAATCTGGATGGCGCTTCACTGGTCACTGCCATTCTCGACATAGAGGGTCGCGACGTCGCTCTTTATGGTCACGATTTTACGATTCGCGCCGGTTCTATGGACGCCACCAACGGCAAAAAACTGGCACGTCTTTATGAACTTGCCGGTAATCGCAAGATCCCGCTAATAGGCATGAACGATTCCTCCGGTGCATTTGTCCCTGCCGGTGTCGGTGGTCTCGATGGTTATGCAGAGGCTTTCACCGCGCTGCGCAAAATCAGCGGCGTAGTGCCTTCAATCATGTGTATGTTTGGATTCAACGCCGGTGGCGGTTCATATCTGCCGAGGCAGGGCAGCTTCCTGATTCAACCAAAGGAAACCTTCTTTGGACTCACCGGACCCGGTGTCGTTAAGTCGGTTCTGGGCGAGGATGTCACCGCCGACGATTTGGGCGGACCCAAAGTACACAGTCAGAGCGGGGTTACAGACATCACCGTCGAAGATGAGGTGACAGCATTGCAGACAACACGGCAACTGCTACGTTACCTGCCAAGCAGCAATTCAGAAATGGCCCCTTTTCAACACACGTCTGATCCCACTGATCGCAAAACCTGGGATATCGATCTGCTGTTTAAAAAAGCCTTCAACTCACCGACCGGCTTCAATACTCCTTTTGACGTCAGCGTCATCATCCAGCAGATCTGCGATCACGGCGACTATTTCGAAATCCAGCCTGACCGTGCCCGCAACACGATCACCTGTTTCGGTAGACTCGGAGGTCATGTCGTCGGATTCGTTGCCAACAATTCCGCGGTGGGGTCCGGTCAGATTGACATCGGCGCCGCCTACAAGAACGCTCGCTTTATCCGCTTCTGCAACCTCTACAACATTCCTGTGATCTTTATGGAAGACACCACTGGCTTCCTGCCGGGACGTGAGCAGGAAACCGGCGGGATCGTTCAGGCCGGACGGGCAATGCTCGATGCCATCATCGACCTCCGAACGCCTCGATTCCTGGTATTGATCCGAAATGCAATTGGTGGAGCCTATGCGTCTTACAACAACTACCCAACTGGTGCCGATCTCGTCATTGCACTACCAACAACGCGAGTCGCGGTAATGGGTCCGCCCGGTATGGAGTTTGTTTATAAGGATGAGCTTCGCGGACTTCGAGGAAGTCTGAAGCAACGCATCGAACAGGAAATAGTTGTCCTGGCCAACGAGGGTGTAAAAGGCAAGAAGCTGCAATCAGAAGCAGAGGCTCGCGCAACCAGTTGGTTGGCGGCAGAGGAAGCCAAACTCGGCAAACGTTACGAGAAGGAACTGATGAATCCAAAAGAAGCGCTCAGTCTGGGTTCTGTTTCCCAGATCGTTATGCCATCTGATCTGCGCCAGGTACTGGCAGAACACATGGAATTCCACCTTCGACACTATGAAGCCACACCATTCGCTGGTATCCAGCGAGAGTTTCATTAAGGGGAATGCAACATGTCTAATCAATGGTATCTGCGTAATCCTCTCATCCATAAGAACCGGCGTAAAACATCCGGCTCCAACTGGGTGCAGTCATTTTCCTGTGCTGACATGCGGCCGCTGATCATCTGCCGTGGTCCCATTCGCATGGAGACAATGACAGTCTTCGACGAAATGGGCATAACAGATTTTGGCATCCTGCTCTCTGAAAAGGATTCCATCACCTATGCCAACGCCCTGTCGCCGGAGCTGCGCAAGCATGTCAGCCCATCGCGAGTACATCGGGTTCAGGACTATACCGGCGCTACCAAAGAAGAGCGCGTCGACCGCATCAATCAGATCGTTCAAATCGCCAAAACCAACGGCTATGACAGCGTTTTCGCTGGTTATGGCTTTATGGCGGAAGACGAAGACATGGTTTCCGGCATGGAAGCAGCCGGTCTCAACTTTATCGGCCCCTGTTCCAAAACAGTCGAATCAGCCGGTCGCAAAGACCTGGCCAAGCGAACTGCCCTTGAGGTAGATGTCTCGGTAACGCCCGGTATCGATAACGCAACAACCCTGACACTACTGCATCTCGCCTCCAGTGAAAAAGCATTGCAGTCCCTTATCAAGAAGCATGGGTTGAAAGTAGGCAAGAAGGCATTCGACACCGCTGCATCAATCGAAGCCAAAGCTGAACTTGTTCTCGATGCTTCTTATGTAAAGGGGATAGATCTCTTTTCCATTGATCAACTCGCCGAAACCCTGGCAGAAGAGATCGGCAAGATCTTCAAGACAAACCCCGACAATCGAATTCGTCTAAAAGCCATCGGCGGCGGGGGTGGTAAAGGCCAGCGAATACTTGATGCACCGTCTCAGTATAAAGGGACTGCAGCATCGAAAGTGACTCAAGCCGTCAAACCCGTTGCGCCGCTATTAAGAGAAGTCCTTTCCGAGGTCAAAGCGACCGGTATCGGTGATAACAAGAACGTACTTGCTGAGATCAACATCGAAACTGTCCGCCACCTGGAAATTCAGGTCGTCGGCAATGGTGACTGGTGTATCACAATGGGTGGTCGTGACTGCTCGGTTCAGATGAATGAGCAAAAACTGTTAGAAGTTTCTGTCACCCAGGAAGAACTCGCTGAAGCTATAGAACGAAGCGAAAGCACCGCGGCTACCAAAGCGTTGAAAACCGATCTGCGCATGCTGGGAGAAATGGAAGAAGAAGGTGCATGCTTCGGTGCCGCCGTCGGTCTGGATTCGGTTTCCACTTTCGAATGCATCATCGATCGCGATCGTCACTACTTCATGGAGATGAACACACGAGTACAGGTCGAACATCGCGTCAGTGAACTCTGCTACACGCTGCGGTTTACTAATCCTGATGACGAAAATGATTCCTTTACCGTCGATTCCATCGTCGAACTGATGGTTCTTCTCGCCCAGCACGGCACTCGGCTACCAAAGCCGGAAAGAGAGCGCAGAGAATCAGCTTCCCTTGAGGCCAGAATGAATGCCACAGACCCGGCACTAAAACCCCATGCGGGCGGTGTCATTACTCACTGGTCTGACACGATAGAGGGTGAGATCCGGGACGATCAGGGTATCTGTCTGCACAATCCCGATACCGATGTTTTCATGAAATATCACCTGGCAGGCGCATATGATTCGAATATCGCACTCCTGCTGAGTACGGGTGTCAGTCGCGATCAGTCCTACGGGCGCATGGCCGAAATTCTGCGGCAGACAAAGCTGACGGGCGAAAACCTGAACACTAATATCGAGTTTCTGTACGGACTCATCAACTGGCTGATCGGCAACGATATTGAGGCGCGACCAGCCACAAATTTCGCACTGCCTTATCTTACTGCTGTCGGACAGCTGAAAACCTTCAGCAACAAGGTCGATATCGTCTACGCCTACGCACAGATCGAAAAGTCGATTCTGAAGATGACCGAGGATCGCGATTATCAATCCGCTGTTCAGGCGATCATGGCCAGAAAAGCCAGTCTGCTTGCCCGCGCCATCAACAGGCTGTTCGAAGAACCACACCACCTCTCTGGTTGGCTTGCCCTTAACCAACACCGCTTCGATATCTCTGAGCAGGGCGTTGAATGGCTCGACAACCCGGTACGGGTACTCGCAGACCTGTACCACTATCTCAATATGGATGCCCGGGACGAACTGCCTGCGCTATATGCCATCTGGGACCACGATGATGAACTGCTGACTGAGGCTATCGACTTCTACGATACGCTTGAGGCTGAGCTCGACACGACCGACTGGCAGTCATTGAACAGGGCTCTTAGCGGCAAAAAAGGCAAAGATAAACTGGGAGATCGGCTCGTTGAGGCTCAGGCAGCACACGCCGGATTTCAGATGGGACTCGAGATCCTGTCGATCCTTCCCTATGTCGGTAAACGAGCCGGTTTTTTCAAACTCAGGGTGAACCGCAGCCTTGGCATAGAGATTCCGAAAAACCTCCGCGATCGAGCGGCTCAGGATGCAGCATTCAAAGAATTGTCACCACCACCGGCCATTTCAGGTGATGAGATCACAGCACCCTCTGGCGGCATGTACTACGCGAGGGAGGCACCGGACCGCCCTGCTTTCGCCGAAGCGGGACAGCATTTCGAGGCTGGTGACCCACTTTTCATCATCGAGGTGATGAAGATGTTCAACAAGGTCTACGCCCCCTTTAGCGGCACAATCGATGAGGTGTTGATAGACACTGATGCGACTATAGTTAAGAAAGGTGAGGCTGTATTCAAGGTCACGCCGGATGAAGAAATCACTGTCACGTCCGAGGACGAGACCCGAGCTGCCGTTCGTTCTGAGACGGAACAGTTTCTAACATTTACAGGATATCAATAACGAGGCAATGCCATGATCACTGCACTTGATCACATCGCAATCGCTGTACCGGATTTGCAAAAAGCCATTAACCGCTTCATGGACGATTTCGGTATCACCTTCGAGGGTACCCAAGAAGTTCTGGCCGCAAAGACCACAACGGCTTTTTTCCCAATCGACGGCACATCCATCGAACTGGTCCACCCCCTGAACGGTGAGGGGCCTCTGGTTCAGCATCTGGAAAAACGTGGACCCGGCATGCACCATATCTGTTTTCGATCCGACAACCTGGATGAAGACGTTGCCAGATTAAGAGAAAAGGGATACCAGTTTCTTTCTGAAGAACCTTCGATCGGCGCGCACGACGCAAGAGTCATCTTCATCCACCCAAAATCCTGCGATGGTGTGCTGGTTGAATTGAATGAGTTTCCGGAGGGACACTAATGACTGACAATAACTATAAAGCTCCGCAATCATCTCTCGATGACTGGGAAGGTGCTGCCGAGAAGCAGATGAAAGGCAAGCCGGTCGATTCGCTCAACAAAATGACACCGGAAGGCATCGAAATGAAAGCGCTGTATACGGGGGCGGACACTGAAACCCTCCCCTATGCGGACACTCTGCCAGGTATGGAACCTTTCATTCGCGGCCCCCAGGCGACAATGAACGCTGGCCG
>JABHYO010000055.1 GCA_018656865.1 Gammaproteobacteria bacterium | reverse complement strand
GGTGACCTTTTGAAGCGGTATCTCGATTATTGTGCAAAACACGATACTACCCCGACAGCCAAGGCAATTCGTCGAGACATATTCGTCGGATCATCGGCTGAGGATGCCAGAAAGGTTGCGGCTCCTTATATTGAGCAGGGCTATCGTGGCATAGACCCAGAAGCTCTAGTGGTCGGCTCAGTAGAGGAAGTCGCCGGTCAGATACGGGCGCTATCGGATCAAGGGTACACAGATGTTATCGTGAGAAATCTCAGTAAAAACCATGACGAGTGCCTTGCCTGTATCGAAAGGCTGAGTCAGGTCAGGGAATTACTCTGATTTTGACGTCCGGCCGGTTTCCCGTGCCGGTGGCTTGACGAATCCTGTCAGATCGCTACAAAAAGTGTCTCGAATTGACTTGGTGCTGCCTCCTGCGTTCAGGATGCACCAGTACTGCGTTTCCTTCCTTACGAATATTCTCGATATTACGCTGCGGTAGGTGCCTTGTCCTGGCGTATCCTGTAAGCTCTGAGCGCGAAAATATCTGTAGGAAAGGACACTATGACAACTTCGGTTAAAGCCGTTTTATCGAGTCGACCTGATGGGCAACCCAAAGAGTCAGATTTCAAGTTTGTTGAAGAAGAATTGGCGGAACTTGAGGAAGGCCAGGTGCTGCTCAAAGTAGAACACCTGTCAATCGATGCATTTATCCGGACCATGCTGGATGGACCCCAGGGTCTGCACGGCACCATGGATCTGGATGTTCCCGTTATGGCTCTGGGCGTCGGTCGGGTTGTTGACAGCCGTTCGGAAGAGTTGAATCAGGGGGATGCGGTCTTTGGGCCGATGGGTGCGCAGACCCATGTCATCTATCCTGCCAACATGTTGCGCAAGCTGGATGAAACTGATGTCCCGGCCAGAACCTATCTCGGTGCGCTGGGTATGACCACAGGCCTGACTGCCTATGCCGGTATGATCTGCTGCGGTAAGGTGGAAGAGGGTGACACGGTCGTTGTATCTGCTGCGGCCGGCGCTGTTGGTGTGATGGCCTGTCAGCTTGCCAAAATGGCGGGTGCCAGGGTGATTGGCATTGCCGGTGGCGATGAAAAGTGTGAGTTTCTGAAATCCGAAATCGGCTGTGACGATGCGGTCGACTATAAGAGCGGTGATCTCAACGAGAAACTCAAGGCAGCCTGTCCGGATGGCATCAATGTCTTCTTCGACAACGTAGGTGGTGCAGTCCTAAATGCAGCGCTCGACAATATTGCCAAATGTGCAAGAGTTGTTATCTGCGGTGCGATTTCCCAGTACAACGACATGGAACACGTGACTGGGCCGTCTCTTTATCTCAGAATTCCTGAACGAAACGCGTCCATGATCGGTTTCACGGTAGATCACTACGCGGATCAGTTTGAAAAGATGGAACAGGAAATTACCGCTGGTATTAAAGATGGCCGTATCAAGGTGCCGGAACACATTGAGGAAGGCATCGAGAGCTTTCCCGGTGCCCTTATCAAACTGATGACTGGCGGTCATATGGGCAAATTGCTGGTCGCTCCCTAGCCGTTCTCTGCGAAGCCTCCGCGGCCCGGCCGAGAACTGCCGCGGCTTCTTTGCCGGAACTGCCGCGGTTCTTTACTGGAAACTGCCGCGGTGCTTTGCCGGCCTGCTAGAGGGTTGTTTGTGTATTCCTACTGAAAAGTAGTGGATACCCAGATTCCGACATAATGGGTTGCTGCAATAACGATGAGAGCGATCACCAGGTGTTCGACGATGACATAAAGAGCGTTGTCACCGTTCTGTCGGGCGACAAAGTAACTCAGTATCGCCAGCACCAGCATGCCCCAGATAATACTGGCGATGACAGCCATCGTCAGATCGAGGATCAGTACAGGCACGATAAAGGTCATCGCCATCACAAACTTGGCGATGAAGGTCATGATGGTCGCAGCCCAGATTTCCTGTTCGCTGCTGTCCTTCTCGCCTTCTTTGGCGATGTGGATGCCAAGGGCATCCGAGAGCGAGTCGGCGATGGCGATTGTCAGTACGCCACCGATAACGGCCAGTGTGGAGTTGGTGCCGGAATGTAGGCCAACCATCAAACCGAGCGTGGTAATAACCCCTGAGGTCAGGCCGAAGTTCAGTCCGGCGTTAATGGCTTCTTTCATTGATGAGGTTGCGTAAATCCTTGTTTCGCGCAGCTATCAGAGGCGTCGTGTAGAACTGGTGATGCTAACACCAGTTCCATACGAGAAGCCACCAGTCGGATGGCCTATTACAGATCCATCGGCCGGTAATAATCCTTTCCGCTGCTGACATAATCCCCCATTACTTTCATGAAGGTTTCACCCGCAGATCCTTCCTCCGAAAGAGTCAGATTCTGGCGAATGAAATTAATGCTGTCCGGGTTCAGCGTCTGAGCCATATCCCAGTACTGTTCCGCCTGTTCCGCCTGCCCGTGTGCGCGGAACAGGTTGGCAAGGCGAAAAGCCGCATCGGCTTTTGACTGATCAAAGCTATGTTCACGGAGATTACCCGTGACGGTTGCCGCTGACTGGACAAATTCACTTTCCGCTCCCTTCTCCACCCAGTCCTTCAATGCTGGTGTATAGACATCGCTGCCGAAGGTAATGGCTTCTTCACCGTCACCGATTTGGTGAATTTTTGAGTAGGTACCCTCATCGACGCGAACGATGCGACCTTCCTCGTCAATCCATGCTGCAGAAGGCACATTCACGAAATTGAAAGAACTGCTGACGATATGGTTTTCATCAACTATCTGGATATAGGTGGGATTAGCAGCATCAAAGATAGGCCCGGCAACGGCCTCGCCGCCGGTATCCTCAGCTACACAGATGATGACAAAGTCAGGGTCGTTGATTTCTTCATACACTTGTTGCCACACGGGCACGTCAAGAAAGCATCCTCACCATGAAGACCAGGTGACGATTAACGCCTTCTTGCCTTTTAGGTCGGGCAATCGGATGACCTTGCCCTGACGATCGGTTAGTTCAATGTCAGGTGCGACGGCATTGACCATCATGCTTTGGCGCTTGGCTGGGGCTTCCGAGAAACTCCAGGCACCGGCCTCAAGATCAGCGACGTACGGTTGTTCCAACAGATCGGCAAAAGCGGTCAGATTGAACCACTGTTTACCATCGTCATCGATTAGCAGATCGTCTTTGATCGGGATGCACATATCCTGATAACAGGCACCTTCCGGCTTTAATTCGAAGCCATTGATCCGGGTCAGATCTTCCGGGTTAATGAGAAGGTCCTCACCCTGACCAGTTTCAGAAAGGGTAATGGTCTTTCCCTGATACAACACCGTGGTGCTGCCTTCAGGATGAATCGGTGTCACTTCGAATGGATGTCGAAGTTCCGGGTACGCCATAAATGTTTCAGCCATGATTTTTCTCCCCGCTATTAGCGGCCAACCCAGGAAGCGTGAAAACCGTGCGGAACCCGGTGAGGGATCCTGATTCTTGCGACCGGTTCATCCGTAAACTTTTTTGCGTCGATAACATGACACTCACTGGCTCCGCTTTCCGTATCGTAAACGAAGCAGATGACGTAGCCGTCGTCCTCATCTATGGCGTCTACCTTGGGGGCAAAGATCGCCTCACCTGACTCCTTGCCAGGCCCGAACTCGTGCACCTGAAGTTCGCCGGTTTCGTTGTCGTATTTTAATTCGCCATCGAATACCGCAACACCATCAGGTTTGAATCTGGCTGAATAGATGTACCGGTTCTTGCGACCAGCCAGGTTGTCGTTGATTCGGCAGAAATCACTGTAATGTTCCGAGTCCAGTTTTTTGGAAGCCACCTCGCCGGTCTTCATATTGAAGCGCCATTCGTGCAGTTGACCGAACTGTTCAGTCATGTCGACACCTTCCGTCGCCTCGATTCCGCCTCGATTTGATCGGCATGCCTGGAACACAACTTCATCGCCTTCTTCCCAGGCGTTGGAGACATGGAACAGGAAGCTCTCTTCGATCTCGAACCATCGGATTGAGCTGTCATCGCCCAGTCGCGGCACGATACCAATTCGAAAACCGTTGTCAGGGTCCCAGCCGACCATGCTTTCACCGCTCATGAGCTTGTCGAAATCGAAAACAAGGGGTAGGTCAGGGAATATGGTGTAGTTCTCAGTGATACCGCAGTCGTGCATCATGACGCCCTTCGGAATCGTTATCTCTTTTGAATGGACGGCCTTACCTGCAGGGCTAACGACTGAGTAGGTGAGAAACGGTGGCATTGGTGAGTAACCGAAGGTCATCATCTCACCGGTTTTCACATCGACTTTTGGATGTGCGGTGAAGTTGTGAGTCAGGGTGCCGTCGAAATCGTGTTCACCTTCAGTGGTAAGATCCGGTAGAGATAAACGATAGGGGGTGCCACCTTCCATCAGGGCAAATAGCTGGTCGTTGTGATAGACCATGGCGGTATTGCCTGTATTCTTACCGTTAGGCATTTTCCCTTTGGCGATCAGTTCGCCATACATGTTCATGCCTGGGTAGATCCAGTGGCCGGCTTCTCTTTCTTCCCTTAGCCCTTCGGAGGCGATGAACTTGTTTCTGTAGGTCGCTGTGCCATTCTCGAATTGCACACCATGGATCATGCCGTCGCCATCGAAGATGTGATACTTCTCGATGTCGGGAACGTAATAGGGATTGGGGCCTATCCGCAGGAAGTGGCCCTGAAGGTCCGCAGGAATCTCGCCAATCACCTCAAGATTTTCGGCGGTGATTTCATCGTAGGTGGGACGGAAGTTCCCGCTCAGGTAACGGTTTGTAACGGTCGTGTCTTCTGCTATAGACATAGTTTGCTCTCTCTGTGGGACGCTAAAGGCTACTCCTTATTCGGAGCTAAATACAAGTGGGCCTTAACCCAGGTCAATCAACACCTTGCACTGATCTGTAGGCGTTCGTAGCGCCTCGAAAATTTCAGGCAGTTCATCTAAAGAAACGACATGGGTAACCATGGCGCTGCCATCAATTCTGCCGGAAGCCATCATGTCGATGGTGAACTCGAAGTCTTCTTTTTCGTAGGCTACAGCCCAGCGCAGGGTCAATTCCTTGGTCAGCGCGAGCAGGGGGATAATCGTGTCCGGGTTATCGCAGACACCGATGCACATAATCGTGCCAGTACCGGGTGCACGCTCGATGCACTGCTGCAGCAGCCCCGGTTGGCCAACACATTCAAATTGAATCTCAGGCACGCCGGACGTCAGCTCTCGGAACTGCTCACTCACATCACCTGCGGGATCGACAAAATCGGAGAAACCGAGCTTCCTGGCCATATCGATCCGTGCGGGTGACATTTCGCTGATGACAATGCTTCTTGCGCCAAGAAACCTGCACCAGATTGCACATGACAGGCCAATGGGCCCGGCTCCAATGATTAAAATATTCTTTTCGGCGACTGAACCTGCTCTTTTTACGGCATGCAGGCCAACGGCGAGAGGTTCAACCAGCGCACCGTTGGCATCATCCAGGGCGTCCGGTAACCTGACCGCGGATTCGGGTGCAACCTTGACGAATTCTGCGTAGGCACCAGTAATCTCACCAAGACCAATAGTCTGATCGCCAATAAAAGGCAGCGAGGTTACTCTGTCGCCAACTGAATATGAGCCATCGGGAACCTGGCTGCCGATCTCAACAATTTCACCGGCGAACTCGTGCCCGAAAACCGTATTTGGTGGTGCCATGAATGGACCTTCCCGGGAGGCGTGAATATCGGTGCCGCAGATTCCACAACGGGCGACTCGCACCAGCATCTCATCGTCAGAGATGGTGGGTTTGTCGATATCCTGAATGACGAGAGGCTTGCCTGGTCCGGGAAATATCGCTGCTTTCATTCTTCTTCACCGTAGGTATAGGCATTGAGTTTAACTTCTTCCATTGCTGACATGTCAGTGGACAGGGAATAGACATCTTCACCAATAATCTGGCCAGTGTCCTTCTCGAAGGGCCAGAGGGTTACGGTTCGCCCACGTGTTGCATAAAATTTATCGGCTTCAACATCTTCCATCCCCATCTGTTGAAGCGATTCGCCAGAGAAGGGGACGTAGAGTTCGCCTTCCGTCACGAGCGTGTCGTCGCCGATGATGATCCGTTCGATGGCATATTCGAATTGGTTCGAGCCCGATGCAATGAGATTTGCATAAAAACCGCTTACTGCTGCGCGGCCTTTGGGGCCAGTGTCTTCTGTCGCTGACCAGATATGGTACTGGGGGTTAGCAGCAAGGGTTGCCAGCAGGGCCGTGTGGTCGCTGCCGCATTCGGCACGGACATGTTCTTTCAGCTGATTCAGCATGTGCCTGCGCCAGTCGTCGGTTTCGGATTCCAGGAGTTCATCGATAAGGCGCCAACCGCTTCTGCTGTCAACTATTTTCATACGACTACCCTTTCTTGTTTCGGTTCAATACTTTCTTGATGATCAGCACTACGTTGATGAAGGGATAGATATAAGGCAGAGCTTTCATCACCTGCTCGACCTTCCAGTCGACCAGGGCCGAGTTCAATCGGGAATAAAACTGATGGAACAGTGCCTGTGCGCGCTCTGAAGACTTGTCGACTGTTTCCATGGACATGCTGAACATGAGATAAACCACGATCAGATTGGTTTTATAGGCCGAGATGAATTTTCGATAGCTGAAACCCTTCACTCCATATTCTAGCAACCGATCATGATATAGCTTTAGTAACTCCTGCTCGGTTTCCCGCCTGTCCTCAATGGATATGCTCTGGACCATCCAGCGCACAATATCATTTACAGGGTCGCCAATGCCTGAGAGCTGCCAGTCGATAACGGTGAATCGACCGCCCTCGGCAGAAGGCTTGATGATATTGTCAGACCGGAGATCCCCGTGGGTCAGTGTGAAGGGGAAGGGGGGTGCCGGATCGAATTTGAGAAGTGGCTCCAGCAAAGGCATGAGACGCTTCATTTCTGGATAGGCATCGAACTTTCCAGTCTCGTGGACTTCTTTAACGCTCTTATGGAACATCTCGAGAGATTGCTTCTGGGTCATAGACTGGATGAGCCACTGGGCCCAGTCGTACTGTTCCAGCTTTTCGCTATTCCACCATTTCGCGTGCAGCTTGGCGAATTGTTCGATGACCTCGCGTGAGGTTTCCTTGTCGGTACCAGCGACCTGATCGGAGGCTTCACCGGGGGCCAAATCCTCAAGCAGCAGAACGAAGTGGTTGGTTTCATCGATATAGGCGCTGTAGTAGCAATCGGCAATCGGGACGCCAGCTTCCTTACCGATATCGCGATAAAATCCAAGCTCCCGCTGATATAGGTTTTGGCTAGCCGCCTGATCTCTCGTAGCCTCGCTGGTGGAGGCAAACTTGGCGATAAGGCTGGCAGGCGCGTCACCCTTGTCGCCATCGTACTCCAGACCAACTCTTGCCAGTTGGCCCATGAAACCTTCGCCTACACCAATAATGGTGGCTGTAAAGTCTTTAAGCGTTGCACCATTCAAATACGGCGCCATGGCTGACTGAATCCAGTCAGTAGTCAATTCCTCGACGGAAAGTGGCAGATTACTCGGTGACATTCTTTTTACTTCTCTTCTGCTTAAGGATTAGTTCGCTCGGCAAATGTTCGTGATAGTTGAGTGCCGTGAGCTCGGGTTTCGAGTTTCTGCCGAACTTTACCTCGGTAAAGGCAGCGTTGTGCATCTGGTACTGTTGGCCGAACGCGGGGCTGGTCCCGAGCAGGCGAGCAATCAGGTGGGAAATCGCAACACCGTGACTGACGATGATGATGTTCTCCACCGGATGTTTCTTTCTGATGTCGGCTATCGCGCCTGTAATTCTGACGGCCAGCGTATTCGGAGATTCGCCCCCGTGTTCATCGAAGTCGTCATCTTTAATCGACTTCTTTCCATAGCCGAAATCCTCCAACTCTTGATAGGTGACTTCTTCCAGGATGCCGAGATGGCCCTCTATCAGCTCAGGATGGGTATGCAGGGGCAGATGCAAATTCTCGGCGATGATTTTACCCGTATGGTGCGCTCTAGAGAGCGGGCTGGCGTAGACAAGCTGGTAGTCTCGGTCTCGGGTTTTGAGCATCTCTGCGGTTAGGGTAGCCTGACGGATGCCCCTCGCGTTCAGCGGAGACTCGGTCTGTCCATGGGCAATCAAATCCAGATTGCCGACTGTCTCTCCATGACGTACGAAGAGCAAATGCTGATGCTCGGTCACTCAGAGGCTTCCTTAGGCGGCGTCTTCCGGTACATGTCTTAGATTTACCGGGATTGCAGTCATTCTGGGTTGCCCCGTAATCTTATCGTAGGTGCGATCATCATCAATCAGTCTGTTGGTGCTGGATCCTTTCTCCCGAACATCGCCCCAATTACCCGGTATATCACCCCAGGCGTGAGCCATGGAAACCACTCCCTGTTTCACATCGCCCGCAGCTTCAGCGACCCCAATCAGCATACCGGACACACCTTTGATTTCGACCAGGTCTCCGGATTCGATACCGAGCAGATCCAGATCGGCAGGATTCATGTAAGCAGGATTGGTGGTACCCTTTTTTTGGAGATTGGTGAGCTGTTGACCTGACGAGTTAAACACATGCTTCAGTCGTCGGCTGATGAGAAGATGAGTGAACTCCTGATCATCATCGATGATTTTGCCATCGCGCCGGATATTTTCGTTGTAGACTTCGGTAATCTCTTCGGCGACGCCGTCGGGCAGAAGTTGAAGCAGATCGCTGCTGTTCTCACTGCCGGGCTCTACTCTGACATCAACTTCTTCGTAAATATGGCCACGACCCTGCGCTCGCATTTCATCGACAGAAATGCGGGAATTAGGAGCAATAAGCTTTAGAACATCGTGCTTGCTGGGCCTCTTTTCAGGGTCAAGCTGACCGCCTGGTAGTCCGATCGGTATGCCACTGCGGTGTGACAGTTCCCAATAGATCTCCCATTCCTCGCGACTCTGTGGGTTCCGCGGTAGGACCGCCTTGGTGTAATGCGCATAGGGGACGTCGTACCAGGTGTCAGTCAACATGGTCATGTCGTCACGTTCGAGGGAGATGGTTGGCGCAATAATATAATCAGCCAACTTGGCTGTTGCCGACTTGTACAGATCGACGCAAACCAAAAGTTCCAGTTTTTCCATCGCTTCCAGGGTTTTATCCTGGTCAGGAAAGGCAACCATGGGATTGCCGCCAAGGCATATCAACGCTTTTATCTGGCCGTCTCCTTCCAGCAGGATCTCGTCATTGAGGGCTGCAGTAGGCATTTCGCCAAAGACCTCGCCGAGTCCTCTTACCCGCGATGCAGGCCCCTTGCCGAACGCAGGGTTTGCCGCATGGACTTCCGCCCGTCTTGGTGCAGGTGGGGAGATGATGCCGGGGTTCGGCACCTGTTCACCTACCTTGTTGACTCGTCCGCAGATGGCGTTCATTGCCAGCATCAGATGTTCAGCCAGGACGCCATGAGGTGCCATATCCGGGCCAGTGCCACCGACGACAACGCCTCGCTTCGCCTCGCCAAAAGTACGTGCAGCTTTAACAAGCTCATCAACGGTGATACCGCAACGCGAGGCTACGTGATCGGGGGTAAAGGGTTCGACGCGCCGCGTTAATTCTTCGAGATCTTCCAGGTGCTGTGCGCAGAATTCTTCATCATGAAGTTTTTCATCAAGAATGATGCGAATGAATCCGGAGAGCAGGGCAACATCTTCACCCGGGTTGACCTGCAGATGCATGGTCGCCCGATTGGCGACTTCCGTTCGTCGCGGATCGGCAACAATGATTTTCATGCCCTTTTTCATCTCGTCCCGAATACGGGCATAGGGCGAGAAGGGCGGTGGTCCGCCAAAGGCTGAGAACTGGGAAACGACGGGATTATTGCCGATCATCAGGCAGACATCGGCATCGGTAAATTTGTGCGTGCCGCCACCCCAGGCACCAAACCGGGACAAGGAAATAGCTTTCGCGGGCTGATCAATGGTGACCGACGTGTAATAGGAAGGTGAATCGATGCTCCTGTGCCAGGCTTTGGGTAAAACCAGGGCGGCTGAATTCTGGTAACCGTAAGAGCCGACATACGTTGCTACCGAACGCGGGCCATGGTCTTTGATGAGTTGCTGGATCTTGGCAGATATCTCATCCATGGCCTGATCGGTGTCTATTTCATCGAAATCACCATTTGGCTTACGTTTTAGGGAGTTTTTGACACGTGCGGGTGTGGTGTACTGTTCCGGTAGCTCCCGTCCTTTCAGGCAGGTATAGCCGCCATAGACCGGATCTTCAGTATCCCCCCGGACAGCGATGGGCTTGCCGTCTTCCACATCAACTTCGATAGCGCAGTAAGCATGACAAAAACGACAGAACGTCTTGTGGGTGGTTACAGGCATTTTTAGATCCAAACAATCAGGTTTTGGAGTGAGTTCAAAATAGCAGGAAAACAGGGATGCAGCTATTTCTTTTCTCAGGCCATTTGACTCGTGAATGTAGCCAGATCGAAGTAATCACGCCAGGCGCTGATTTTACCGTCAGTGATCTCAAAGGTTCCCATGACCGGCAGGTCGATGCTCTTGCCGTCGGGCATGGCGAATCGATCAACCCTTTCGGTTAGCACCTTGTTGCCGTTTTC
>JABHYO010000038.1 GCA_018656865.1 Gammaproteobacteria bacterium | reverse complement strand
CAGCCGTGGCATGGCAGGCCTTCGCCAATCGAACAACGCCGCCAATATGATCAGGATCATCATGGGTACAAGTCGCCAGAATGACATCGTGAAGTGAGCGATTCATTTCTTTCTGAATGTGTCTCAGCACGAACCCGTCGCAACGGCTGGCAACATCGACAATGAACATGCCTGCGGTTTCCTCAATGACATAGGTATTCACGTACCGGGTTTTTACCAGGTTTATCTTCATATAAGCTCCGGGTTCCTAGTATTCGGAAATTTAGTCACGATGGAAGACCACAATGGGTAGACTGGATGGCAAGGTTGCGATCGTCACGGGCGCAAGCAGGGGGCTTGGTGAATATTGCGCGCTCGGTTTTGCACGAGAAGGCGCAAAAGTAGCAGTTGCTGCACGCAGCACGGAGGTTAAGGATCCTAAGTTGCCCGGGACCATATACTCTACAGCGAGACTGATCGAGGAAGGAGGCGGTGAGGCAATGCCAGTTGTCTGTAACGTAGCTGACGCTTCTTCCATTGAAGCGATGACGGCGGAGGTTCTGGATCAGTGGGGGCGTGTCGACATTCTGATGAACAATGCTGCGATTCAACCGCCGGGTGGCAACATTGATATTCAGCCCAAGCATTGGGAACTGATATACAAGGTTAACGTGCATGGTTCTTTTCACTGTATACAGTCAGTGTTGCCGGCAATGATTGATGCCGGCTGTGGCAATATCATCAACATTTCGTCAATGGCGGCGGACTGGGATTATCCTTCGCCCTACGCCGCCACGAAACGAGCCGTTGAAGCCATGACCATCGGTATGGCCCATGAGTTGATGCGCCGAGGTATTGCCGTTAATGCGCTGAAGCCAACGTCGATTATTGAAACGCCGGGATACCTCTACGCCCAGGTGCCAAGAGATGAAGTTGATACTGCAGAGGACTTTCCTCCACCCGACAGCTATGTTGAGGCGGCGATACTGTTAGCACTTCAGACACCGGAGACCTTTACCGGACAAGTCCACAAGGATGCTGAGGTTATTGGCCGTCTGGCAGATGCACAGACCAGAAAAAGATTCGCGGATCTGAACCCAGAGTCCTGGACCGAGTTTATGAACAGTGTGAAGCCAGTGGGAGGCGCCTGATATGGATTTTGAGTTTAGTGAAAAAGTCCGGGACCTACAGAGCCGGGTCAGCCAGTTTATGGACGAACACGTCTATCCTGTGGAGGAGGAATATCCCGAACTTCTGGAGAAGGCCGGTGGTTGGACTGTGCCGCCGATCATGGATGAGCTCAAGGTCAAAGCACGGGAGGCGGGTCTGTGGAATCTGTTTCTGCCGGACGAAGAACATGGGGCCGGACTCAACAACCTTGAGTATGCACCGCTCGCGGAAATTATGGGCAGGGTCGAATGGGCCTCTGAAGTCTTCAACTGCAGCGCGCCGGATACCGGCAATATGGAAGTACTTGCCCGCTATGGATCCGAAGAACAGAAAGAAGCCTGGCTGACGCCACTGCTGAACGGCGAGATTCGTTCCTGTTTTTCTATGACGGAACCTGCCGTCGCCTCGAGCGATGCCACGAACATCGAATGCAGGATCGAGCGTGATGGCGATGAATACGTGATCAATGGCCGCAAGTGGTTCTCATCGGGCTTCGCCAACGAGCGCTGTACGGTGTCGATTCTCATGGGCAAGACAGACCCGGACAATCCCAACCGACATCTGCAGCAGTCGATGATCCTGGTACCGAAAGACACACCCGGTGTGAAGATGGTGCGTAATCTGACTACTTTTGGATACACGGGAGCGCCCCACGGTCATCCTGAAGTGCTGTTCGAAAATGTTCGCGTGCCGGAGGCCAACATGTTGCTTGGCGAGGGTCGTGGCTTTGAGATCGCACAGGGCCGGTTAGGCCCAGGTCGTATACACCACTGTATGCGATTCATTGGTCTTGCACAGCGTGCTCTGGAACTGGCCTGCCGGCGAGCAGAAGATCGCAGTGCTTTCGGTGTAAAGCTGTCAGAGCACGGCTCATTGCGCGAGGATCTTGCCAGGTCTTTCTGCGAAATAGAGCAGGCACGTCTTTTGACCTTGAAGGCTGCGGACAAGATGGATCGATATGGTAACAAGGATGCTCGGGATCTGATTGCGGCAGCAAAGATTACCGTTCCGGCGATGACAGCCCAGGTTGTTGATCGTGCAATGCAGATTCATGGGGCCATGGGTTTTACCCAGGACACCTTTCTGGCGCATGCCTATACCACGGCGCGATACATTCGCGTCGGAGACGGACCAGACCAGGTGCACCTGTCATCCCTTGCGCGACAACTTTTGCGCCGCTATGTCGAGTGACGATCAACTTGTTGAAATTCTGAAGGATCGGGCAGTAGAGATCTATGGCAGAGGTTCAGCGGTAGAAAATCTGGTCAGGTTGTCTGGTGGTGCCAGCCGCGAGACCTGGTCCTTTGATGTACGTACTGCCGAAGATGACAGTGTGCCTTTGATACTAAAGCGCGATCCCGTCTACTACGATGCATCCGGTGTATTGACGAGCGAAGAACCCATCCAGGTGGGCGTATCGCGAATCACGGAAGGCAGGTTGATGGAGCAGGCGGCGGTTGCTGGTGTGCCGGTCCCGGAAGTGGTGTTTTATCTGACTGCTGATGAAAATACGTCCGAGGGTTTCGTGACCAGACGGCTGGAAGGTGAGGCGCTGGGTTTGCGAATCATCAGGGAT
>JABHYO010000194.1 GCA_018656865.1 Gammaproteobacteria bacterium | reverse complement strand
GACTGGTATGTTTGCTACAAAGGATGTCGCAAGCACTCAAAAAAGTGCAGCGGAACACATACTTTCTGCCGTGGGAAAGGCTCTCTGGGTCGAAAACGAGAGCGATCTTGACGCGGTCACGGCGGTATCGGGTAGCGGGCCCGCTTACTTTTTCCTCCTAATGGAATCGATGATTAACGCCGCCAGGGCTCAGGGACTTAATGCCGAGGTTTCGCATCAACTGGTGTTGCAGACAGCACTCGGCGCGGCACGAATGGCAGCAGAAAGTCCACTCGATCCGGCGACCTTGCGAAAACAGGTGACTTCTCCCGGTGGAACGACTCAGGCTGCCATTGAACACTTTCAGGGCAAGGGATTCGAAAAAATCGTCGACGGAGCGGTCGACGCGGCACGGATTCGATCTGTCGAACTTTCCGACGAGGACTAGATTTAGGGAGCCTATTCGATGGTTCATTTATATAATCAACGCCTGCAACATCAGGACCCGTAGCTATGACACAGAATTTTGCCAATGCCGGCGTATTTCTTATCCAAACATTTGTCGGCATCTACTTCATTGTCGTTCTACTCCGCTTCCTGATGCAGGTTTCCCGGGTCGACTACTACAACCCGATCTGCCAGGCCATCGTCAAAGTGACGGACCCACCCGTAAAACCCCTGAAAAAGCTGATTCCAACGGTTCGAGGTATCGATTTTGCTACGCTCATCGTCGCACTGATCGTCCAACTGGCTGCGATCATGCTGGTCATGCTGCTAAAAGGCGGTTTAATTTTCCATCCAGCGTACATTGCCTGGGCACTGGTTGGCATGGTTTCAACCATCTTTGACATCTACTTTTTTGCGCTATTGGTGATGGTCATAGCCAGTTGGATAGCCCCTTACTCCAATCATCCGGTCATGACCCTGGTCCATCAGTTGACGGAACCGATCTGCACACCAGCACGAAAACTGCTGCCCCCCATGGGTGGGCTCGATTTTTCCATCATATTGGTATTCGTTGCCATTACGCTGATCGACACCTTCCTTATCGTTCGACCACTCGCTATCTCCCTGGGGATACCGCCGGGCCTGGTGCTCGGACTTTATTAGACCCAATCATGCAGGCTAGAACACTCTGATGCAGTTTGTGCTCGCCAGTTCAAACGCTCATAAGGCGGATGAAATCAGGACGCTAGTGCCTGACCGTTTTCAGCTTGTGCTGCAAAGTTCACTCGATGTGGAGCCGCCAGACGAGACAGGAGTCACCTTTGTTGAAAACGCCCTCATCAAGGCACGCTATGCCGCGCAAATCACCGGTCTACCTGCCATAGCAGACGACTCCGGTCTCTGTGTCGACGCCCTGAATGGTGCTCCAGGTGTTCACTCCGCCCGGTATGCCGGAGCTTCATCAACGGATCACGAAAATGTCGAAAAGCTGCTGGCCGCGATGAAAGGCATAGATCGACGAAAGGCCAGGTTTTACTGCGTTCTGGTTTCGGTCCGTCACGCCAACGACCCTATGCCGCTTATTACTGAAGCTGCCTGGAACGGTGAAATTGCCAGGGAGCCAGCAGGGAAGGCGGGTTTTGGCTACGATCCCGTCTTTTACCTGCCTGACCTGTCCCGGACTGCGGCAGAACTAACTATGAGCGACAAGAACAAAATCAGTCATCGAGGCCAGGCACTCAACCAACTGGTGAGTAAACTCATTGAATGCTATCCCGCTTAGCCTCTATGTGCACTTTCCATGGTGTGTGGCCAAGTGCTCATACTGTGACTTCAATTCACATGCCCTGGCCGGTGAACTGCCTGAGGCCAAGTATATCGACGCGCTTATCCGCGATTTTGATGAGGAAATCGATGGCGAAGATCGCCCATACCTCACCTCCATCTTCTTTGGAGGCGGTACACCTTCACTATTTTCATCGCTGGCCTTCGACCAGCTGCTTCACGCCATAAGAGGTCGTTTTGACATATCCGACACCGAGGTCACCATCGAAGCCAACCCCGGTACCTTCGATCAGTCCAATTTCGAGGGATACTACGACGCAGGCATCAACCGCATCAGCATCGGTGCCCAGAGTTTTTCAGATCTGCATCTGCAGAAACTAGGCAGGTTCCACCAGTCCGATGACATCACGTCAGCAGTTTCGGGGGCAAAATACGCCGGATTCAATCGAATCAACCTCGACCTGATGTATGGTCTGCCAGGACAGTCTGCACGTGAGGCGCTCACTGATCTTGAGCGGGCAATCACCCTCGAACCCGATCATCTATCCTGGTATCAGCTGACAATTGAACCCAATACCTACTTCTTCTCCAACCCGCCCGCAACGCCCCAGGACGACACCCTGGCCGAAATCATGGACTTAGGATTTTCCCTGCTGGAACAGGCTGGCTTCAGACAGTATGAGGTGTCGGCTTTCGCTCGGCCTGGCAGTGAAGCCAGGCACAACCTTAATTACTGGCAGTTTGGAGACTACCTGGGAGTTGGCGCTGGTGCGCACGGTAAGACGAGTCGCGACGGCAAGATCATCCGAACGACAAAAAATCGTATCCCAAAGGACTATCTTGAAAACAGACGGCGCCGAGAGACACCTGTCGAAAGAGACGAGTTGGCACTCGAATTTCTGATGAATGCCCTGAGACTGTCAGATGGATTTTCTTTCGAGCTATTCGAAGAGCGAACCGGACTCTCACAGCAGGTGCTGGTTCCTTTTCTCGACCAAGCCTCCGACAAGGGACTTATTTCGACCAAGGCAAAGAGTGTTCGAACAACTCAGCTCGGCAGTCGCTTTCTCAATGAGCTTCTGCTGCTAATCGATATGCCAGATCGGTAATCCTGTGACCAAGCCTTTCGCCACGCTGCTCGAACTTGGTTCGAGGCCGGGGAGGGGGTTCAATCTGCACAAGGTCCTCTCTCGAAGACAATAGGATCTCAATATCTGCGGCGTAGGGCTCCCAATCGGTAGCAATATGAAGAATGCCTCTGGAGACGAGGCGACTCGATACTAATTCGACAAAATCACGGTTTACGATCCGCCTCTTGTGGTGGCGTTTTTTTGGCCACGGATCCGGGAAAAACAACTGGACAACATCCAGGCTGCGCTCAGGAATCGCATTTCGCAACACATCTATACTGTCTTCGGCATAGAGGCGTATATTGGCGATATCGGCTTCGTGGATGCGCATGAGTAGATGACCAACGCCAGGTCTGTGAACCTCAATCCCGACAAAGTCGCGATCTGGATTCTCATGGGCCTGCTGAAACAGAGACTCACCCATGCCAAATCCTATTTCCAGGGTGAGCGGGGCGCATCTACCAAAGACGATGCCGAGATCAATTTCACCAGTCGCTACATCCAGGCCGTAGTCTGGCCAACCAGAATCGATGGCCCGCTCCTGGCCTGGTGTCATACGACCCTGCCTTAGGACATAGGACCTAATGCCTCGTCTATCTCCAATCAATTGCGTTCAGCCGATTTTCTGAATACCGGCGACAAAGACCGATATCCAACCAGCGATAAAACACAAACCACCCACCGGTGTGATCGGACCAAGCCATTTCAACTCAGTTAGGACCAGGCCATAGAGACTACCTGAAAACAGCAGGATGCCTGCAATAAAGGCGTAGACTGCAATTTCTAGCGAAAGCAATTTGCCCCATTCAAGCAGAAGAAACGACACCAGCAGTAAAACGAGGGAGTGAAACATCTGATAGTGCACGGCCGTCTGGAAGGTTTCCAGCAGGCGATCCTCAACTCTTCCCCGAAGCCCGTGGGCTCCAAAAGCGCCCAGAGCGACACTCAGGCCACCGGCCGCCGCTGCAAATAGAAAAGCGATTTTTGCGGTCATAGATTCAGAGAGATTTTCAGGCAAAACCCAGTTTCAGCTTCTTCAGAGCGTTTTGCTCCAGCTGCCGAACACGCTCGGCAGATATGCCGAAATCGCCAGCGAGCTCATGCAAGGTCGCCTTCTTATCGACCAACCAGCGACGTTGAATGATCTCCCTGGACCTCTCATCCAGCAACTTAAAAGCAACCTTCAGACGATCTCGATGATCGCGACTGATATTCTCCATCTCGACAATAGATGCGGGATCGGTATCGGGATCATCCAGATACTGCGAAGGAGAGTAGCCGTCCTCGTCTGCCGGTTCGAGTTCAAATGCCTCGTCATGGGAGGCAAGTCGGTTCTCCATCTGACGAACGTCCTCCGCCGTTACACCCAGATCTCTGGCCACATTATGAATTTCCGTTTCATTCATCCACCCCAGTCGTTTTTTGGCGCTGCGCAGATTAAAGAACAGCTTACGCTGAGGCTTGGTCGTGGCAATCTTGACGATACGCCAGTTTTTCAGAATAAATTCATGAATTTCCGCTTTGATCCAGTGCACGGCAAAAGAAACAAGGCGTACACCAAATTTCGGGTCAAAACGTCGAACAGCCTTCATTAGCCCAACATTGCCTTCCTGGATGAGATCGGATTCAGATAGGCCGTAGCCGGAATAGGACCTTGCCACATATACAACAAACCGTAAGTGAGCCATCACTAACTGCCTGGCTGCATCCAATTCGCCATCTTCAAACAAGACTTTTGCCAGCTCCTGCTCACGTTCAGCAGCCAACACGGGAATGCCGTTGACCGCCTGAATATAGGCATCAAGATTGGCGCCCGGTGACAGGACATCCATTGTCGTCAGATTCTTTTTCATAATCCGGCAAATTCGCGGGGGCGCGCATTTTAGCACCCCTGTTTCCAGACTGCTAATCAGCAATATGCGATAGGTTTATGTGGATTAGACCGATCCATCGTGCCGACTGCTACTGCGGCTCTATGTCCGCCAAATGTTTAGAGACAGCCAGAACAGACCCCAGGACACCCAACGCCGCACCAATCAGTAAAAGCAGGAGGCTACCGGTAATTCCAGGTCCCTGAAGGGCATAGTCATCCCGATAACTCTGCGCCAACGTTTCAACCGGACCGGTCAGAAAAGCAAGACTCAACTGCACCAACAGGAAGGCGATCAACGCACCACCGAAGCCATACCAGAATCCGAGATAGAGGAAGGGTCTGCGAACGAAACCGTCCGTACCACCAACCAGTTTTACTACCTCTATTTCCTGCCTTCGGTTCTCAATGGCCAATCGGATGGTATTACCCATGATCAGCATGACGCCAAGCCCAAGCACAATGGCAAGCGCGAGCACTAAACGCTCGGCAAATCTAAGCAGGGCGAACAAGCGCTCCAGCCATTGCAGATCCACCGAGACGCGTTCAATAGCTTCGAGTTTGCCCCATGAAGTGATCATATCTGAAAGCGCTATTGGATCTGACTCTTCAGGTACAACCTCTATTACGTGAGGCAACGGATTACGTTCGAGAGTGCCAAGTACTTCACCGAATCCCGATCGGTGCTGGAAATCCTTAAGTGCCTGCTCACTGGAGATAAACTTTATCTGTTCGATTCCGGGTTGCGCCTCAAGCCTCAAGGCCAGTTCACGACCAGTGTCCATCGAGACTTCTTGCGCCAGAAAGAGGCTGACCCTGGGCTTGCCACCCCAGTCTCCACTGATCATCGAGATGTTATGCAGCATCACGTATAGAATCGCCGGTAGCGCCAACGCGATACCAATCACAAGCCAGGTCATCAGGCTGGCGACGGGATTAGCAAACAGTTCTCTAATAGTTGAAGTGAATACCCGCTGATGATGCTGCGCCCAGGATCTGAGTCGACCGCCTGCCCCTGTTACCGCAACGGTCGCTCCTGTATTTTTCAAGCGTCCCCCCCGCCAACGAGCCGACCCTGCCGCAATACTAGTTCTCTTTTTGCCATCTTTCGAACTAGATCGAGATCGTGGGTTGCAATAAGCACACTGACACCAACCTGATTAAACTGACTAAAAAGATCCATGACTTCGCGAGACAGTTCAGGATCAAGATTGCCAGTCGGCTCGTCCGCTAACAGTACTGGTGGTTTATTTACCACCGCTCGCGCGATACCTACCCGCTGCTGCTCACCGCCTGAAAGTGCTACCGGGTACTTCTTTTCCTTGTCACCCAGGCCGACCTTGGCAAGGGCAGCTCTCACTCTGCGACCCACCTCCTTCGGTGAGAATCCTGCAATCGTCAGGGGCAGGGCAACATTGTCATAGACGTTGCGATCGAACAAAAGTTGGTGGTTCTGAAAGACAACACCAACACCGCGTCGCACACTATGGATTTGTCGACGAGTAACACGATTCAGGTTTGCGCCATTAACAAATACCTGACCCTGACTCGGCCTTTCCATCAGAATGATCAGCTTCATCAACGTACTTTTGCCCGCTCCCGAATGGCCAGTCAAAAAGGCCATCTCCCCTGTAGAAATCTCGAAACTGACCCGGGAGAGTGCATCCACGGCCCCAGGATATCTCTTGCTGACGGCGTCAAATCGTATCATCGGCTGTTATCGCTGAAACAGCGCTGAAACAAAATCTTCGGCAGAAAAGGGTCTCAGATCTTCAATCTTTTCACCCACAGCGACAAACCGGATCGGCAATGCGAGCTGCCTGGCAATGGCGAAAATCACGCCACCTTTCGCCGTACCATCGAGTTTGGTCAGAGTAAGACCGGAGACATCGACTGCCTCAAAGAATTCGCTTGCCTGTGATATCGCGTTCTGCCCCGTCGCAGCATCCAGGACCAGCATGATCTCATGGGGAGCGGTTCCATCAATTTTTTTCATTACCCGGTTGATTTTGGCCAGCTCATCCATCAGGTTTTTCTTGTTTTGTAGTCGACCGGCTGTATCGGCAATCAACACATCGACTTTCCTTGCTTTCGCGGCCGAAAGGGCATCGAAAATTACCGAAGCTGCATCGGCGCCTGTTTCCTGGGCAACGACCGGTACATCGTTGCGATCACCCCAGACCTTTAACTGTTCAACCGCAGCAGCACGAAAAGTATCTCCCGCCGCCAGCATTACGCTATGGCCTTCATTTTGAAGCCTTTTCGCCAGTTTGCCGATGGTTGTCGTTTTTCCTGCACCATTGACCCCAACCATCAGAATAACAAAGGGGGAAGCACCACCGACTTCAAAAACCTGTTCAACCGGCTTTAGAATGCTTGTCAGATGTGCCTGAAGCTGCTG
This sequence comes from Gammaproteobacteria bacterium, assembly GCA_018656865.1. Classification (GTDB taxonomy): domain Bacteria; phylum Pseudomonadota; class Gammaproteobacteria; order Pseudomonadales; family Azotimanducaceae; genus UBA9659. Next base: position 4,257 of record JABHYO010000194.1, on the reverse strand, counting down.
GAAGACGGCTTCACCGTCGGTCAGTTCTTTTCGGCTAATCTTCTGCGTCAGTTCGTCAAGAATCTCCTGGGTGACCGTGACACCGACATCGGACGACAGCAGGATCGCCTCAATATCCTCCATCAGCTCATCATCGAGACTCTTTGCTCCAAGAAAGACATCCTGCAGCCCCTCCGACAACTTCGACCTGGTCTTCGAGAGACCGGATTTCAACCGCGCGAAAAAACCTTTCTTGTCTTCACTTTCTTCTTCTGCAACATCTGCTGCCATGGACACCCGCTCTGCCTTTTCCTGGTTCACAATCGTGATCGATGAGGACAGCCTAGCGTCCTGTCCAGTAAATACCTTAACATCCAGAGCTTACAGAACACGCTGAACGTAAAGGTATTTACGGGGCAGGACACCAAGGTCATATGAAACATCAAAATCGCGCACTACGAATTATCGGTGGAAAGTGGCGCGGCCGCAAAGTGAGTTTCCCTGAACGGTCTGATATTCGTCCAACCGGCGACCGCATTCGCGAAACCCTGTTCAATTGGCTGATGCATGACATCAGGGATGCGCGTTGTCTGGACCTCTATGCCGGTAGTGGCATTCTGTCGATAGAGGCTCTGTCCAGGGATGCCGCCCACGTTACCCTGGTGGAAACGGATGGACAGACCGTAGACCATTTGAAGCTCTCGCTGGAAGGCCTTGAAGCTGAAAACTACGACCTTTATAGAGCCGATGCTGACGAGTGGCTATCGAATAGCAGCGATAGCTTCGACGTGATTTTCTTGGACCCACCTTTTCAGTCTGATGTCCTGATTCGGGTCTGCGAAACAATTGCTCGCAACAACATTGCCAGGCATTTTGTCTATCTGGAATCCAAAACTGCCGATGTCTTCGACTCCCTACCCGAAAACTGGCAGGTCCACCGGCAGAAACATTCTGGTTCTGTACACTATGGACTTTGCAAGATCGGTTGATCTGGGCAATGCCACATCTGTATGATTGCGCTTTTTGAGAATTCTGAGCTTCAGGAATTATGACAACTGTTCTCTATCCCGGCACCTTCAATCCGATCCACAACGGTCACGCTGACCTGGTTGAGCGAGCTGCCCAGCTTTTCGATAACGTGATTCTCGGTATTGCGACGAGCCCCCAGAAATCACCAAGTGTTCTCGAGTTGCGAGTAAAGCTCGCTGAACAGGCTTTGTCCCATCTGGACAATGTTGAAGTTCGCGGATTCAACAGTCTGACGGTGGAATTTGCGAAGGAGATCGGCGCCACGGTGATCCTGAAAGGAATTCGCACGGTAACGGACTTCGACTACGAATTTCAGATGTTGAACATGAACAGGGCCCTGCAGCCTGAAGTCGAGACCGTCTTTCTGGCACCATCGGAAGCCAATTCCTATATCTCGTCAACTCTGGTCCGACAAATCGCCGGATACGGCGGGAACATCAGAGATTTCGTACATCCTGCAGTAGCAGACGCACTCTACAATGGCGAGATCGACTAAGATCTATCTCTGACAGCGGCTGCAGTATACAGTCGACCTGTTACCCAACCGCGATTCAGTGAGTTTCTGACTGCAGCGGACGCAGGTTTCTCCGCCCCTGCCATAAACATTTAGCTGCTGACTGAAATAACCGGGAGAACCATCTTCCCTGACAAAGTCCCGCAATGTGGTGCCCCCTGATTCAATGGCTTTCCCCAACACCGCTTTGATATCGTCCGACAAGCGCCGATACCTTTCCCTCGAAATTCGTCCAGCAGCACGGTCTGGTCGAATGCCTGATAGAAACAATGCTTCATTTGCGTAGATATTGCCGACGCCAACCACGATCCGGCTATTCATGATAAATGTCTTGACCGCCGTACGCCTGGACTGCGACAGGCGATAGAGATGGTCCCCGTCGAAGTCATCTTCCAGCGGTTCAGGACCGAGATTATCAATCAGTTCGTGTCCGCTTTCACCTGGCAACCACAGCACCGAACCAAACCGTCTCGGATCATGGAATCTAAGGATGTTGCCGTCAACGAAGCAGATGTCGATGTGATCGTGTTTGCGCGGAACCTTATTAATATCGGTAATTCGAAGGCTGCCGGACATACCCAGGTGGACCATCATTCGGCCGCATTCGGTCAGAAAAAGCAGGTATTTGCCGCGCCGGGCGACATCAGAGATGATGTTGCCGGTAAGCATCTGTGGGAGTTCGGGGGAGACAGGCCAACGCAATCTGGACTCTCTGACCAATACCCGCACGATGGGTTTGCCAATCACATGAGGCCTGACACCTAACCGTGTTGTTTCAACCTCGGGCAGTTCAGGCATAGGTGATTGGAGGGAAGGTCAGAAACCAGTCAAACCGCCGGAAAGGCGGTCTGGTGTTACTTGATCTTGGATTCCTTGTACATCACGTGCTTACGTACCACTGGATCAAATTTCTTGATCTCCATTTTCTCAGGCATCGTTCGCTTATTTTTGCTGGTGGTGTAGTAGTGGCCGGTACCAGCACTTGAAACCAGTTTGATTTTCTCTCTCATGATTAGACCTTCTGCCCGTTTTCACGAATATCGGAAACAACCTGCTCAATACCCAGTTTGTCGATGATTCTCATCCCCTTGGCTGATACCCGCAGCTTGATAAACCGGTTTTCACTTTCCAGCCAGAACCGATGATCGTGGATATTAGGCAGGAATCTTCGTCGCGTCTTATTGTTCGCGTGTGATACGTTATTGCCACTAACCGGTTTCTTACCGGTGACCTGACATTCTCTGGACATGTCAATTACCTTATAAATCAATAACTTGTAGTCGGTGTACAGTTGCCTGGGTAACGCGACCACGTGAGAGCGGTGCTTTATACCAGATGGCCTTCATTTCTTCAACAAAACCGACTACAGCAATCCCAATTCTGCAAAGGATACTACCTCTGTATCGCCCACCACCAAGTGATCCAAGACACGGATATCGACCAATGCCAGTGCCGAGCTCAGCCTTTCCGTTATTCTCTTATCAGCGTGTGAGGGTTCGGCAACTCCTGAAGGGTGGTTGTGGGCGAAAATGATCGCTGCCGCATTGAGCTCCAGTGCCCGTCTTATCACCTCTCTTGGATGAACACTGGCACCATCAATGGTGCCGTAAAACATTTCCTCATATCTGATTAGGCGATGCTGGTTGTCAAGAAACAGGCACGCGAATATTTCACGGGCGCAATGTCGAAGCTTCAGCTGCAAAAACTGTCTGGTGATACTCGGGTCTGATATCGATTCACCCCGCTCAATACCGCTGCGAAGGTACCGCCGAGACATCTCTAGTGCCGATATCAGCTGAGCGTATTTGGCTACTCCCACTCCACGGCAATTCAAGAAGTCGTCTTTTCCCGCCTGCATCAGACCGCGCAACCCCTCAAAGTCAGCCAGCAATTGTCCAGCAAGTTCCATGACACTCACTCCGGGTGCTCCGGTCCGCAGAAATATCGCCAGTAGTTCCTCGTCATTCAATGACTCAGGCCCGTCCAGTAGAAGCTTTTCCCGCGGCATCATGGCTGGTATCTCCACCTTGAACAGATTGCTTGCCTGTAGATTGCTTGCTCTCGCAATGTGGATTTTCTGTTCGAATAACACAAAATCCAAATTGCTGCCGCGCAGTTTTCAGCTTCGCCAAAAACTGCTTGTGAGTGATCACTTCCTTGCATAGCTATGCTAATCTCCCTTTCTCCGGCGGGGCACCAGAGATCACTGAAGCTTTGTGTCGACATTGACCAGGGTGGGTGCCAGTCGTCGTCCATAGAGCTGAATGAAGTGAATCGTCTGACCAACAAGAGAATTCTCCTCGGTGTCACGGGTGGCATCGCTGCCTATAAGAGTGCAGAACTGATCAGGCGCCTCCAGGACGAAGGTGCCGATGTCAGGGTTGTGATGACAAAAGGCTCAAAGGAATTCATTACGCCACTCACACTTCAGGCACTCTCCGGACACGCCGTACATCAGGATTTGCTGGATACAGACACTGAATCGGTCATGGGTCATATCGAACTTGCCCGTTGGGCCGATTTGATTGTCGTCGCTCCGGCAACCGCAGATTTTGTCGCCCGTTTGGTAGCGGGCAGGAGTGACGACCTGTTGACCGCCGTTTGTCTTGCGGCAAACAGCCCTATTGCGGTAGCTCCGGCAATGAACCAGGCAATGTGGTCTAACGCCGCTACGCAGACCAACATAATGACTCTAAAACAGACCGGATGCCTGATTCTGGACCCCGACGAGGGTT
>JABHYO010000053.1 GCA_018656865.1 Gammaproteobacteria bacterium | reverse complement strand
ACAATAGTGACGGCGAACTGCTGGGTTCAGCAAGCACTGAACTCAACGGCAATGCCATTGCTTCACAGGGCCGGGTCCTGCTGACTGCCACCGACCTGGAATCACTATTTGGCATCGAAGCCTGGTCCGGCCCTGCAATGCTCGAGGTCAGCGGCACTGCAGAATTCGATCTGATGAGCAAGCTGACGAGCCCCAGTGGTCTGGTCTCGAATACCAATTGTGTGCGTCTGAGCCGTGTTCACAATGTCGAAGGCTTCGATTCAGCCAACATGACATTCGTACGCTTCATCAATACCGGAACTTCAACCATCACTTCGATCACTGCAAATCTGATCGACACCGATGGTCAGAGCGTTGGCGAATCATCCGTTGAACTCATTGCTAACCTGTTGCCTAAACAAGCGGTTTGGCTGAATCGCGACGACCTGGCCGACAAATTCGGTGCACAGTGGAATGGCGTGGCATCGATGAAGATCCAGGCCGAGGGTGATGCTTTAAAATTGCTGAACCTGAATTTCGTCAATGGTGAAACCTTCTTTAATTTTTCCTGCTTCGAATCATCGACCAGTGGCTATGTTTATTTGATGACGAATTCCGACAGTGCCAATATTTCAGAAACCCATATCATCAACACATCTGATCAGTCGATTGATGTACTGGGCACTCTATACGCAGGTACGGGCGAGAATCTTGGTGTTGCCCAAACGAGTCTGCAAACGGGTTTAATCGCCCCCGATGATAGAATCATTCTGACAGCGACTGATCTGGAACTGCTGACCGGCGCTGACGCCTGGACCGGCCCGGCACTGGTGGCAATTCAAAGCACCGATACCTTTGAGCTGATGACACGTCTGACCAGTCCGAGTGGTCTGATCAGCAACACCAATTGCGTAAGGCAAAGTGACGTGCACAACCTTGAAGGTTTCGATTCCAGTATTCTGACTTTTGTACGCTTTATCAATCAGGGAACCGAAGTCATCACCAATGTCACCGGCCGGCTCTATGACATTGATGGTGAAGAGCTTGGCAGTTCGACAATCCTACTGGATACGCTGCAACCATTCGAAGCGACCTGGCTAAACCGAAACCAGCTCGGCGAACTATTCGGAGTCACCTGGAATGGTGAGGCAACGCTGGTCGTCACCGCTGACTCAGAAACCTCCCTGCGCCTTTTAAACCTTAATCTCGTCAACGACGAAACCTTCTTCAACTTCTCCTGCTATGAAGGAAGCCAGGGCTCCTAGGTCTGAATCTCGGTTCTTTACACACTCTTAATTTTTAGGGTCGGCATAAAGGCTCTGTCCCCTCAATCAGCTACAAAACTCGACAATTAGTTACAAAACTCGACAATCCAGACATCTGATCGTAACAATCAACTGCCATTATTTTCGTCACTACACCCTGAAACGGAGTTGAACGATGAATAACCTGATGACAATCCACAAAACGATGACAAACCGGGCGAAGAACCTGATCCCCATTCTTGCCGCCTGCGCCCTTGCTTACACGACGCCAGCATTGGCGAGCTGTACGGTGGAACTACATGGCAAAGGCTCAGATGGAAATTGGCGAACCATCTCAATCAAGGACAGAGACGACCCACTCGGCATGTCTGACGTTTTTGATGGATACGTAGGCTTCTGGACGAAATTTGGCCGGGACGCTCGTTTTTACTCGCAGGACTGGAGCGGCTCGGACTGGAATGACGAAATAGAGAAGATTGACTTCTTCGGCCATTGCACTACGGCCCAAGTCACTCTCTACGAACACAAGGACTACGGAGGTTGGCAGAAGGTAATCACGCCGCAAAACAACATTAACGGTAACAGTCTGCCTACTGGTATCAGCGAGAAAGCCAGTAGTGTCGAGGTTGTTTTTCGGGACAACATCGACTCGTACAAGCAGCGATTTCCCAGCGTCAGAGGCCTGTCGTACAGAGATGTGCAGGCGAATTACGTGGTAAGAGAACAGTCCCTGCAGGTTGCTTTAGGCGCCAATGGTACTACCTTTGCACTGGATGGTATGGGTTCCGTTCGACAGTGGGACGGTTCGAAGTGGCGCTACGTCGAACAAAAAGGCGCTCAGCATTGGCGGTTCAAAGGACTCGCCATTCACCCTAACGGCCTGCCCTGGGTGGTCGCACAAAACAATATCGTCTATCGATGGGACACTGCGCAGTCAACGTGGGTTAACTTCGACTATGAACACAAAACGATCAGCGGCGCTATAAAGGACATTGCCATCGGCGCTGATGGCTCCGTCTTCGGCATCGCAATGGATGACACCGTGATGCGATGGGAAGGCACCTGGTGGAAGAACCTGGAACCCGTCAATGCAGTAAAGTGGAAATTTAAGAAACTCACTGTCGACAAGCATGGTCGTCCCTGGGTGGTGGCGCAGGATAATCTCGTCTATCGATGGGACCCTGCCCAGTCAACATGGGTTAACTTCGACTACGGGCATACGACAATCAATGGTGCTTCGAAGGATCTTGCCGCTGGCGCGGACGGCACTATCTTCGCGATATCCATGAGTGACAATGTGAGGCGATGGGACGGCACATACTGGCAGTGGGTAGAAAATGGTGTTCACTGGGAGTTCAAACACATTAGCGCAGACGCTCACGGTCGGCCCACCGGCGTGGGCAAAAACGACATGATTTATCGATGGGATGTGAATGCGCCAGGTTGGCTGCCACTTGAACCGAAGGATTTCTGGAAATAGGGACAGGGTGTAATTCGGAACTACGGGGACAGTGCGCCTTTGACAAAGCGCACTAGTTCTGGCTTTCTGAACGGCCGTAGCATTCGATCACTGGGAACTGAAATGGATATAAAGGGTAAGACAGCAGTCGTGACTGGTGCCGCAACCGGAATTGGCAGAGCAACTTCGCTCGCATTGGCGGAAGCCGATGTGTCAGCAATTGCGCTGGCGGACATCGATGCTGAAAAGATGCAGCAGACTGCGGCTGAAATTGAACGCCTGGGCACAAGGACATTGTGCATCCCGACTGACGTAACCGATATCGATGCACTGGAAGGAATGTTCGCAAAGGCGGCAGATGAATTAGGCGGCTTTGATATCGTGTTCAACAATGCTGGTATCGTTTCGGGTGAACCCATCTGGCCGGAGACACCGGTCAGAAAAATCGCCCAGGTCGCGCAGATCAACCTGATTGGCATCGTCGCAGGGACCCGGATAGCCATTGACCACCTGTCCAGGAGAGGTGGGGGCGCCATTGTAAACACCGGTTCCATCGCTT
>JABHYO010000057.1 GCA_018656865.1 Gammaproteobacteria bacterium | reverse complement strand
TTCATCACCAATTGTTCGGGCGCGATGCGGAACATCGCCAAACGCTCCGTAGCAGATACCTTGAAGTTCGTCAGTCTGACCTCCGACGGGTAACTGAAAGATATCTGACATCAGCACCTTCGCTCGCGGTTGTCACCAGTGAGAATCGTTTGACGGAGATCGATGACAGGTTCGAAATCGTACGAGTCAATGAATCTGCGTGAAATGGTGTCTTGGTTGATCGTGCATTCAAAATACGGTTCTTTTTTGTGAAGTTTTTCACCTCCAAAACCGGACCCGATTGCACCCCTGATTCCCCCAGGGCACAGGTGAAACGCGGTCCAAATTAATGTCTAGAAATCAATGTTGTACTTGACAAATCAAAAGTCGGTTCAAGGTATCTTTTTTAGAGGTGTGGGCGCTTGACAATCGAGGGCGTGTTCCTCATTCTGTCCGCCTTGATTGGACCGACGGGGGTCGCGATTTGGCTGGCCTTGGTCGTTTCGTTAGAACCATATAAAGAAACAAATCCCAGTAGGTAATAGCATGAAAAAGCACCCGACGATGCTGGGCACAATGTTAAAAGCATTCTGCCTGCTGTCTTTTATTAGTGCCGGTGAAGTGTACGCCGCGTCTCTTGATGAGGTGCTGGGCATACGCTCTTCAACGACCGTCGATGGCGCAAAATCACAAGCAAAAATCGATCAGGTATCTGAACAGACTCGTGACCTGTTAACTCAGTACAAGCAGGTGATGAAGGTGGTTGATGGCCTCAGGGTCTATAACCAGCAACAGCGCAGACTGATTTCCAACCAGGTACAGGAACTCGGAGAGCTGGAGGAGTCAATAGATAATGTCACCGTTATCGAAAGACAGATTGGTCCACTCATTGAGCGGATGATCGAAAACCTCGAAAAATTTGTGGAACTCGATATACCTTTTCTAATCAGCGAACGCCGTGAACGGATCGACTTTCTGAAGGATACGCTGGATCGCTCAGATGTATCTGTCGCTGAGAAGTTCAGCCAGGTTCTCCAGGCTTACCAGGTTGAAAACACCTACGGGACGACAATCGAAGCTTATACAAGCTCTGTCGAGCTAGAAGGCAAGTCCCGTCAAGTTGATATGCTGAAATGGGGACGGGTTGCTCTCGTCTTCCAGACACAGGACGGTGAAGTAACCGGCGTCTGGGACAACAAGGACAAGCAATGGGTCATCCTCGACGATGATTTCCGTGGCGGTGTTCGAGACGGTCTCAGAATCGCCAGGAAAACCCAAACGGCGGACCTGGTTCGTTTACCTGTACCGGCACCAGGAGAATAAGTCATGAAAAATATAACAATGGCAGTAATGACTTTGGTCCTGACCTTTGCGGGTGCTGCAAACGCGGCGAAAGAAGAAATACCTGCAAAGTCACTTGCGGAATTGCTGAACCTGGTGAAGGAAGGCAAAGTCATAAATACACGTTCCAACGATCAACGCGAAAAGCAATTCCTGGCAGATAAGTCAAAACAGCAGAGCGAAGTCAACAAAGCCAATCGCATGCAACGGGAAGAAGAAGCTGAAGCAGAGCGTTTAGAGAATATCTTTGAGAAAAACGAGCAGGACATCGCTGCCAAACAGGAAATACTGGCAAAACGTCTTGGTTCGCTGCGTGAACTTTTTGGTGTACTGCAGCAGGTCAGTGGCGATACTCAAGGTGTACTTGAAGGCTCCATCGTTTCGGCGGAACTACCTGATCGAGGTAAGTGGCTGGGCGAGTTTGCTCAATCAATGGGCAAAAGTTCGAAGCTTGCAACAATCGAAGAAATCGAGCGGCTGTGGTTTGAGCTGCAACGGGAAATGACTGAAAGCGCCAAAGTGACCCGTTTCAATGCAACGGTCATCAAGGTCGATGGTGAAGAAGTCGAACAGGAAGTTGTCCGGATTGGTTCCTTTAACCTGGTCAGCGGCGGAGAGTATGTTACCTATGACCTCCAAACGGGTGTCATTAAGGAACTGCCAAGGCAGCCAGCGGCTCGTTTTGTTTCTTCAGCCTCAGATCTCGCAGAATCGGTCAATGGGTTTACACCCTTTGGTCTTGATCCGACTCGCGGTCAATTACTTGCGCTACAGGTTCAGGTGCCGACGCTGGAAGAACGCGTTCAGCAGGGTGGCACACCGGGTTACGTGATTATCACTCTCGGTATTATTGCACTGCTTCTTTCTCTTGAACGATTCATCACCCTGAATATGGTTGGCAGCAAGGTCAGTCGACAGGCCGCTAATCCAGGCACCGTTGACGGCGGCAATCCGCTAGGGCGAGTACTGCAGGTATACCACTCCAACAAAGAAGTGGATTCAGAAACGCTGCAGTTGAAGCTGGACGAGGCGATTTTGAAGGAGCAACCGGCGATTAATGCCCGGATTGCCTTTATCAAGATCATTTCGATGGTGGCACCGCTGCTAGGATTGTTGGGTACGGTTATCGGCATGATCGTGACCTTCCAGGCGATCACACTATTTGGTACCGGTGATCCCAAAACAATGGCCGGTGGTATTTCCCAGGCGCTGATAACGACCGTTCTGGGTCTGACCGTCGCCATTCCCACTGTACTGCTACATTCCATCGTCGATTCAAGAGCCAAGATCATTCTGCACATTCTCATGGAGCAGAGTGCCGGGCTCGTTGCTGAACACGCGGAATCGGCAGGCCGCTAAGAATGGAGGCTGTCTACGTAGCAATACGAACTTTTCTGGAGGCCGGTGGCGATGTGCTCTATCTCATCGCCGTTGCGACCTTCTGCATGTGGGCACTGATATTTGAGCGCCTTTGGTTTATCAACACCGAACATAAACAGGATGTTGGTAAGGCCTTGTCATACTGGGAGGGTCGGCAGGAAAGGAATTCCTGGAATGCTCATATGATCAGACTGCGGCTGATTTCCGAAGTGAACCTGCGTCTTAAAGCCAATATGGGTTTCATCAAGACTCTGATATCGCTCCTGCCACTGCTCGGACTTCTGGGCACGGTGACTGGGATGGTTCAGGTATTTGAAGCAATGACCTATTCCGGCGGTAATGCGCGGTCCATGGCAGCTGGTGTCTCTGCCGCAACCATTCCGACCATGTCAGGTATGGTCGCGACGCTCTCCGGAGTACTTGCTAATACCTTTCTGACTTCCAAGGTGGAGACAGAAGAAAGCTACATGGAAGACACGCTGACAATGGACCACTAGAGTCAATTATCGAGTAAGAATATGCGTAGACCCCTAAAACAAGAAGAAGAAAAGGTCGCCGATTTGACCCCCATGCTGGACGTTGTGTTCATCATGCTGATCTTCTTCATTGTGACTGCTACCTTCATTAAGGAGACCGGCGTTGAGGTCAATCGACCAGACACGGAAACCGCACAGCTGAAGAAAACCGTTTCACTGCTGGTGGCTGTGGCTCCCGACGACGGGATCTGGATCGACAAAAAGAAGGTGGATATCAGAAACGTTCGCCCGATGATGGAACGACTGCACGCAGAAAATCCCAAGGGTGGGCTCGTTATACAAGCAGATGGTGCATCCAAGGTGGAAAAAGTGCTGGCGGTTATGGATGCAGCCCGTGCTATCGGGATATCTCAGGTCGCCATCGCCGGTGAAGAGAAATAGGAAGGGATTATGGTAGTAAGACTAAGTCTCTCTGTACTGGTAGGCATCATTGTCACTGCCGCCCTGTTCTACCTGATGCAATTTCTGATTCAGGGTGCAAACAGAGCACTGTCGGACGATAACATTGGCAATCTTGTAGATTTTGTCCGGGTGAAGCAGGATCAGGAACTACAGACCAAGAAGCGTAAACCAAAGAAGCCACCACCCCCAGACGACCCACCACCGGAAGTTCCCCCGCAAAACTTCAATGTTAATGTCGATAAGACCGGGTTTTCGATGGAGGGGATGAATACCAACATTGATATTCAGGTCGGCAGTGGAGGATTCGGCATCAGCGACGGTGAGTATCTACCCATCGTGAAAGTTCAACCTCAATATCCAAGGCGTGCACTCAGTAGAGGCATGACTGGGTGGGTAATCGTTGAATTTACCGTAACGGAGCAGGGTAGCGTAGCTGACCCTTTCGTTGTGTCGAATTGTGGATGGATCAAGAATGCGCGCAAAGAAGGGCAGTGTTTTGATAGCCCGAATGGCGTATTTGACAACGCCGCCCGGAAAGCTGCCGCGAAATTCAAGTACAAACCAAAAGTAATCGACGGAAATCCTGTTGCGACGGCAGGTGTACAGAATAAGATTTCTTTTGAGCTGGTTGACGACTAGGGGCTGTGATGAAAAAGCTGGCAATACTGTTAGTAGTTTGGGCACTTCCCCTGATAGTGGGGCAGTTTGGCTCTAACCTGGTCCTCGGACAAGCCGCTCAGGCAGCCGAAGAAAAGAAGAAGACTCGGAAAGTTCCCGCCATGCGGGAGAAGACCTACAAGAAGCTTGCCGAAGCTCAGATCATGATTGATCCTGATTCCGCTCCGAGGGAAGAGGGTGAGCCGGCACCTGAACCAACGGGAACCGTAGAAGACGCAATACGACTGCTGATGAAATTGCGCGAAAGCAAGGGGCTGAACAGCTACGAGCTGGCTCAGATATGGAATACGTTAGCCTTTGCTTACTACACGATTGAAGACATACCCAATACGATAAAGTCCTACGAAAACATCCTCAAGCAGGGAACGATTACAGAAGCGCTTGAGCTTTCATCTCTGCGAGCGCTGTTTCAGTTGCACTATGGTGAAGAAAATTACCGGAAGGCGGTTCAGTTCATCGATAAATGGCAGGCATTGAAGGTTACCCCTGATGCACAGGTCACCTTTATCAAAGCAACAGCCTACTACCAGATGGAAAACTTTCGTGAGTCGCTGAAATGGGCTCTGCGAGTAGAGGAAATTGCGAACTCGCAGCAGAAGGACATCAAAGAAAACTGGTGGTATCTCCAGGTTGTTCTCTACAACGAAGTTGAAGATGTAGACAGCGTGATCAGAGTGCTCGAAACACTGATCGTGAATTATCCAAAGAAACAGTATTGGATGCATCTGGCGGGCATGTACAGTGAAAAGAACTGGGACGATAAATCTCTGTCTGCGTACTACGCTCTTTATATTCAGGGTTTTCTCCAACGTGAATCCGAGGTCGTGATGCTGGCGCAGCGTCTGCTAGGTGCGTCGGTTCCCTTCGAGGCCTCTCAGATTCTTGAGAAAGGCATAAAATCAGGGTTGGTTGAGGAAAACGAGAAAAACCTCCGACTGTTAGCGACTGCCTATACGATGTCGCAGGAAACCAACCAGGCAATCGATGCCTGGCGAGATGCTAGCAAATACGCTGAAGACGGTGAGCTTCACTATCGGCTGGCACAGGCACTGGCGGCCGAGGACAGGCACAAGGAAGCAGTAGTGGCTTATTCCGACGCTCAGAAGAAAGGTGAGACGAAGAAACCGGGTGACGTCGCTTTCTGGAAGGGGATTTCACAGATGCAGCTCGAACGGTGGGATTCGGCAACCAAGTCTTTCCGTCAGTCAGCTAAACTGGACAAGAAGAAACAAAAGCAGGCCCGCCAATATATCCGATATATTGCTGGCGAGAAGCGGAGACAGGCTGAACTCAAGAAAATGCTTGAGGGATAGTAACTCGTTCTAGTCGTCATACTGAACGAAATGAAGTATCTCGCGACAGATTAAGCATCTCCTGACACTACTAAGTCATGCTGAACACAGTGAAGCGTCTCGCGATACCGGAAAGTCATACTGAACGAAGTGAAGTATCTCGTGACCAGACTTCATTCGTCCCACTCAATCAGAACGAATGACCGGTGTGCCGATCAATCCCGCTTATCCGCCCGGTTCTTAATATGCTTAGCCAGGCGTTTACGCCCCTCCTTTTTCTCAGCCCTCGCAGCAGCACTCTGCTGGGACTTGAGATGCAGCAGCTCCCGATCAAACTTCCGATAGCTTTCGAGTCTTTCCGAGTCTAATTCTCCGGCGGTGATAGCAGAGGCAATCGCGCAGCCTGGTTCTGTATCGTGCTTGCAGTCACCAAATTTACAATTCAGTGCCAGATCCTCGATATCCTCGAAACTTTGGGCGAGTGAACTCGCATCTCCCCAGACCTGAAGTTCCCGCATACCGGGTGTGTCAATGATCAGTCCGCCGCTGGGTATTTCAACCATTTCCCGAAAAGTTGTGGTGTGCCTGCCTTTACCGTCTGCCTCGCGGACAGAGCCGGTTTCAAATCGGTCATAACCGAGCAGTGCATTGATCACAGTGGATTTGCCAACACCGGATGAACCCATCAGGGCGCAAGTGGTTCCAGAACTGATGTACTGCCGGACATCTTCAAGTCCCGTTTGACCTTTAGCGCTAATAACATGAAATGGTGTACCACGGGCAATTGGTCTGAGAGCATCCAGATACTGATCCAGCGTATCGCAGACGTCGGACTTGTTCAGCAGGATGACAGGCAGCGCACCGCTGTCACGGCTCAGCAGAAGGTATCGCTCGATTCTTGAGATATTAAAGTCTTCGTCCAGGCCGGAGACGATAAAGACAGTGTCAATATTGGCGGCTATGACCTGCTCATCTACTATGTCGCCCGCCTCCTGTCTGGAAAACCGACTTCTGCGTTCAAGCAATTTTTCGATCTGAACCGTACCCTGTTCACCCCCAACAATCTGTTTCACCAACACCCAGTCACCCACTGTGGGCAGGTCCGCTTTCGAGAAAGCCTCTCTTCGAAGGCGCCCTGGCAGTTTACCTGTCAGTACGCCGTTCTCTGACAGAAGCAGATACTGGTTTACATCCTGACGGCAAATGCGAGCAGGGACACAGTCCTCTTCCAGACTCAATATCTGCTGTTGAAAAAAGTGGCTCCAGCCTAGTTCTTCAAGTTTCATATACCGGCGAGCTTAATGCGATGTTGGTGAAGATTTCAATGTTGTAAATCTCTGAATTAAAGGGCTAATCAAAATGACCACGATCAGGGTTACAAGCAGCAGGGTAACTGGCCTGTCGAGAAAGAACCCCAGTTCACCGTCACTGACCGTGATGGCGCGCCGAAGATTGTCTTCAAGCATGCCTCCCAGGATAAAGCCAAGCAGCAGCGGAGCCATAGGAAACGACAGCAGACGAAGTATCACAGCACACACAGCCACGAACACCATCAGTTGCAGATCGAATGGGTTAAACGAAACCAGGTAGACACCCATCATCGAGAAAAACATGATGAGTGGAATCAGAAAATGTCTGGGTATGGCCAGCATCCTGGCGAGATACGGAATCAAAGGAAGATTCAGCATCAACAGAAACAGGTTACCGATGTACATGGAAACAATGACACCCCAGAAGACCTGTGGTTCATCGACATAGAGTCGTGGCCCTGGTTGTATGCCATAGGCGATGAGAGCGCCAAGGAGAACCGCCGTCGTTCCGGAACCGGGGATGCCGAGCGTTAGCAGTGGAACAAATGAACCAGTACAGGCAGCGTTGTTCGCCGTCTCAGGTGCTGCCAGCCCTTTAATGTTGCCCTCTCCAAATGCTGGTGTTGCTGATCCTGCTAGTTTCTTCTCGACGCCATAAGCGAGAAAGGAAGCGATTGTTGCGCCTGCTCCTGGCAGTATCCCCACAAGAAAACCCAGGATGGAGGAGCGGGATAAAGTGGGCAGAATTGTTCTGAAATCCCGGAGGCTGAGTTTCAGGCCTGTTCTCGGCACCTTTGGTGCATCCATCTTTCGGGATTTAAACAGCGCCATCATGATGGCTTCAGAGAGGGCGAAGGTGCCCATTGCCAGCAGCACGAAGCTTATTCCGTCGACCAGGTCCATTCTGCCAAAGGTGAACCGTTGGACACCTGCGGTCAGATCCGTGCCGACAGTCGCCAGAGCAAGTCCTGCGAAGGTCATGAGCGTTGCTTTCAGGTGCTCCCCTTCAGCGGCAAAGGCAGTAACCAGGCTGAGTCCCAGCACCATCATTAAGAAATAGTCCACGGACTGAAAGCTCAGGGCCAGGTCGGCAAGCCAGGGGGCGGCCAGCAGCAGTAGAACCGCTGCCAGCGTACCGCCTGTGAAGGAAGCCCAGGCAGCCGTTGCCAACGCTTTACCGGGTTCGCCACCTCTAGCCATGGGGTAGCCATCAAATGCAGTAGCAACCGTTCCTGCAACGCCCGGTGCATTAATCAGGATTGATGACGTGGATCCACCAAAAATAGCGCCGTAGTAAACACCTGCCAGCAGAATCATGCCGCTTGATGGCTCGAAACCGTAAGTGACCGGGATCATGAGAGCGATTGCCGAGATGGGACCAAGACCAGGCAGCATCCCGATGAGTGTGCCGACAGCACAGCCAATAAGAACCAATGTCAGGTTCTGTAGTGTGAGAGCTGTCGTTAGTCCCAGCAGAACACCATCGATCACAGCAACTGCCTCAGGAGACCAGGGTCGAGGTGAATGTCCAGCGCTGTCAGCAACAGGTATAGACCTAATACAACGGGAACGCTCACCGCGACAACGGGCAGCGGTCGCCTTTCACCGAGAATGACGAAGCCCAGTGCCAGCATCAGAACACCGGAAATCAGGAATCCCAGGTGCTCGCTCGACAGACTGA
>JABHYO010000058.1 GCA_018656865.1 Gammaproteobacteria bacterium | reverse complement strand
GGATATCCATGAACTGCCGGCACTGAGTAAAGCCCAGAATAAAGCCATCGATGCACTCCTTAATGGTTTCTCCGTCGAGGATGCCCGCAAGGTCAAAGACACGGAGGCAACCACCAACCACGACGTCAAAGCGGTGGAATACCTCGTCAAAGAAAAGCTCGCTGGTATCAAGGGTCTCGAACCCTACATCGAGTTCGTGCACTTCGCCTGTACCTCAGAAGATATCAACAATCTCTCCCATGGGCTCATGCTGAAGGCAGCAATCGAACAGGAAATCCGCCCTGCCATGGTCGAGATCACCGACGGTATGGCGGCATTGGCCAGGGAATATGCCAGTATCCCGATGCTGTCCAGAACACACGGTCAGGTCGCCTCACCGACCACCATGGGCAAAGAACTGGCGAATGTTGTGGCCAGGCTGCGGGGGCAGTTGAAAAAACTCGATGAGACCGAAATCCAGGGCAAGATCAATGGCGCTGTAGGCAACTACAACGCCCACGTCTCTGCCTACCCCGATGTCGACTGGATTGGCCTTAGTGAGCAGTTTGTGACCTCACTGGGACTTAACTGGAATCCTTACACGACACAGATAGAACCCCATGACTACATTGCCGAGTTGTTTGACGCCATCAGACGATTCAACACCATCCTGCTCGACTTTGACCGTGACATTTGGGCCTATATCTCGATTGCCTACTTCAAGCAGAAGAAGATAGAGGGCGAGACGGGTTCCTCTACCATGCCCCACAAGGTCAACCCGATCGATTTCGAGAATTCAGAAGGTAACCTCGGGCTCGCCAATGCCATGCTGGGCCATCTTGCAGAGAAACTACCTGTATCACGATGGCAGCGCGATCTGACGGATTCAACCGTGCTGCGTAATATCGGAGTTGGTCTGGCTTATAGTCTGATCGCCTACCGTTCGACCCTGAAGGGACTCAGCAAGCTTGAACTGAATGAGAAGGCACTGGCCGCCGATCTCGACGCCAGTTGGGAAGTGCTGGCCGAACCTATTCAGACAATCATGAGAAAGCACGGCGTGCCGGAACCCTACGAAAAGCTAAAAGCAATGACCCGTGGTGAGTCGCTGTCCCGCGAGGCGATTGAACAGATGCTCAGCAACCTTGAACTACCTGATGAAGCAAAGGCGCAGATCCTTGCCATGACCCCAGCCAGTTACATAGGACGTGCCGAAGAACTCGTTGCCCGCCTGTTGTCTGAATAATGCTTGTCGGTGAAACCCTCTCTAATTTTTTGAGCCAGGACTGGCGCCTTCGGGCGCGAGTATTTCGCGAGGCCATCGATGTCAGTCAGTACCCCATCGATGCTGTATCTATTGCCCGCCTGACAGAAAATGAAGCTGTCGAGTCGAGGCTGATTCAACCGGACTTCACCTTCGAGTTCGGCCCCTTCGAATTAACATCTGACGATCAGGCGAGACTACTGGGCGATCAGGAAATGTTGATGGTCCAGTGCCTTGAGCAACACCTGGGCATCATTGATGATTTGCTTACACGGGAGTTTTCGTTCCTGCCTCGCTGGCAGATCGACGATGTGATGGCTTCTATCGGCTACGACGGTGCCAACTGCGGTGCCCACTTTGATCACTACGATGTGTTTTTGCTTCAGGTCAGCGGCTCAAAGGTGTGGCATCTGGACCGGGAGATACACACTGACAACCAGCTGCTAAGTGATCAGGACCTGCGGCTACTCGATAATTTTGAACCGGTCGAAAAACTTCTGCTCGAACCGGGCGATGTGCTCTATATTCCGCCCGGTGCAGGTCACCATGGCATCTGCGAGGGCGAGAGCCTCACCCTCTCTGTTGGTATTCGCAACCCAACCACCACTGAAATGCTGGCTGAGATATCCGAGTTCGCGCTGGAGAATACAAAGCTCGATACGCTGGAGACCTCCCTGCACAAAGGCAGTGCCGAAATTAGTGCCGGTATACCTGCCGCCTTGAAGACGAACCTCGATCAATTGCTGGATGAGGCCATGCTGCAGAGGTGGTACGGATCCTATGTGACGCGACTGAGAAATCCCGAAGTGCTGTCGCCCGTTGATTCCGGTGACACGAGCCCGCCTAAGGTTAAGGCCAACCTGCCGACAAGAATGGCGTGGATGGACACTGCGGACTCAATCTTGTTTTTCGTGAATGGCGAGTGCTACGAGCGCAGTGCAGAAGAACGAAACTGGATCGTGACGCTCTGCGAATCGCGGAAACTGGAATTGACCAAGCCAGACGAACCATTTCAAGCCCTGCTCAGTGAACTGATCGCTGCTGGCGCCCTTTCACCCGTTTGATCCGGCTGCACTTGCCCTCTACCATGATCTGATGGAAATCAGGCAATTCAATATCCTCGAAGCTAATTGGGCAACCGACGGCGGAAAGCTATCCAATATCCGCCGGATTGTTTTCATTGCGGAACAAAAAGTGCCTCAGGAAGAAGAATGGGACGGCAAGGATGATGACAGTTGGCACTGGCTTGCTACCGACAGCAGTGATATTCCCATCGGCACCTGTCGCCTTCTGCCGGATGGCCAGGTAGGCCGCATGGCCGTTCTATCTAGTCATCGAGGACATGGCATCGGTGCGGCGCTGCTTGAAGCCGCTGTCGAAAAAGCCCGACATCTGGGTATGCCGGAGGTCTACCTGCATGCCCAGACACATGCGCTGGGCTTCTACGAAAAACTGGGTTTCACACCGGATGGTGAGGAGTTCATGGAGGCTGGCATCCCTCACTACCATATGATCCAGAAACTTTCGCCGCCTGCTGACAACATACAACGCAAAGCCAATGTCGATAGCGATCTGGCCATGGCAGTAAAACCGTTCGATACCCTCGAAGTCGGTTGGGCAGAAGCCGAAAGCAGCATCAGAAGAATTCGCCGACAGGTTTTTGTCACCGAATTGGGGCTGCCTGAAGTGCTTGAGACAGACGAGGCTGACCCGGACTGCATTCACTGGCTGGCCGAAAACCAGGATGGACACCCTGTCGCTGCTATCAGAATGACAGCAGATGGTGAAATCAGCAGAGTCGCCGTGCTGACAGACGATCGGCAGCATGGAGTTGGTTTATCTCTGCTGGAGCTCACCGTTCAGCGGGCGAAGAGACTTGGTCTCGACCAGGTACACCTTGCGGCAATTGAAACTGCCGTTCCTTTCTATACCAAAGCGGGTTTCGAAACAGTCGGTGATCCCTTTGAGGAGGCAGGCGTCACTCACCAGTCGATGCGACTCGAACTTGATCAGGAAGATGATGACCTGATGGAGCGGGATGCACATGGAGAGTCTCTGGATTCTGATGTGATCTACAAGCTTGGCGTTGATAAGCAACTGGTTCTGCTTCGTGGCGAATCAGATTTTCGCAACGTCATTCTGGATATGACGCGGCAAGCCAGGAAGTCGATCAGAATTTATTCTCCCCTCCTCTCCCATGACCTGTTCGACAACGCTGAGTTCATGCAGATCTGCTCTGCACTTGCGCGTCGAAACAAATACACACGTGTGGAGATCCTGGTATTTGATGCCCATCGAGTGGTCAAGAACGGTCACGCGCTGCTGAATATCTCACGCAAGCTGCCATCATCGATCGGCATCAGAATCGTTGACCCCGAGATGCGTCAGCTCAATCATGAATATGTGCTGGTCGATAATGAGGGCGTGATCTACCGGCAGGAATACGACCAGTTTGAGGGTACGGCCTGCTTTCGGAACGTCACGGAATGTAATCGCCTGGGGCGGCAGTTCACCGCATCCTGGGAATCCGGGCTATTGGACCCGAACCTGAGGCAGTTGAGAGTTTGACACCTACGGCGTCATCCTGAGCGTTAGCGAAGGATCTCGACACGCTACTCGGGCATCACCAACAACTCACTCGACACCAGCACACCATTGTTATCCGCATAGGCGTACTCGCCGGGCACGAAACTCACACCACCAAAGGTCACCGTTTCATCCCTAAGCCCGATATCCTTTTTAATGCTCTTGAGCGGCATGGCATTCAATGCCTGTATACCAAGATCCGTCCTGGCGAGTTCATCAACGTCCCTGACGCATCCATAGACAATAATGCCTGCCCAGCCGTTGTTGGCAGCCTTTAAGGCAAGGTTGTCCCCCAGCAAGCCGCACCGCATAGAGCCGCCACCATCGACAACCAGCACCCGACTCTCACCCGGCTCTTCAACTGCCTTTGCAACCAGTGAATTGTCCTCGTGGCACTTGATGGTGGTAATCGGGCCGCCAAAGGATGAACGGCCACCAAAGTTTCTGAACATAGGAGCCACCACTCTTACCAGGCCCGGGTATTCATCACATAAATCGGGAAGCACGTACTCCATCAGCAATCCTTAGGTTAGAATCGTCGCGCATCATATCAGAGCGTCTGTCATGCGTGTAATTCTCACCGCCATGTGTGTGCTTGGACTGTTGTCCTGGCCTGCCTGTGCGGAGATCTATATATCCCAGGGCCCCAATGGAGAACGTCTGATATCAGACCGCCCCCAGCCCGGATACACGTTGCTGACCAAAAGGGATACGTTTACCGATGCCGGGCACATACTGGCCGACCGGCCACTCAATATTGGTGGCCCCGCGGATTTCAAACTCCACATTCGCAAAGCCAGCGATAAGTACATGGTCGACCCTGCGCTGATTGAGGCCATCATCCAGGTTGAATCCAGCTTCCGACCCGATGCGGTATCCACCTCCGGTGCAACCGGCTTGATGCAGTTAATGCCCGGGACGGCGGGTGATCTCGAAGTTGAAGACCGCTACAACCCAAGGCAGAACATCCATGGTGGTGTTCGCTATATCAGCGAGCTGATGAAACGCTTTAACAACAACCTCACGCTGGTCATTGCAGCCTACAACGCTGGACCTGGGGCTGTTGAACGAGCGGATGGCATTCCAGAAAAACCCGAGACAAAGCGCTACGTTAAAAAAGTGTTACGGGCGTACGATAATTTCAGGAAGGTCCGGTACGGTCAGGAATAAGCAGACCGTCTAGCCCGCAGCAGCCTCATCAAAATATGACCGCAAGGTGTCGTATTCTTCCGTCACCTTGTATTGCGGAAACTCATCAATCACATTCTGAGGCGCTCGAAACAGGAATCCCGCGTCAGCCTCTTCCAGCATCGTCGTGTCATTGTAGGAATCACCCGCTGCAAAGACGGTGTAGTTGAGCTGCTTTAGCGCTTTAACGGAATGCCGCTTGGGGTCTTTCTGTCTCAACACATAGTTGACCACCCTGCCATCGTCTGCGACGTCGAGCTTGTGACAAAACAGGGTTGGCCATGCAAGTTGCTCCATCATGGGCTTGGCAAATTCGTAGTAGGTGTCTGAAAGGATAATGACCTGGTAATTCTCGCGAAGCCCGTCAAGAAACGCACGAGCACCCGGCATGGGCTCCAGACCGGCTATCACTTCCTGGATGGCAGGCAGTTTCAGATTATGCTCATCGAGAATACGCAGGCGCTGCTGCATCAGTTCATCGTAATCAGGGATATCGCGGGTGGTTGCCCTTAGTTCGTCGATGCCTGTCTTTTCTGCAAACTTGATCCAGATTTCGGGTATCAATACACCTTCGAGGTCGAGACAGACAATTTGCATGCTGGTTCCTGCGTTAAAGACCGCGGCATTGTTCCAGCGAATGCGATCAGAATCAACCGGTGACTTTGAGCAATTTCTAAAAAAGTCCGCTATCCTGTTGCTATGAAAAGAAAAAGGATTTTCATCCCCGAATTAGGTGGAAAAGTTCTACCCACTAAGTGTTAGGCGCCAGAGGGTCTGCATATGGATAACCTTTCGATAACCGCTATTTGGAGCTTCCTAACCTGGCTACCAAATTTCATTCTACGTAGAATCTTCACGAAAGATCGCCTTAGCGATCTGATGCTGATTGATATGCGGCCAAGGCATGACTATTGTTCAGTTAACCTTGGAGAAACAGCCTCTTACGATCTCTGGATTGAGTTTAGGAACCTGTCTCCCTTCGATGTTGAAATTGACCGAGCAGAAGTCAAATTTCATTGTGCTGGTACTACTCATAAATCTGCGATCCTAGAGAAGGTTCAAATTGAAGCCGGACATGTTTGGGTGTACTACGCTCAAGAAAACATCGGTGATGGGCAAGCGAACCATATCGCCAAAAACATGGATAATCATCAATCAGCGATTGAGCTAGTAGTCGAGTTCAATTGTTCTTTGCACAGCTTTAAGCATTTAACGGGTAGGTTAGAAGGCGTGAAACCAAGATTCGTCAACGCAAATCAGAGAGTCGCCTAATATGCAGCTGAAGTCGCGCCCTGCGGTCGCTCGGACGAAGCAGGGGAACGCCGCACCGCTGCACTCAAATTGTGGATCACAATTTAATGCTCGGCATCTTCGCCGCTTAACTAAGTGTTAGGTTGCTAGCATGACCGAAGTGCGCTGCCCACTCTGCAAGACTGTACCCGAACATGGTCGCAAATGGGATTATGGAGAAAGGACCACTGTTCAGTGTGCTGTGTGCGGCTTTTATACAATCACCGGTACAGCCGTCAGCATTGCAGAGAGGCAGAATATCTCTCACAAACTCTCCGCATACACTAGAGACAATACCGAGCGCGGAGTCGATGTTCCCGAGATTAATTCCAACAACCTTTCTCAACTACAAACATCCCTGCCGGACTACGGAGTGGGCGACAAACAACTCTTGTACATGCGAGCATTGGAACGTCGAAGCAAGTTTCCGGGTTCGCTCGTTCAAGTGACCCCAGGTATTGACTATCCACTGGCTTGGGCGTCTGGAGAAGAAGAGTTTCTCTATCTTCTAAGGGACCTGCTATCGCGGCGCTTGGTGGCAGTTCCAGAAGGGGGTACCAAAGCGCTTAGAGAAGATGTTTCATTTGAGACTCTGATCACCCCAGCGGGTTGGGAGTATCTAGAAAAGCATAGAGCAGTAAGCGCGATCTCGGATCAGGTTTTCGTTGCAATGTCATTTTCTCCTAATCTTCAAGCGGCTTGGGAAGATGCTATTCGTCCGGCCATTGTCGAATCTGGCTACAAACCATATCGCATTGATGATGAACCTCACGTCGACCGTATTGACTCGAAGATCATTGCTGAAATAAGAAACTCGGGGTTTTTGGTTGCGGACGTAACAGAGCAACGTCCTGGTGTCTATTTTGAAGCAGGGTTCGCGCTTGGTCTGGGTCTAAAGGTTTTTTGGTGCGTTCGTTCAGATGATCTGGAACATGTCCATTTTGATACACGACAATACAACCATATTGTTTGGGAGACTGAAGCTGACCTTAAAGAGAAACTATTCTATTTTGTTACATCAGTCGCCGGCAAAAGGACCGCAACCTAACATGAAGTTGAAGTCGTTCCGCCTCCCTATGGGCTCCGTCAGTCGGCCGAAGAACCTGAGGTCAGGCTGTGAATCACAAATTGATCCTCGGCGTCTTCGCCCTTTAACTAGGTGTTATGCGCCTAACCACACACCAAGCGAGGTTTCACAATGGCTAGACTAAAAGTATTTATTTCGTCTACATGCTATGACCTTAGCGTCGTTCGTTCCCAGATCAGGACATTTGTTCAGCATCTCGGCCACGAGCCAGTCATGAGTGATTTCAATGAGGTATTGTTTGACCCAAGAGAACATACCCACAAAAGTTGCTTGCAGGAAGTCGGTGCTTGTGATGCTGTTGTCTTGATTATTGGTTCGCGCTTCGGAGGAACTGGTGTTCCATCAGCTTTTGATGAGCTAGATGTCGAAGCCTTGTCCGATCTCAGTTCTAGCTCGAGCGTACTTGATTCCAAACAAAAGTTGTCGATAACGCAGCTTGAAATTTGCAAGGCAATACAAGATTCTATTCCGGTATTCGCGTTCGTCGATAATCGTGTAATGCATGACCATTCTGTGTACGAAGCGAATAAGTCCGCTGCAGATGTCGTCGATGCGATTAAATTCCCCTCAATTGAGAAACCAGAGACAGCGAAGTACATCTTTGAGTTCATTAACTTTCTACGTCATCGATCGGAAGGCAAT
This sequence comes from Gammaproteobacteria bacterium, assembly GCA_018656865.1. Classification (GTDB taxonomy): domain Bacteria; phylum Pseudomonadota; class Gammaproteobacteria; order Pseudomonadales; family Azotimanducaceae; genus UBA9659. The sequence continues at coordinate 6,472 of JABHYO010000058.1, read as the reverse complement.
AGTGTGATTAGTTTTTCTAAGGTTGAGGACATAAGTGAGTACCTTGGGACTCAATGGTCTTCGTTGTTTCAACGCTTGCTTTACGAAGACCGAAACCGTGATGCTGAACGAAGACGGATCGACCTTTTTTCAAGTCAAATTGAAGATTTGCGTGCAGCCATTATGAGTTCAATTCAAGCCCCCGACTTACGTCAAACAGCTAGCGGCGCTATTAGATATCGTAGGCTGATTGATTTTGTTAGATCACTTGAGATACCCGGTTTTCATAACGTACTTATGTCTACTCTGAGTTGGGAAGACGTGATGCAATCCGCAGATATAGTAGAAACAAGAACAATACATGGTAGAGGGCCCGTTGGTAGACGTACCGCGCTCGTAAAATCAGATGGTACGTACTATGAAGTTAGATTTCCGTTACGAATCCTCCAGGAATTGGCGGTACATTGGGGTTCGTTTATTGAGCTTAACCAAGACTCACGTCGAGCAATTATCGATGCTGTAACGGAGAGTTCGTCGCATGGGATGATGCAGGTCAGGTACGTTAACGAAGTTCTTGCCAGTCAGGACGAACTAGACATTGATGAATCCGATGAAGACATACCGTTCTAATGCGGCGCGCATAACATGCTGCTGAAGCCGCTAATTTCATTCGCTCGGACGAAGCACCTGCGGTTCAAATGTGAAACACATTTGAATCCTCGGCGACTTCGCCGCTTAACTGGGTGTTAGGTTCCCGACGTGGATTCAAAACTGGAACTATCGCTGCGTGCTAAATCGGAACTACTGCGAGAAGACATTCTCAACTCATTAGATGACTCGATACGTGAAATGGCCGCGAATCACGCTCGAGACGGTAAATTGGGTTCTGGAGACACGATTGCTAAAACTATGGAGTTCATTCGTGAATCTGATCAAGAGTTCTATCACGAGATGCATGAACATCTGGTATCGCTACCCTTTCGCTACGACGAGCTTCTTTTAGCCCAACTGCTTCAGCTGATTGATGATATACATATCCAGTTAGCTGAAGAACTCAAGAAGAGGCTTAAAAAGAGTGCCGAACTTGCTCGAGCAGAGAATCTTTACGAACGCATGTTGCCGGAAGTTGAAAATACCTTGGAACTTGAGGCCAAATTCTTCGCTAACGCCGTTGAAGTGTATTTACACAACTTAGCAGCTTCTGGCACTGATTCTGCTTCCAGGCAAGTTTTTTGGGCGTCAGAACTCGTACTTATAGCCATCTGTATATTTCTTGCCGGTATGTGGTTCAAGGACCCGACTGGTAACTACGAGCCGATCATTCTAGGCTTGGGCTTTGTCGTCTCTCTATTAGCAGTTGATTATAGAGTCGCTTATGCGAAAAAGTAACCTAACATGCATCTATGGACTTCCCCATAATATTTCAGGTAGTTGAGCACTACTCTTCCGCACTCTTGTTTCAAGCGTTGAAAAATAGCTAACCTGTTCTGCCTAATGAGTTACCGGTTTCATGCGTCTATGCGGCATCTCAGTGGGTAACTAGTACCCGTGCCATGATTGGATCCGAACCAGGCTGAACCTATCGGTTGAACGAGTTGTTAACTCTTGCGTGTTATCGGTTTTAAGCCTGGCCGGATAAACCGTTTACTTCATCAAACACTGAACCGGTTAGGGTGTGTAGTCTTTCTCAAATACCCAGGTAGCCCAGATTGTTCTGGCTAGTTTGTTGGCTACAGCTACTGTTACGACGTTTCTTTTTTTGACGCTCTCTAGCGAAATGATCCATCGTTGCATTGACGTGAGCGGCTGTCGGGCGTTGTCTCTACGATGCGCCTGCAACATTACAGAGCGAGCGCCATGAACAAGTAGAGTTCTTAAATATTCATTACCTTGCTTCGAAATCCGACCGAGTCGTCTCGTATTGCCTGAACTGTTTTCTCTCGGCGTGACACCCAACCAGGAAGCAAATTGTCGTGCTTTCTTGAACATCCGAATATGGGGAACACTGGCGATGAGTGCTGTTGCGGTGATAACACCGACACCAGGTATCGACAGCAGGCGTTGAGCGATTTCACTGTTAGCGGTAATGGCCTCTAGTCGATTGTCGATAAGGGTGATGCGTGTTTTCAGGTCATTGATATCAATCACCACTTCAGAGAAAGAAGCTTGTAGTGAGATTGGTAACTGCTCTGCTTGTTCTTGTAACCGCGCTGATATTCCACCAGCACCTCTTTTCAAGGAGATGCCGAACTCTGCAAGCAGTGCCCTGGCAAGATTGATACGAGAGGTGCGCGATTGAATCAGTTGTTGCCGAATACGATGCAGCCCCTGTAACGCTTGTTGTTCTGGTTGTTTCACCGGGATCGGAAGCAATTCGGGATCTCGGCTGGCACGCACCAACGCGTCTGCATCTGCTGCATCAGTTTTGTTTCTTCTTACATAGGGTCTGACGTAATAGGGGTGTAAGAGTTTGGGTGTGTGGCCGTATTGCTGTGCCACCTGAGACCAGTAGTGCGATGTTGCACAGGCTTCCATGACAATCAGGCTGGGACTTTGTTGAGCGATATAACGATGAAACTGTGAACGCGTTAGCCGTTTCCGCTCAACAATGCGATCTGCCTGGTTGGCAACTGAGACTTGGAAAACGGACTTTGCGAGATCAACAGCGATAGTAGTAGCATGCATAGATGGACTCCCTAGATACCGAGCTTGTTATTGGCACTTTAGATGCCGGGAATACCTATGGTACGGGGAGTCCATACTATTGGTTGAACTGCGCGGCTGCCGATGCTTCGTTCACTCTGCCGCTTAGCTGGGTGTTAGCTTCCGCACGGTGCCCATGCAACTAGTCCTCCTATCGGGATTGTCTAACGCTGGAAAGTCTTCATTTGCAGATTTTCTGGAACAGCAAGGAATCGGCCCCCATGTTCCTCTCGACAAATACTTCTTGCCGGTTCCTGAGAGCACTACCTTCTTAAACTGGGTTCAGCATCCCCAATCAATAGACTGGATACTCCTGCAATCGCATTTGGAACGACTCGCTGAAGGTAACGATTGCTACTCACCAGCATTCGATGGTTGGGGTAGTGGGAAAAGACTTTGTATTGGTGGAAGCGAGTCACATCCGAAGAATCGCCTTATGAAGTCAAACGATGTTTGCATTATTCCCGGCTGTTTATCCTTTGAGTATCCAGGAGCCTTTTCGGTGGCAATGAAGATTTTTGTAGATACCGACGTTCGAACGATAGCGAACAGACTTGGTATGGAGATAGAAGAGAACCTCGAAGGATTTCTAATTCGCAGTTTGACTCATCATTACCCAGAGGTGTTGGAATATAGGCGTTTTGCGGATCTCTCGGTGTCTGGTGATTGTTCAGACTCTAAGAGGTTGGAATACTTAGATCTCATACGCAGGAAGCTAACATGAGGTCGAACAGCGCGGCTGCCGGTGCTCAGTTCTCTTCGGTCATTACTCCGGCCACAGCAAGCTGTCTCTTAAAAATCACTCGGGCGACGTTAGTCGGCTTCCGAAGTGTGGATCGTGATAACGACCAACTTGCCATTGAGCCACTCGGGTAGCCACTCAGGCGTAGTTGGTCTCAGTCGAGCAAACGTGTCTTTGACATAAGCAGGATCATCCAGAACGACTACAGCGTGACCTTTGTAAGTCACCCCCTGAATGAGTATGGAAACCGTTGCGCCATCGCCTGTGAATGAACGCCACCATCTTCCATCCACGCCCAAAAACACGGTGTTGCCCTCTTTGAGGTAATTCACCGGCAGAGTTTTGTCCCCGAAGGTCAAAAGCATGGCTTCTTGTGCTTCCTCACCAGTTGGGTTCGTCCGTATTTCTTCCATCACGGCGGGGTTGACGACCAGGCGAAAGAACAGCGTGGCAGCTACTAAGAGAATAGCCAGTGCGCTTATGCCGATTCCTGTCCACTTCAGTATTTTCATGGCTTTCAACATTACCTGTTTCATGTGGTCATGCACGATCTCTCCTGACCCCCGAGAGTGGTTCCTTAGTCAAAGATAACTGCCTGGGGTCTCCAGTCTGACTCGCGGGAATCTATATCAGGTGCAACGACTTCCAGCCACTTCGGTTGAATTCTGATCAGCACATAGTTATCTGGAAAGTCGGGCCAGAATTTTTCCCTGGCGGCTTCTTCTCGCCATTCATTTTTTATAATGGTATCGATATCTGTGTGGACCGTGGCGTGTCCCATGATGGAGACATAGGTTTTGTCGTCTGGCCCATCGAAATAGAGGGTCTCTTTAGGGTTGTTTTGAATCTGGTCCAGCTTCCGGGTGCTGGGAATGGTCGATACATACACCACCATTTCTGCATCCGGCGGGCTATGCTCGACGGTTCTGGTTCGAGGCTGACCCTGTGCATCCACGGTCACCAGCGTCATGAAAGGGTCGGACTCGATGATCTTTCTTGCGGCAGTCAGTACTGCGTCGCGATCTTTTGCGAGGTTCAGCTCAGGCGGTTCCGCCAGAGCCTGGCCGATACCAATCACCATGAGCAGATAGGAAAGAATTGTCTTCATCAGTGATTCCCGTTCTGAATCAGGAACCGATTGTGCGTTTCAGGTAGGCTCTCAGGCGATTCCATGCATGCAGCGCCGGTCCTTCGCTGTTTAGCTGATCCCGTTCCACGTGCAGCCAGAATCCGTGCCGAACATCGTCGTAGATATGAAGATCGTTCTCGATTCCGGCGGCACGCAGAGCCTTGGCAAAACCATCAACCTGCTCCGGGCTTGGGCCGCGGTCGAGTCGGGCAAATGTCCCAAGGATTTCGTGGTGGAGATGTTTTAGCTTTTCGGGGTCGTCAACCAGTCTGCCGTAGAATATGGCAGTGCCCTCATGATTCTCGGAACCAAGTGCGTAGGAAAGCGCAACTCCACCTCCATAGCACCAGCCAATGGCGGCGACCTTGCCATTCACATCCGGTCTTTCTTTGAGATAGCTGGCGGCAGCCTCGAGATTAGTAATGATTTCCGGCATGTTAGCGAGAGACTCTCTGACCAGTACCATATTTTCATCCCGGTTCGTCCCGGTTCTGCCCTGGTATAGATCGGCTGCGAGGGCAACATATCCCTCGGCGGCGAATGCATCGGTGGCTTCCCGGACTCGCTGCGTAAGTCCATTCCACTCGTGGATCAGGATGATGGCACCCTTGGGTTCATCACCCTCAGGTACGGCAAGGTATCCTCTGGTCTTTGGATTGTCTGAATAGTAGTAGAGATCTTCACCTTGAAGCGGACCGGCTTCACCGGTAATCGCTGCCGGAATTTCATCGGCAGGTGTCGGATTGATTTTGATTTCTGCGTGAGCACCGGATACCAGCACCATCAGCAGCAAAGTACGAATGATCATGTTTTCTCTCCCATCTGGGCTTGCCCTTGTATGCCCTTTGGTGATTCTATCTGAAACTTCTCATTGTTGGACCGGACCATGCCTGAGAATCTGCCAGAGTCGATTCTGGCATCAAAACAGAGAGCCGAAGCATTCCTTCAGGAAGTTGTTGTTCCCCTGGGCGATCAGATCGTTCCCGAGGCAATTGAGACAGTTCGTCAGGCATCGAAAGAGGCAGGCTTCTTTTACAAGACGCAGCCTGTCGAGTTTGGCGGCGATCCGGCGTCAACACTGGAGCTAACGGTGCTCCGAGAGGCATTCAGTGCAGCCAACTCGGATCTGACGGCTTATATCTTCGGTCCCGGTCCCGGTGTTCTTCATGCCGCCGAGGGTGATCAGAAAACCCGCTATCTGGAACCGGTGTTGCGGGGAGAGAAACGGGGTGCTTTTGGTTTTACCGAGCCTGACAAGGCGCCGAGGCCAAGCTGGGGTTTGGTCAGAGGCGACGAGATCGTTATCAACGGTCAGAAGTCCTATGTGACTGGCGGTACGACAGCGGATTTCGTCTCAGCGCTGATCAATGTTGAAAATGAGGATGGCAGCAAAGCCGGTACCGCGATGATCGTGATTGATCGTGAAGATGCGGGTGTCACTATAGACAGGGAGTTCTCATCGCTGGATGGCAGTAGCCACGCCTCAATGACATTCGAAGATGTACACGTTCCCCTTAATCGTGTTGTTGGAAAATTAGGGGAGGGCATGCCGCGCGCGCTTGCCAATATTGGTAATGTCAGGATGATGGTCGCTGCCCAGGCGATGGGCATGTGTCTTTGGGCCCTCGACTACATTGAAGGCCATCTCAAGGGGCCTCATCGAAGCGGTGCACCGCTTGGTGATAGGGAAGGCGTAAGGCTGCGCTATGCAGATATGCGAATCGAATCCTATGTTGCGCGCAGTGCGCTGTATAGGACGGCAAGACTCGTCGATTCCGGTGAGAACGCGGTCAATGAGACGGCTGCCGCCAAGGTTTTCACGACGGAAACCGCAGGCCGTGTTGTCGATTCAGCGGTTCAGCTCTTTGGCGGTCAGGCTTTGGTCAGCGGGCACCCGCTTGAGAAGCTTTACCGGCAGG
>JABHYO010000130.1 GCA_018656865.1 Gammaproteobacteria bacterium | reverse complement strand
CCGCATGGAATTACGCGCGGCGATCGAAGGTTTAAGTGCACTGACGCGGCCATCAACTGTCATTCTGACCACGGACTCTCAGTACGTGCGAAAGGGCATCACCGAATGGATCAGAAACTGGAAGGCCAAAGGTTGGAAAACCGCCGCCAGGAATCCAGTAAAAAACAAGGATCTCTGGGTCATGCTGGATGAGCTGAGTCAGCGTCACTCAGTCGATTGGCGATGGGTCAAGGGTCATAGTGGTCATGAAGAAAACGAAAGAGTCGATGCGCTCGCAAATCGAGGAATAGATGAACTATGCGACAAGTAGTGCTGGATACGGAAACGACGGGTCTGGAAATTGAAGAAGGGCATCGGATTATCGAGATTGGGTGTGTTGAAATAGTTGGTCGCCGATTGACCAGACGGCATTATCATCAGTACATCAACCCCGATCGTGATATCGATGATGGTGCGCTTGAGGTTCACGGTATTACGAGACAGTTTCTTGAAGATAAACCACGTTTCGGTGAAATCTGGGAGAAATTCCTTGAGTTTGTCGATGGCAGTGAACTCATTATTCACAATGCCGGTTTTGACATGGCGTTTATCGACAATGAAATGCGCCTTCTGGATCGTTCGCTCGGCTCGCTTGGCGAACACTGTTCGGTTGTCGATAGTCTGGCGCTCGCACGGAACAAACACCCGGGGCAGAAAAACAATCTGGATGCCCTGTGCAAACGCTACAACGTCGATAACTCCCAACGTGAACTCCATGGTGCGCTGCTGGACGCGGAAATTCTGGCTGATGTCTATCTGTTGCTGACTGGTGGTCAGGTTACTCTGGGTCTCGGTGAAGACTCTGAAGCAGCTCGATCCGGCGGGCCGAAGATAAGACTAGACGCCAATCGGCCCCGGGTAAAAGTGGTAAGAGCGACTGAAGATGAACTCACAGCACACGAATCTAAACTTGATGAACTCGACAAAAGCAGTGAGGCAGGCAGTGTTTGGCGTCAGAGCGTGGAGAAAGCATGAGTAATTTTTTCTGGCCTGAACCGAGTTTGGAGTTTGCTGGCGGTGTCATTGATCCAGGCAGTGACAGTGACAGTCGTTATTTTATCTGTCATCGCGGTAAGATTTTAGTAGACCTCAACGAAGACCGGCGCTGGCAGCCTGTGGCTGAGAGCATTCTTGCCGAATTTTTAGTGATCGAACAACATTTTATGGGCCATCTGGGCACGGCCTCGTGCTATGCGGTGGAAGTCGAAGATGCACTGGATAGAGAGTTTTCCGACGTTCGTGGCCGACTCGAGGAATTCGATACGGTTATGTTTAATCTGGTTGGCAGAGCGCTACAGATTAATGACTGGCATCGCAGTCATCAGTATTGCGGCAACTGTGGCAAGAAAACGACGGATCATCCCCAGGATCGAGCAAGAGTTTGCGATAGCTGTGGTTTGCGTTTTTACCCGAGGCTGTCGCCATCAATCATTGTCCTTGTGCATCGGGAAGATGAAGTTCTGCTTGGCCGTAACAGGTTGTTTCCGCCGGAGCTCTTCAGCACCCTCGCTGGATTTGTCGAGCCTGGAGAGTCAATTGAAGAGACAGTTCGGCGAGAGGTCAAGGAAGAAGTTGGTGTCGATGTTGGAGAGCTCAGCTATCGGGGTAGTCAACCATGGCCGTTTCCGAATTCGTTAATGCTCGGCTTTCATGCAGCCTATGAGTCAGGCGATATTGTTATACAGGAAGATGAACTTGATGAAGCCAAGTGGTTTCACCTTAGCCACCTGCCGAGGATACCGGGTAAACATGCAATTTCCAGATGGTTGATTGATGAGTACCTGTCCGAACGGGGGTATCCCGTCTAGAAGCGTCATTCTGAGCGTTAGCGAAGAATCTCGTGACCAGACCCTTCGACTCCGCTCAGGGTGACGGACAACTAAGGGATCTGTTGGCCAGATCCCAAGTTGTTGCCGTCAATCCTGCACCTCATAGGCAATAGTGGGATTGTCATTCCTGAACAGATACAGCAGCAACTGACTCAATACGATATTTCCGTCTGCCCGATACCGGCCATCCATGAATGCAGCCATGCTGTCTGCCCTACCGGACATTAGATCCCAGCAGGTTTGATGATTGTCTACATAGAGCGTAACTGTTGCCTCACCGGGTTCACCGGGGAGAAAGGAGAATTCATCTCCCTCCACGATGAGGTGGAAAGGCTGGCTGTCATTGAACAGAAATCGAAAAACGGTCTTTTCTCGCTGCAGGAAGTGCGGTTTGAAATGTTCTGCAAATTCTGCACCTTTCTCTTGGAGCAGTTCTGAGAGTGCCATCATGGAAACCCCTAAATGAGCGATCATTCTACCTTTTCTGTTTCGACCATGGCATCACCAGGATTTTGATTGTGATAGCATGTACCGTCTTTTTTTGAGGAATACCTGATTGGAATTTCTTTTTGAGTACGGACTATTTTTTGCAAAATCTGTGACAGTTTTGGTCGCGATTCTTGTTGTGATTGCGTTCGTTTTTGGTGCGAACCAGCGTCACCGAGACCCTGAAGTTGGTCATATAGAGGTGAGGAATCTTAATGATTCACTGGCCGAGATAACGAACAGCCTGAAAGCAGTAGTCCTGCATCCTGAGGCGCGTAAACAGGATGTAAAGGATGAAAAGAAGAGAGCCAAGCAAAAGCAGAAGGCTGAGAAGCAAGAAGTGAAAGCAGGGGCTGATTCACGACTTCGCCTTTTTGTCCTGGATTTCAAGGGTGATATACAGGCGAGCGAAGTCACGAATTTGAGAGAAGAAATCACAGCGGTTCTGTCGGTTGCCGGTGAAGGCGATGAAGTACTTGTTCGGCTCGAAAGTCCCGGAGGTGTTGTGCATGGCTATGGTCTTGCCGCGTCCCAGCTACAAAGAATAAGGAACCGTGGTGTTTCGCTCACGGTAGCTGTCGACAAGGTGGCTGCAAGCGGTGGTTACATGATGGCATGCATTGCCAATAAATTGATTGCGGCGCCTTTCGCAATTCTGGGTTCAATCGGTGTGGTCGCCCAGTTACCGAACTTTCACCGTTTGCTGAAGAAAAATGAAATCGATTTTGAGGTGCTGACAGCGGGTGAATATAAGAGAACGCTGACCGTTTTTGGTGAAAATACCGACAAGGCAAGAGAGAAGTTCGTCGATGACCTTGAGGATGTTCATCGGCTTTTTAAGGACTTTGTCTCGGATCACCGGCCGTCGGTAGAAATTGAGGAAGTGGCGACTGGAGAAGCATGGTTCGGCACAAGGGCGTTAGACAGGAAGCTCGTCGATGAACTCAAGACCAGTGATGAGTACCTGGTGGATCGATGCGATGAAATGGACGTTTTCCAGGTCCGCTATGTCCTGCATAAACACAAGCTCGACGTTCTGATGGACAAAGTGACCAGGTTGATGTCGCCCGTTAGCACCAGGCAGGCTATTCCGACCGAACTCATTCAGTAACAAGGGGTATCAGTCTTGACCAGTTTCAAAGCTTTCTGGGTTGAAAAAACAGACGAAGGCGTCAATCACCAAATCATCGAGCGAGCTACAAGTGAGCTGCCCGCGGGCGATGTATTGATTCGTGTGAAGTACTCTTCCCTGAACTACAAGGACGCACTATCTGCCAAAGGTATGCCGGGTGTTACCCGTAACTACCCGCATACGCCTGGTATCGATGCTGCCGGTAGCGTCGTAGAGTCAGCGTCACCCGACTTCTCAGAGGGTGATGAAGTTATCGTGATCGGTTTTGACCTTGGCATGAATACATCAGGTGGATATGGCCAGTATATTCGGGTTCCTGCAGGCTGGATCACACCAATGCCTCGGGGAATGAAGCTGCGTGAGAGCATGATTATCGGTACTGCAGGTCTGACGGCAGCCCTCTGTTTCGACAAGTTATTGCGGATGGGTGCGAAGCCTGAAGATGGCCCCGTTATCGTTACGGGTGCAACCGGGGGTGTAGGATCTGTTGCTGTGAGCCTGCTGGCTCAGCAGGGGTTTGAAGTGATTGCAAGCAGCGGCAAGGCTGACAAGGTGGAATACCTTAAGAAGCTTGGGGCTGTTGAAGTCGTTGGCCGTGAAGCGCTAAACGAACAGAACCCGAAACCTCTCGGCGGTATGGATTATGCGCATGGCATCGATACAGTTGGTGGTGAAATCCTGAGCAATGTTATTAAGTCTCTCAAGCACAGCGGCAGTGTTGCTATCTGCGGTTTGGTGGCGTCCCCTGTGTTTTCGACGACAGTGCTGCCATTTATCCTTCGAAATGTGAATGTTCTCGGTGTTGACAGCGTTGAACTGGCCATTGAAGAGAAGACGCGTGTCTGGGGCCTGCTTGCGACGGATTGGAAGCTGAATCAACTGGATGACATGGCGATTGAAATTGGCCTTGAGGGATTGTCTGGTGCGATTGATACCATATTCGACGGGGGGATGACCGGCAGGACATTGGTGGTTCACTCTTAGCCGTTGTCATTTCGACCGTAGTGAGCGAAGCGAACGAAGTGGAGAAATCTCTCACGCTGAGACCTTTCGACTCGCTACACTCGCTCAAGGTGACGGACAACTAAGGGATATGTTCAGCATGTCTGAACATATCCCAAGTTGTTGCCGTCAATCCCTCCTTAACTTGTCCGAAACGGCAATCGGTGTCGGGTACCTGAATACGACCAGATAGGACGACCCAAGGAAGGTCAGAATAGCGGTCGCCTGAATCAGATGTGAGGCGTGCTCACCAATTAGCTGTTCTGCTGTCGCTATGAACGCAATCAGTAGTGAGAATTCACTGATCTGACCAAGTCGAAAACCTGTCTCCCAGCCCAGTGCATTGGTTTCGCTCATGCCATGAAGTAAAAACCTGAATACGACCGGTTTCACGACAAGAACGACGGTTGCCAAAACAACTGCCGGGACGACGACCTGTCCAAGCAGGTCCATGTTAAAACCAGCGCCGATCGAGAAGAAAAACAACACCAGGAAGAAGTCACGAAGAGGTTTTAGATGATCGGCGATATACATGGCGATCGGACTGGTCGCGATGGTAACACCGGCGACAAATGCCCCAATTTCGAGTGACAGGCCAGCGAGTTCAGATATCTCAGCCAGCGCGAGACACCAGCCGATGGCAACCAGGAATATATATTCGTGAAAGGCACCAAATTTTTCCAGCAGCTTGAGCAGTACGAACTTGACGAACAGCCAGGAAAAGCCAATCAGCAACGGCAGACTGATTAGAACACGAATTACTTTGGTAGCGCCGCTGAATTCAAGAAAACCGCCAGTGAGAACCAGCAGAACGATGATGGCAATCATATCCTGAATCAGCAGCAGGCTGATCATCAGTTCTCCGGTATGGCGGTGGTGCAGAACCGTTGTCGGCAACAGCTTGATGCCGATGATCGTGCTGGAGAACATCATGGCGATGCCAACGATCAGGCTCTCGAGGAGCGAGTAGCCAAAGGAAAAGGTTACCGCAAAACCTACTGCAAAGAATACGGCGGAACTGCCCAGGCCGACCAGGGTTGCGCTTCTGATCGTTTTTATCAACTTGCTCGGCTGCATATCGAGACCAAGCAGGAATAGCAGGAAAATAATGCCGAACTTGGCGATGCTGCTGATTAGTTGCGCGTTGTCGATAAAGGCAAACCCGTAGGGTCCCAGGATCATGCCAGTCAGCATATAAACGACGATTAGGGGTTGTTTTGTATAGAGTGCCAGTGTCGCCAGGGTTCCGGCGCAGGCGAAGATCAGGAAGAAGGAAAAGACGAAAGGGTCAGAGCCCATGGTAGACAGCGTTCTATTGTTGTTTCCTGTGAGACACGACGATACCAGTATTTGCTTCAGGCGCGAAGCGCGAAGAGAGCTGGCTGACTAACCGTCGCCTGATAGCTGTAGGAAAAGCCCTGTATAAGTACGCCCATGGCTTTTTCTGCGTCCTGACCGTGGGCTAGTGCATAGGCATTAAAGCCGCAGCGCGACATCTGCTCAAGCTGGTCAATTCTCACATCTCCCATCGCTCTGATTTCACCGGTATATCCGCATACCCGACGCAGGATATTGGCCGAAGAATAGGCGCGACCATCTGCAAAAACAGGGAAGTTCAGTGCCACTACCGGAATATCCTGGACGAATGCCGCAATCGTTTCGACTTCTTCGTGAGCGTCAATCCAGACGCCGGTATTCGATTTGTCGGTCAGAGCAAGAAAGGTTTCAAGGGGTACGATACTGCCCTTGGCTTCTCCGCTCTCGAAGATCTCGTATTCAGGTGTGACAAGTTCGCCGTCTTTAATGATTTTATTCATTTGCGTATACAGCCTGTTTATAGGGATCTATCCCAATGCGTCTGTAGGTATCGATGAACTTCTCGTCTTCCTGACGATTGTTGAGATAAACATCGATGAGGGTCTGAATCACGGTGGGGACATCGTCCTGAGCAAACGAAGGTCCAAGAATTTTTGCAAGCGCTGCATCCTCGTAGCCCGAGCCGCCAATTGATACCTGGTAGAACTCTGAACCTTTTTTGTCGACACCGAGAATGCCGATGTTACCGACGTGGTGATGGCCGCAAGCGTTCATGCAACCCGAGATGTTGACATCCATTTCGCCAAGATCATGAAGGTAGCCAAGGTCATCAAACTGCCTTTGTATCGCTTCGGCTACCGGAATCGATTTGGCATTGGCAAGCGAGCAATAGTCTCCGCCAGGGCAACAGATGATATCCGTGAGCAGGCCCAGATTCGGAGAAGCGAGGCTCGCCGTCGCTAGTTCCGACCAGAGGTCATGCAGCGCTTTTTTAGGTACATCTGCGAGTGTCACGTTCTGTTCGTGGGTCACCCGGACTTCACCGAAACTATACTTGTCGGCAAGGTCGGCGATGATTTCAAGTTGTTCATCGGTGACATCACCTGGGGCCACAGCGGTATTTTTCAGCGCCAGGGTGACGATACAGTACCCAGGTTTTTTATGAGGTTTGACGTTCTGTTTTACCCAGGCACCGAATCCTGAGCTATCGCTGATCAGGTCGTCTACCTCGGGGACATGATCGTCAAGATGCTCATAGTCAGGTTCAGTAAAGTGTTTCTTGACCCGATCTATCTCTACCTCGCTGAGCATGCCGGAGCCATCTTTCAATGTCTGCCATTCCGCTTCCACTTTTTCGGCGAAGACCTCGGGGGTCATAGCCCTGACTAGTATCTTGATTCGAGCTTTGTATTTGTTATCCCTTCGTCCATAGCGGTTATAAACGCGCAGAATAGCCTCTAGATAGGTGAGAAGGTGGTGCGGTTCCAGTTCTTCTCGGATGACCGTGCCGATAACAGGTGTTCTACCGAGACCGCCACCAGCAAGAATTTCAAAACGGGTTTGGCCGCTCTTTTCGAATAGTCTGATACCGATATCATGAACCTGAATGGCCGCCCGGTCTCTTCGAGCACCGGTGACTGCGATCTTGAACTTGCGAGGCAGCCAGTTGAATTCGGGATGGAAGGTGGACCATTGTCGGATCAATTCCGCCCATGGGCGCGGGTCTTCGATTTCATCGGGAGCGACAGCGGCGAACTGGTCGGAAGTGGTATTGCGAATACAATTGCCACTGGTCTGTATTGTGTGCATCTGAACCGAAGCCAGTTCTTCGAGAATATCCGGAACCTGCTCCAGTACGGGCCAGTTTAATTGGATGTTCTGACGGGTTGTGAAGTGGCAAAAGCCGCGGTCATACTGACGTGTGATATGAGCGATCTTACGCAGCTGCCTTGATGACAACATACCGTAGGGGACCGCGATGCGCAGCATGGGTGCCAGGCGTTGAATATATAGGCCGTTTCTCAGCCGCAGATGCAGGAATTCATCAGCGGGCAGTTCGCCTGAAAGATAGCGATTGGTCTGGTCGCGGTATTGAGCAACACGTTCATCGACCATCTTCTGATCGTATTCGTCGTAGACGTACATTGGGTGCGGATTACAGGGGTCTTTGGAGGGCGCTAATATAGCGGGAAGCGGGCTGATTCTGAACGAAGCGATTGGCATATCCTTATACTGAATTAGTCACCATACAGCCGTATAATCGCAGTCCTTCAGACTTGAGCAGGTTTGGCAGATGAGTGAGGAAAACGAGAATAATCGGGATGAAGACGGGTTTACTGACACGATTACCGCTATTTTAGTTGTCGTGATACCGGTAGTCGCAGTGATCTATTGGCTTTCAGGCTTACCGAACAGTTAATCGTGTCCGAGAAATTGATACCGCGGTGCTAGTTTCCTGATAACCTGTTGATTTATAAACTAACAATAATGAGCAGTCGCGTCTAATACCCGTGAATACTGCCTTTTCTGGACGGAAACTAGTTAGAAATCATCGTTCTTTCTCAGAGGACCATGTCGGGCGGGAAGGGCTCATCATGTTCTGACGGTCAGAGGATCAGGTAAACCAGACCAATCAGACCCAGGACAAACAGTGTGGTGAAGATCAGTCCCGCGGCAATGAAAATGTAAGGGTTGCCGTGGGTGAAGTCTCTTTCTCTGTTTTCTCTGCTCTGCACGCCAAGGGCTGCGGCCAGCACACTCAGTGTGACCTGCCAGATAGTGGGTTCACGGTTCTCGTCGTTGACCATTATCGGGGCCTCAAGCGTACTTCAGTATAGGTGACAGCCAGCGTTCAACTTCTTCAACTGGGATGCCTTTACGTTCCGCATAGGCGGACACCTGATCCCGATCGATTTTGCCAATACCAAAGTATCTTGCTTCTGGATGGGAGAAGTAGAAGCCACTGACAGAAGCTGCCGGTGTCATCGCAAAGTGCTCGGTCAATGAGACTTTTGTTTCCGCGGTCGCATTGAGCAAGCTAAAAAGGGTCTCTTTTTCCGTATGGTCCGGACATGCCGGGTATCCCGGGGCAGGGCGAATCCCCTGATATCGCTCTTTGATCAGATCTTCGCCGTTGAGTGCTTCGTTGGCTGAATATCCCCAATAGTCTAAGCGAACAAGCTCGTGCAGTTTTTCGGCGAAGGCTTCTGCCAGACGGTCGGCAAGGGCCTTGACCATAATGGCGCTATAGTCGTCTTTTTCCTTCTCGTATTTGGCAGCAAGCTGTTCAGCGCCAAGCCCGGTGGTTACTACGAAACCGCCGAGGTAATCGCCGATACCGGTCGCTATGGGGGCGATGTAGTCAGAGAGGCAAAAGTTGGACTGGCCGTTGGGTTTGTCCATTTGTTGTCTCAGGTGATGAAGCTTTGTTTTGGTTCCTGTGCGTGTCTCATCCGTATAGACGAGGATGTCATCGCCGTCAGAGTTTGCTGGCCAGAAGCTTACGACAGCGTTGGCACAGAGCAGGTTGTTGTCGATGATTTGACCCAGCATCTCCTGGGCATCTGCGTACAAATGCCGAGCTGATTCACCGATTTTGTCATCTTCAAAGATGGTCGGATACTTACCGGCGAGCTCCCAGGCAGCGAAAAAGGGCGTCCAGTCAATGTACGGGATGAGATCTTTGAGGGGGAAGTCAGTCAGCGTCTTCGTGCCGGTGAATGTTGGCTTGGGTGGCACATAGCCGCGCCAGTCAATGATCTGTCGATTTTCAGCGGCCTCTTGATAGCTTAGTGTATTGCTTTTTGGGGAACGGTTTCTGTTGCGAATTCGAATTTTCTCGTACTCTTCATCCAGTTCTTTGCGGAGGGTTGGTTTAAACTCCTCACTCAGAAGTCGCGAAGCGATACCTACCGCTTTTGATGCGTCAGGGACGTAGGCCACGGCATCCTGACCAAAGCAGGGGGAAATCTTTACCGCTGTATGTGCTTTGGAGGTCGTGGCACCGCCGATCAGCAGTGGCTTTTCTATACCAAGTCGTTCCATTTCCGATGCCACGTGAACCATCTCCTCGAGGGAAGGAGTAATCAGGCCGGAGAGACCGATAATATCGACATCTTCCTCAATAGCCGCTTTTAGTATTTTTTCAGCGGGAACCATGACGCCAAGGTCAACAATGTCGTAGTTGTTGCATTGAAGAACCACGCCAACGATGTTCTTACCGATATCGTGAACGTCACCTCTCACGGTCGCCATGAGGATCTTGCCTTTTGAGGAGGCGCCGCCACTTTTTCCATCTTCGATGTAGGGTATCAAGTGGGCCACGGCCTGCTTCATGACACGGGCGCTCTTTACGACCTGTGGCAGAAACATTTTGCCTGAACCGAAGAGATTACCAACCTCGTTCATGCCATCCATCAACGCTCCTTCGATGACGTCGATGGGTT
>JABHYO010000098.1 GCA_018656865.1 Gammaproteobacteria bacterium | reverse complement strand
GGGGTCTGCGCCTGCCATGATGCATTACCTGATCCTGTCAGCCATTGGCACGGTTCTGCTAACCGCCGTTGCGGGCATTTTTCTTTATCTGCGTGGACGCTATGTCGCCACTGCATCGGAAGGCATTGCCCGCAAACTGCGGGATCGTCTGTTCAATCACCTGGAGCACCTGCCCAGCAGTTTTCACGATCATGCCGATACGGGCGATCTGGTCCAACGCTGCACATCCGATATCGAAACTGTCCGGGTCTTCCTGTCAGGTCAGGTTGTAGAAATCAGCCGTGCAATTTTGATGCTGATAGTCGTCCTGCCTATTCTGTTCTCATTGGACACAAGAATGGCATGGCTATCTCTGGCCACCATGCCCTTATTGTTAGTCGCCGCAGTCATTTTTTTTCAACGAGTAAAAAGACTGTTCGAAACAGTCGATGAAGCTGAAGCTGAACTCACGACCGTACTTCAGGAAAACCTGACCGGCATTCGTGTCGTCCGCGCCTTTGCCCGACAGGAGTTTGAGATTGACAAATTTCTGGTCAAGAACGGTGCTTTCAGAGATCACAACAACCGCCTGATCGGACTCATGGGAATCTACTACGGCTTCAGCGATATCGTCTGCCTCGGCCAGATCGGTTTGCTTCTCATCATTGGCGCTCAGTGGGTCATCGATGGCAGCCTGTCTGTCGGAACGCTATTCGCGTTTATCACCTACGAAGGCATGATTATCTGGCCTATTCGACACATGGGTCGCGTCCTGACGGATTCAGGCAAGGCCATTGTCTCTATTGGTCGACTGGCTGAGATTCTGGCGGAACCGATTGAGTCCCAGAACGAGATTACACCCGAGGGTAGACTGAACGGCGCGATCGCATTCAACAACGTTAAGTTCGCCTACGATGATGCCACGGTGCTGAAAAACATCTCCTTCACGATCAATCCAGGGGAGACCCTGGCGCTATTGGGTCCACCAGGATCGGGTAAATCGACAGTCGCGCAACTATTACTCAGGCTCTATGACTATGGAGAAGGTTCGATCCGACTGGACGCTCGTGAGCTCAGCGATCTGAATCGCAAGTATGTCCGATCCCAAATCAGCATTGTCCTGCAGGAACCGTTTCTGTACGCCAACACTATTGAAGGAAATCTGAAAATTGGGCATATCAGCGCGACTCGGGACGAAATCCATCGTGCAGCAGACGATGCCTGCATCCACGACTCCATCGAACGCTTTCCACGAGGGTATAACTCCATGGTTGGCGAACGGGGCGTCACGCTTTCCGGTGGACAACGGCAACGAATCGCACTCGCTCGCGCACTCCTAAAAGCACCGCCGATCCTGATACTGGACGATGCCCTGTCTGCGGTCGATACCGATACCGAAGCGCAGATCCTTGAATCCCTGAAGGCACGACGAAGCGAGCAGACGACGATCATTATCGCCCACCGGCTTTCAACGGTGATGCACGCGGACAAGATCCTGATGCTGCATGCCGGTGAGATAGTCCAGAGCGGGAATCACAATTCACTATCAAGGACACCGGGTGTCTATCAGCGACTCTGTGCCATTCAGGGCGCGATTCAGGAACAGATAGAACACGATGTTGCGGAGGTACACGAACAATGAGCGATGTCTATTTCGACGATGAAAACTACAGCGATGGGTTCGACGACAACGCATTTGAACACGGAATGAAACTTGACCTGTGGCGCAGGCTTGCTGGTTACGCACTGAACTATCGGCTGGAAGTCTCCATTCTCGCAGTATCCGCTTTCCTGACGGCTATCGCCGAGATTGCGTTTCCATTGATTACGCGAAGTGTAATAGACGATGTAGCCAAATACGGCGTTGAGACGGACCTTGCCTACTACGGCGCTCTCTATGGTTTGTTTACCGTCATGCTCGGACTGTCTGTTACAGGGTTCATCTGGTTTGGTGGCAAGATTCGCACCCACGTGGCCCACGACATCCGTATGGACGGTTTTTGCAATCTTCAACGTCTGTCGTTCAACTACTATGACTACCGGCCGGTCGGCTGGCTAATGGCACGCATGACGTCAGATTGTGAACGGCTCTCTAATATTCTTGCCTGGGGCATGCTGGACTTAATCTGGGGGGGCACCATGATGATCGGCATCGCCATTTCAATGCTGGTGATGGATATTTCTCTCGGTCTGACCGTACTATCGGTGCTACCCGTACTCGCCTGGATCAGCCTCAAGTTCCAGCATCGGATTTTGAAAAGCGCCCGACTAGTACGGAAAACCAACTCCAGAATCACCGGCTCCTACAATGAGAGCATTATGGGTGTTCAGACCAGTAAGGCATTCGTCAAGGAAGCTGAAAACCTGAAGAAATTCGGCGGTCTCACGGATCAGATGCATGGTGCGTCAGTGACCAACCTGGTACAGGCTGCTCTCTACCTTCCTATTGTCCTGACGCTCGGTTCCATAGCCATCGGCCTCGCTCTCGTATTTGGAGGTCTTGAGGTAATCTGGGGCGCTGTTACTGTCGGAACCCTGGTCGCTTTTCTTACCTATGCCCGCCACTTTTTTGAACCCATCGAGCAGTTGGCTCATTGGTTTGCCGAAATGCAGATGGCCCAGGCTTCTGCTGAACGCATCATGAGTCTCGTCATGGCTGAGCCGGACATCCAGGATTCCAAGGATGTTGTCGCGGCCATGAAGCGGGACAAAGGCGCCAACACGGCGATCGATGGGAAACGCGATGCAATCCATGAGATTCAGGTCAACGATGTCTCATTCAAATATAGCGTTGGTGATCCTGTTCTGAAGAACGTGAACCTGACCATTCAGCAGGGCGAAACTCTCGCGATTGTCGGTTCGACCGGAGGAGGCAAATCCACTCTCGTCAATTTGCTATGCCGTTTTTACGAACCTACAAGTGGCACCATTTCGATCGACGGTATCGACTACCGCGAACGTAGCCTGCACTGGCTGCAATCAAACCTCGGGATCGTCCTGCAGTCCTCGCATATTTTTGGCGGCAGTATTATGGACAACATCCGCTATGGCCGACTATCGGCCACGGACGAAGAAGTACTCCTGGCATCAAAGCGCGCTGGTGCTCACGATTTTGTCATGGCACTGGATGGCGGATACGACACGGCGGTGGGTGAAGGTGGCTCTAAACTGAGTGCGGGTCAGAAGCAGCTCATATCTTTCGCCCGGGCGATTCTCGCAGACCCAAAGATTCTGATCATGGATGAAGCAACCTCTTCTGTTGACACTGAGACCGAACAGCAAATTCAGCTGGGTCTCGATGAACTGCTATCGAATCGTATCGCCCTGGTCATCGCCCATCGTCTATCGACGATTCGAGGCGCCGACCGCATTCTCGTTATCGAGCACGGAGAGATAACAGAACAGGGCAGCCACAATCAGCTCATGTCCTTGCAGGGCCGCTACTACAAGCTCTACACCCAGCAAAGTCTTTCGGAATTCGCCAATGTGGAGGAGAACTGGCAGGGATGAGGTATCTGCTTTATCTTTAATGCTTTCTCAAGGGATCGAATTGATGAAAATCGGATACAAAAAACTGATCGAAGAAGCGGAAAAACATATCGACGCCATCAATATTGATGAAGTTGAAGCACTGATTGGCGATGAAGGCACAGTCATCGTCGATATCAGGGACATTAGGGAATTGCAGCGAGAAGGCAAAGTTCCCGGCGCCATTCATGCGCCCAGAGGCATGCTGGAATTCTGGGTCGATCCTGACAGCCCATATCATCGGGATGTCTTCGCCCAGGCGAAGAATTACGTGTTCTACTGCGCCAGTGCCTGGCGTTCTGCTCTCGCCACCCATACCGTTAAACAGATGGGAATGGACAATGTCTGTCATATGGCCGGGGGCTTCAGCGCCTGGAAAGAAGCGGAAAAACCAATAGAGAAACTGGAAGCCAGGAGCTGATACCAAGAATCGTACTCTTTGGACAAGTCCCCAGGCAGGGTCAGGTCTTCAAAAAGTGGTCCTGCTGCAGGGTTCCAGGAAGAAGTCGAAAAAGGCTACCCTAGGGCCCTTTATACTGACAAACCTGGTTTCTTCCGCTCCCTTTGGCATCGTACAGAACACTGTCTGCACGTCCGATCAGATCCCTTTGTGCAGCATCTTCACCTGGTGGTATCGTGGCTACACCAATACTGACGGTAATCTTGAGCCGATGTCCATCGGCCATGTACTCGCTGTTCTCCACCATGATTCTCAGCTGTTCCGCAAGCGCCAGGGCGTTTGAAGCAGACACGTAAGGCAGCACTACCACAAATTCTTCACCACCATATCTTGCAACAACATCGGAAGGCCGATGGAACATGGCGTCAATCTCACGCGCCACAGCAGACAGACATTCATCACCGGCAAGATGACCGTAGCTATCGTTGACGTTCTTGAAGTGATCGATATCCAGTAACAGCAGAGACATTTCATAACCCTGTCGTCTGGCGCGACGCCATTCCAGGTCGAGTGCCTCATCGAAATATTGTCGATTGCGAATTCCAGTTACGGCATCGATGGTATTCAGTTCTTTCAGGATGATGTGAGCTTCAGACAGCTTCGTCAGCGCCTGTTTTAACTCCTCGGTCCGGGTATCGACTTCTCGTTCCAGCTGTTTTTTCAGTACTTCCTGCTCATCAAGCAAGGTTCTGTTTTCTATCGCGACGGATGCCTGAGAGGCAAGAGCCTCAATCAACGGAATGATGTCATCGGGGAACGGTATTGTATTTCCCTCCTCGTCCTGTGCATTCAGCAACTGCAGCACGCCGATGCAATCTTCCGACATGCTCTTCAGAGGAATGGTCAGGAACGATGTCGTTCGGTAACCGAGCATTTCATCGAAGTCGCGTGTACCACTGAAATCAAACTCGTTGTTTGAATGAGCATCTTCAACGACAATCGTATCGCCATGGTGGGCGGCACAACTGGCAATATTGGCGAGATTGGGCTGACCGTCATCCTTGAGTAACTGAACAGGGGGCAGTGAAATCGGTTCGCCGGTCATACCGCCCTGCGCGATCCCCAGGGTATCGTTGAGGACAATGGAGAACTTAAGGCTATCACTCCCCGTATGCAGGTAAACCGTACCAGCGTCGGCATTGGCCATAGACTTTGCTTCCAGCAGGATATGCTGAAGCAAACTATCCAGGTTCTTTTCCGCCGACAGCGCAAGACCAATTTCTATCAGGCGTCGATAGGCAGATGCCAGTGATTCATCTTTCACGCCGGTATACCCTCTTGTATTTCTCTACACCGGCTTACCATGCCAAATCCTTGCCAACTTCAGAAACAATTCAATTTACACATGTATCTTGTTGTTTTGTATAGACTTACAGGAATTTTAGGCTGGATTCGGGTTTCCTGCTCATCTACGAACAGGTGACGTGGAACGTCAGTTGGATCAAAATTTCACTAGCGATCCAGGAAAAACAGACTCAGCCCTGGCACGTAGGTGATTAAAACCAGCGCAAACAGTAACACAAACATAAACGGTATCGTCGCACGGTAGAGTTCGGCAACAGGCTTCTTAAACCGGTAGCTGGCAATGAACAGATTCATCCCGATTGGCGGCGTAAAATAGCCGATCTGCATATTCGCAAGGAATATGATGCCCAGGTGAACCGGGTCTATGCCGAATTGAAGCGCCAATGGCACGATCAGCGGAATCATTATGACCAGCGCCGAGAAAATATCGAGAATAGCCCCCAGTGCGAGAAGGATGAGGTTTAACAGAATCAGAAACGTAAACTTGCTCTCAATGAAGGTGCTGATCCAGTCAAACAATTGCTGCGGTACTTCGGCATCCACCAGGAAGTTGGTAAAGGCGAGTGAGACACCCAGAATCAGCAGGATGCCACCAACCATGACCATCGCCTCACGGATCACTCTTGGCAACTCCCTGAATGCCACTTCCCGATAGATGAGGACTTCAACAAGAAGCACATAAAATGCGGTTACCGCAGCCGCTTCGGAGACGGCAAAGAAACCCGAGTAGATTCCGCCCAGGACAATGACAGGTAGTGGCAGTTCCCAGCGCATTTCCACTATCGCCTTCCAGGCTTCCTTTCTGTTAAAAGGTCGGGACTCTAACCGGTCCGCTCTGGTCGTCCAGATACTATAGCCAGTCAGGAGCACGACCATGAGGACCGCAGGAAGAATTCCGGCGATAAACAACTCCTGCAGCGTAAAAGGGTTGGGCAGATCCATCTGCTGGACGATGACGCCATAGAGGATTAGTGGCAGCGAAGGCGCCAACAGCAGCCCCAGACTACCGGAAGTCGTAACGAGGCCAAGCGAGAATCGTTCCCGATACCCGCCTTCGACCAGCGCCGGTAAGAGCAGTGCACCAACAGCCACGATAGTCACACCGGATGCGCCGGTAAATGCGGTAAAAAAGGCGCAGGTAATATAAGAAACGACCGCAAGCCCTCCCGGCATCCAGCCCAGAAATGCCTCGGTAACCCTGACCAGGCGTGTGGACAATTTGCTTTCTGCCAGCACATATCCTGAAAAAGTAAAGAGCGGCAATGCCAGTAGCAGCGGTGTATCGACAATCCTGTAGATTTCGATAGCGATGACTGTCAGCGGGATATCTGAAAGGTAAAAACCCAACATCGCCGCCGCCAGGATCACAACAAAAAGCGGTGCCCCAAGAAAGGCGATCAGTGCCAGCAAAAACGATCCGATGGTTCCCATCAACCGCGTTCCAGACCAAGTGTGATCAGAAACCTCAGTCCCATCACGGCAAAACCGATTGGTATGATGCTTTGGCATATCCAGACCGGCATACTGGCAAAAGCGATGGTGCCATCCTGAAACTCATATTGAATAAACTCAACGGCATAGTAGACACTGACAAAGCAGACACCCGCAGCAAAAAGATTCGTCAGAACGCGAAGCAACCTCATGACTGAAGGATCAAGAAACTTCGAAAGAATATCGATGTTGATATGGTTTCGTTCTCGGGTCGCCACCATGGCACCCAACATGGCAACCCACAGGACCAGGATTCGAAGAAACGACTCAGCCCAGAGAAAGCCGCTATCGAAGAAATTGCGCATCGCAATTTGCAGCAACGCCATCAGCAGCATGCTGACCAGCGCAATAACAAGTGCACCATCCTCTACCAGATGTGCCAGCCGAACTGTTTTTGAAAGGATGGGGCTCATGCCTAGTCGGAACCGACCGATGTCTCCACGTTTCCTCTATAGGATTTGAGATTGGTTAAATAGAGCTGCACTGACTCCGGTGATATCTCTCCTGACTGAATCAACCTTTGTACTGATTGGTCTGCAACTGCATGCCACTCAGCCATACTGTCAGATGGTACATCAATGCTTTCTATGCCAATTTTCCCCAATGCCGCCAGTGCTTTTGCGTTGTCCACTCGGGTATCTGCTTCAATTTCTTGAAAGAGCCTGTCCATCACCTCGCGTACCATGATCTGATCCTTGGCATCGATGCGGCCATAGGCTTTTTTATCCATCGCCAGCATGGAATAGATGTAGAGAAGAGGCAGATCAGTCATGTAACTAACATGATTGTGCCATTGCAGTGCAAGCACGACCGAGGGCGGTGCAACAACGGCATTTATCAATCCGGTCTGCAGGGCAGCAAGAACATCCGTGATGTTGAGAGGGATCGGGCTAACGTCAAAGGACTGTACAAGCTCCGCCGCAATAGGATCGCCATCGGGGATCCATGCCTTCAGCTTTCGCAGATCGGCGACGGTTCGGACGGGTGTTTTCGAAAGCAGATAGGCAAACCCCGTTTCCGAAAATGCAAATGTAACGATCCCGGCTTCTTCGAGACCCGAGGAAATCATCCGATCCATCTTGCTTCGGATGTGGTCCACTTCAGCACTGGACTTGAACTGAAGCGGCAGGTTGTAAATCTGCAGGTCCGGATAGAACCGCGTAAGGGAACCTGCGGCTACAGCACCTCCGTGTAGCTGACCAATGCGCATTTTTCGGAGTACCGTTTTATCATCACCCTGGACTCCGCCCGGGTAGATCTTGAATTTGACTCTTCCACCGGTCTTCTGTTCGATCTCCTTTACACCGGCACGCAGCTTCTTCATCCAGGAAAGTCCATCCGGCGAGATTGTCGCAATCTTATAGGTTGCTGCAGAAGCTACTGGCGCCACCATGACGATGAACAGAAACATCACTCTCAGCGAAAATTTAGAACACATAAAACACCCTAAAAATAGTCAGTCGATGAAAGCAGTAAATCGCGTGCGCGTTCCTGGGCAATCAGGTTGGTCAGGGTCATGCCTTCGGCATTGGGGTCCGCATCGAGCACCTCATTAAGCAGGCGGTCATGGAGACTCTGATCGAAAACCAGCCTGGCGTACTGCTCTGCATAAATCACTTTGGTCATCAGATAATCATCGTTGATTGCAATCGCCCGCTCAAAATGTTCACGACCTTTCTCAGGCAGGCCGCCCAGAGATGCTGGAAGTATGGTTTCCATACCGCCCATATACAGGTGTGGACCGCCGTTCTCGAAGTTTTCATCCAGATAGATCACCTGTTTCATCAGCAATTTGGCCTTACCCAATTCTGAGATTGCCTCCCAGTCATCGCTGTTAGCCTGAATCCAACCCACCCACGCCACGGCCAACGCATAGGCGATAGGTACATCATCCTCAGAAAGTGTAGCAACGCTGGATTCGAAGGTCTTAAAGTCCGCACCTCGCAACTGGCACAGCACAGACTTACCTGCACAGGCTGCCTTCTCGGCATAAGCAATGGATTTTCCAGCCAGCAGTTTTACTCGACTCTCATCTTTTATGAGAACACCGAAGGCACCATTCAAACTCGATGCAGCCAGCAGTAAATCTTCAGAATCGGGGCTACTGCGAAGAAAACTGTCGATCAGCAACAGATAGGCCGGCACCCCTTCGCGGACCGTATCGATATCCTCACTGCTCATGATGCTGTCAGCAAGGTCATTGGCCATCTGCGACGTAATACCTGAAACAAGACTGGTACAACCACTCAGGATGAAGATGAAGGCAAAGACGGCAACGAGATGTGTCCGATTTGAAGACATGTGGGTTCCGCTAACTGTGGATGTGAATTCTAGCTGGTTTACCTGGCAGATTTAACACCAAACATCGCGTTCCCCTATCCATCAGTCCGTCGGATCTACAGAGAACCAAAAAACGGGTTGGCCTTTTTCTCAAAGGCGAGCGACGTCAAGGCGCCATGGCCAGTGACAACAAGCGCATCATCTGCAAGACAAAACAGACGGTCGGTGATGGACGATTCAATTTCCTGGAAACTGCCGCCCGGCAGGTCTGTTCTGCCGATACCCATCTGAAACAATGTATCTCCTGCGACCAGGAGTCCATGATTTTCAAACCAGAAACTGACTGAACCCGGCGTGTGACCCGGCGTGTGAATTGTGACGCCGCCACAACAATCCAGGAGCGTTTCATCCTTTAGAAAGGCGTCAGGCTCAGGGGTCGGTGTGTACTGCAACCCAAACTTGGCACATTGGTCTTCAAGATTGCTCCATAGGAACAGGTCTCCCTGATGTAAATGCAGGGGTGCACCGGTTCGCTGCTTTATTTCCGAAGAAGCCAGAATATGATCAAGGTGCGCGTGGGTGTGAATAATCCCAACCACCTCAAGGTTATGCTCATCTATGAGCGCCATGATCTTATCTGGGTCCCCGCCTGGATCAACGATAACCGCTTTGCGACTAACTGCATCTCCTATGATTGAGCAGTTACACTGCATCGGCCCCGCCGGGAAGGACTCAAACACGACCTCCCCTTTTACTTCAGGAAGCTTGAATGCCACGTCTCTCTCCACATACTGTCATTTTGTGCTCCGTTACAATTTAACATCCCGGGGCTGACAACCACAGGCATGCTACAGCGTTTTTTGTATCGTCTGATTACAATCATCTACATCAAAACGTGAGTCAGGCTCTGACAACACCACGACAGTTTGGAAAATGGCTGCAAACCCAAAACACGTTGCCTGCATTTTTGCCACGTACAGCCTTTCGGATGTTCATAGTCTCGCCGCATTTGGGACATTCCTGCTTGTCACGGCTCAGGAGGATCGGGTCCAGCCTGTCTCTGATTTCGAAGTCAGATACGTCAGCGCTCAGGGGAAACTGAAGCAAAGGCCTGCCTATATCGACAAATACACTCTTGACGAAATCCGCACTCTGACCTGAAGAATCTGCTTCATAAAGCTGCAGGCCGCAGACAACCGAAAGGTCAGAAACTTCGCAGAGCAGAAAAGCCACCCGGTTGTTGGCAAGCTTGTATCGAGTACTCTCTTCCTTTTCGCTGCGAACGAACTCAGACAGTGGCACATTGATCAGCACCGTGACATCTGAGGGAAGAACCTTCGAAAGCTGGACCAACATGTTTCTGGTGACCTCATCGAATGTCTTCTCTTTCAGACGATAGAGAGTGGGATCAGGCACATAGGCCGGGATAGCTTCGCTATCATTGGTATCAGTTTTCAGTGATATAACATTGGGGTTGAGGGCAGCATAGGCTTCAGCACGCGTCATTAACGGATTTGATTCCCGCTCTTTTCTCTGCTCCAGCGAAAATGACTGAAAATCGACCATATCGGTGTCCAGGAACGCATCGATCTCCCGCTGCCGCAGGTATCGCAGCAAATAGAAGATCCCTGCGAAGACCACCATCAAGAAAAAAAGCGCTTTCACGGAAGATTCAGACCTCTGGTTCGATCAAATTATAGCAAAGCTAAAACAGCCAGCCCTGTTACAATGCCGGCTGCAAAGAACTAAGGTAAATTCCATGAGCGACATTGTCCTGGTCGAGACAGACAACAATATCACCACCGTTACGCTGAACCGGCCTGAAGCCCTGAATGCGTTATCGAAAGCGCTGATTAAACGGCTGTGGGAGGTTTTTGCCGAGCTGAAAACCGATGAAAACTCCAAAGTCGTCATCCTTACTGGAAATGGTCGTGCTTTTACCGCCGGTCTGGATTTAAAGGAACTGGGACAGACCGGTATGGGTACCGACACGCCCACAACTGAAAATCGCGGCCTGCACGATGTGGTTGAACTCATGCGGGGTCTGGGTAAACCTGTTATCGGTGCAATCAACGGATTTGCCACCACCGGTGGATTCGAACTGGCGCTTGGCTGTGACATCCTCGTAGCATCGCCTGAAGCCAAATTTGCAGATACCCATGTGCGAATGGGTGTCGTACCGGGAGCTGGACTGTCACAGCGATTGGCTTCCCTGATCGGTGCCTCCCGCGCCAAACAGCTCAGTTTTACCGGCAACTATCTCGATGCCTACACAGCCGCGCGCTGGGGCCTCGTCAATGAGGTGTTACCTGCAGATGAATTGATACCCTACTGCAGAGGTCTTGCTGAAGACATCTGTTCAGCAAACCCTGAAACGCTTAGAGAGGTACACCGGCTGATCGACTACGGCTGTGAACACACACTCGCAGAAGGTATCGCAGAAGAACGACGGGCTTCCCAGGCAAGCAACCGCGGAATTGAGGCCGAAACGCTGGAGGCAACCCGACTCAAGGTTCAGTCTCGTGGCAGGGACCAGACAGGGGATTAGCAGTCAACAGCGAAGCTGTTGACTGCCGCGGAAGTGTTATTCATTTTGTGCGACTTGCACAAAATGGAAAATCACGGCAGCGATCCTTCGTCATCGTCACACTATGCAAGTTCACCAATAAACGGGAACTTACATGAAAGTAAAGGGTATGCTTGCCTAGGCCTCTTTTGGCAGCAGCTTAAGGTGACTATGCTCATTCAATGTAACGATTGATTTCACACCCGAACTCGCCGCCCTGTAACGACTGATGCTGGTGTAATCGGCATTAAAGAACAGCCTTGGCTCCATACCAAGAAGGTGACAGGTCCAGACATTGATAACACCACCGTGACAGGTGACGGCAACCGTCTTGCCGGGATGCGTTGCAATAATCTCGTCCAACGTCGCAACGACCCCTTCACAAAATTTCGGAAAATCGATGTTGTCGATTTCTCCCCGCATCAATCTCAACCATCGGTCGTAGTCAAACTTTTTGAGTTCTTCGACTGGAATGTAGTGATCTGCATGTCTGTCGTATTCAGCAACACCCTCGCGCAACTCCACCTCAAGCCCTTTACTTTCCGCAAGCGGGACTGCGGTCTGATGTGCTCTTTGCATAGGGCTTGAATAAAGAAAATCAATCTCTGTATCCTCAAGCCAGTCAGCCACCAATCTCGCCTGCTGATGGCCAATATCTGACAGGGGTGGGTCAGCTGGTGAACCATCCTCTGCCTCAACACGTAAAGGCAGACCATGTCTTATCAATATCAATTCCATGTAGACGCTCCCCAACTGGTTAGTTCCTGAATCATATCAATCGCCGGTAACCAATCTTCTGCTTTCTCATACGCCCTGCCAACAATGACACGGGTTACTCCCGCCTCTCGATAGGCAAGAAGCCTATCTTTGGACACCTCGAGATCGCCTTCCTCGAGAGGCATAAAAGTAACAACTTCACCCGGATGCCCTACCTCCGAAGCCCGATTTTTGAATTCGGCAATGGCGGGCTGCAGTTTTTCCAGCCTTCCCATTGGCAGCCAACCGTCTCCGTACTTCAGCGCGCGTTCCTGCGCGTGCGGGGCACTACCACCCACATAAATGGGAGGCCGCTCGGGTCGAGGTCTGAATAGAAATGGCTGATTGTTGGTTTCAACGACATCGTTGTCGAAGCACTTGTGAATAAATCGCAGCGTCTCGTCAGAAATCTGGCCCCGCTGACGTCTATCGATCCCCAGGGCCTTGAATTCAGGATCCATCCATCCAATGCCAACACCCAACAACAACCGCCCACCAGAGAGTTCCTGGATAGTGGCAAGAGTCTTGGCTGTCGGTAACGCTGGCCGATAGGGTAGAACTAAAACACTGGTTCCGACCTTGATCGATTTCGTCCGCCCTGCCATCCATGCAAGTGTCGACAGCGGGTCGAGGTATCGTCCTTCTGAGCCCTCACTATCATCTGGCGGGATGGCAATATGATCAACAATCCAGGCTGATTCGATACCCGCCTGGTCTGCTGATTCAAGAATGCTCTGGATAATTTCCGGCGTCGACTGGGATCCCATCACCCGAATACTGATGCCAATCTTCATGGCAGTCATTACATGACAGTCTGTCGGAGCGCCTCGTCAGCCCGCCGCAATGGAGACGTTGTATACACCTGCCTGACGTGCCGAATCCATCACGTGGATCATGACCTCTGTTGTACTATCCGGATGAGGTTGAACGACAACGGGAGCCTCAGGATTTTCAGCATGCAGCCTTTCAATGTTGGCTCGCACCGCGCGGAAGTCAACATCACGACCACGAATGCGAATACGGTCACGACTCGTAACCTGCACAACAATACTCTGCTTGTCAGCGTCCTTGATGTTCTGGTTTTTGTCAGGACTGTTAACATCCAGACCGATTTCCTTAACGAAGGTAGCCGTGACGATAAAAAAGATCAGCATGATGAACACGACGTCCAGCATGGGGGTCAGGTCAATTTCGCTTTCTTCTTGCTGTGGAGGGGCAAGTACTCTGCGCATGGTTTGAAGATCTTAGATTTTTGCTGATTGGAGACCCAAGGATACAATGACTCGCTATACAGGTCAAAGCAGGGTATCCGCTGCCGAGACACTACAAGATTCCTCACGGTGCGCGGCGAGTAAAGCCGGAAACTCTGGAATCTGCATACGCCAAATCCAGCTATACAGCTAAAAGGATGGGATGTGAGCTTTGTTCTCTAACAGGCTTGAACGTCTGCTAAGCGTTGATGACCTTGGAGACCGTTGTGTAGTGCAGACCCAGATGATCGCCGATTTCCATCAACGTATAGCCATGATCGAGATGAGCTTTCTTAATCAGTTCGTTTCGCTCTGGCCTGGTCTTAACATCTACTTTTTTGAACAACACGTTCAGGCTACGTCGGCGTTTGGCTGACTTGGGACCCCGCTTGGACAGACGTTCGCCTTGCAAGATGGGTTGCATTTCATTCAGGAATTTTGTGCTTCCCAGCAATACCTGGCTCGTTCTACTGGCGAGAGGGGATTCCATACCCATCCCCTGCTTCACGTATTCCCTGTACTTGCGTTGGGCGTCTTTATCTCGCTTGCTAAAATTAGCCAGCACGTCGTCCTTGTGAAGCAACGTCGGCACTTTCACTTGCCCGGCTAAAGCTCGATAACTGCTCCACTTGTAGGATGCGTAGTTATTGGATTCGGTTTCCCGCGCAGGATTGATAACAACATGTCGACAGACTGGCAGAAGATAGTTCTTCTTCTCAAACAACACACTCTTAAACCGGCCCTGAAAAATAGGACCTTCCTGACCATGTCTTCGGTTGAAGTGCTGGGTATAGACACCGTTTAGCTGTCGCATCCCCTTCGATAGATTTGCTCCGGGTACTTCGACAACGAGATCATAGTGATCGGTCATCAGGATGTAGCTGTGAATAAGCCACTCGAATCTCTCGACAACATTTTCCAGTACGTTGAGAAACGCACCACGATCGTCATCGTCCCTGAAAACTATCTGTCCATCACGTCCTTTGTTAGTCACATGGTAGGAAGCACCGGGGAACTCAATTCGAACAGGTCTGGACATAAACTGCGTCTTGAAATCTGAGGTTGTTGTTTATTTTCTTCCTGCCTTTCCCTGACATAGCCCATGGCAGGGACAAAAATATTACAGCTGGGGAAAATGACTAACAACCTATTTTTTTCTCTTTTCTCTAATAAATCACGCTTGACGTTCTTGCCTCACTGTGACTTAGTTCTGAGGTCTATCGAATCATCACTTACTTAATAATCCTTTGGAGGAATTACAATGGCCGTAAAAAAATTTCCGATCGAGGCCGGACACGTCATGATGTTCGCACGCTCGATTGGCGATCCAAACGATATCTACTATGACGAGGACTATGCAAAGTCCACCGATCAGGGCGCGATTGTCGCACCGCCTACTTTCGTTCAGTCGAGCGCACAATTTGATCCGGACTATTTTTTGCGACCAAAAATCGGCGAAGAGTGGTTCGGCTCAGCCAAGGGACCTACAGGCATCAGCCAGAAGAAAGAAGGCGGTGGCGGTGGTGGTAGCGGCGGTGGTTTGCATGCAGAACAACACTATGTCTACCACCGACAGCTCAAGGTTGGCGATGTCTTGTCAGCAGAAGCCAAGCCCGGCAAGAGTTGGGAAAAAGAAGGTCGGCGTGGCGGTAAACTGATGTTTAACGAAAGCGTGACCGAGTATCGAGATCAGAATGGCGAACTCGTCGTTACTGCAACCAGCGTCGGTGTCAGGACTGAGCGTCCGGCAACATCTGAAAGTTAAGGAGGCTCCCATGACACTTAAAGCAAGCGAATTAAAAGTCGGTGACACTTACGAAGAAGAAGTCTGTAACAACCTTTCTCGTACACAGATCGTCATGTATGCCGGTACCTCCGGTGATTACAATCCACTTCACAGTGATGAGATCTTCACCAAGGAGGTAGCGGGATATCCATCAGTGTTCGCCCACGGCATGCTATCTATGGGCATGACCGGCAAGATGGTGACCAACTACGTCGGTGACGGCCGACTGACCTACTACGGTGTGCGCTTTACCGCCCAGGTCTGGCCCGGAGATACCCTGACCGCCAAGGCCACAGTGACCGACATCCGAGAAGAGGATGGCGAGCAGATTGCGGATATCGAGGTTTCTACGGTCAACGACGAGGGCACAGAAGTCATTAAGGGAAAGGCTTCGGCGAAACTGGACCCCTGAGTTAAGGCAAAACCTCCAAGGCATCAAGGACGATGCCTTCGGTCAGCAGTTGCGGTAATACCTCTGCCTTTTTGCTGCCTTTCGAGTACAGCAAATACAGCGGCACACCGCTCCTGCCATATGCCTGCAATGCTGCAGTGATCACTGGATCTTCGCTGGTCCAGTCACCCTTTAAGTAGGTAACACCTTTAGCCGCCATAACGGACTGTACTACGGGCCTGTTAAGCGCGTTGATCTCGTTGACCTTGCAGGTGATACACCAGGCCGCCGTAAAGTTCACAAATACCGGCCCGGATTCAAGCGCCGTCTCAAGCACTTCGTCAGAGTAGACCCCGCTCTGATTGCTATCCGACTCGGCAGCTACTGCGGTACTTACCGCTGGTTGCTGGATCAAAACCAGATAAACAGCCACACCAGCAATAGCAATCGCAGCCAAGTTGGCTACCG
Organism: Gammaproteobacteria bacterium; assembly: GCA_018656865.1. GTDB lineage: Bacteria > Pseudomonadota > Gammaproteobacteria > Pseudomonadales > Azotimanducaceae > UBA9659. The sequence continues at coordinate 2,179 of JABHYO010000098.1, read as the reverse complement.
AGGCAGCCACGCTGCCCGCCTTGAACTGGGCCGTCAGCCAGACCGCAAACGCTAGCAACAGGCCGCCTGCCAGCACCTGCATCATGCCGGTCGCATCTGTCTGAATACCGACTACCCACAGAAGCCAGATCGCAGAGGCGAACATGGGAAATGCCATGATCTGCTTCAGTATCTGCATCCACCTTCCCGGAACTGGCAACCGAGACAACAAGCCCGGTGATGCGCAAAGCAACAGATAAGGCAACGCCATGCCCCCACCCAGAGATGCAAAGACGACGACGGCGACAAGAGGTGGCTGCATCAATGCATAACCTACTGCTGCCCCCATAAAAGGCGCCGTGCACGGCGCTGCAACCACAGTGGCGAGGATACCTGTGGCGAATGAGCCGCCATATCCGCGCATCACTGAGCTCCCAGCCAGCGACATCAAGGATGTGCCGATTTCGAACACGCCAAGAAGGTTCAGCCCGATCAGCAGGAACAGATAAGCCAGCAACCCCACTACAAGCGGTGTCTGCAGCTGAAACCCCCAACCAACAATCTCACCACCCAATCTGAGGCTGATCAATAAGATGGCAATGGCAACAAAGCTGATAATGACACCGGCAGCATAAAGCAGGCCGTGCAACCTGATGGACCCACCCGACTCATGCACCGCATCAACCAATGACAGTATTTTGATCGACAGGACTGGGAACACACAGGGCATTAAATTAAGGATAAGCCCACCGAGAAAGGCGAATACGATAGCAAGCAGGAGATTCATCTTTTCACCGCCCTTGCTACCGGAAACGGCACCAGCCGTATTAACGCGAATCGTAAAACTTGAGACCAGGTCTTCATCGCCGGAAGACTCCACCACGACCAAAACTCCGGAGAGATTCGCCTGGTCCGCCTCGAACGCATAACCCTGCTTCAGGGTCAGATGCAAACCCGTATCATCGAAGCGAAAATGCTGTTCTGCGGGGCTTTCGATCTGATCCTTTTCGAAAGGGAAGTATTCGACTCGCTGCACCCTATTGCTGCCGCCGCCGGGTAAAGGTACCGAAATCTGTATGTCCTCTTCATCGAACATGAAGCTCGCATCAACATCCAGTAGTGTCGGTATACGTTGCCGCGAACTGTTGATCAGGGACGCATTCATACCCTTTACCGTCTTCTCGGTAACTGGCAATGACAGAGAAAGCGAAACCTTTTCCGGAATACAGATATCGGCACAAACCAGAATTCGGCCGCTACCGTTCAGAACCAACATGTCTTCCTGGAAGCCGTCACCGACAGCGACTTCGAAGGGCAATAGAACTTGATCGTGGTAGCCAAAGTTCATGAGAGGTCCGTACGGAATCCGCTCGGGGTAAGGCCAATCGAACTCACCGATGGTCACACCTTCCGGCACCTCCCAGTCTATGTCCGGAGCTGCACCGGAATCCCCAGGATTGACCCAGTAGGTATGCCAGCCAGGATCAATCTCCTGACGCAGCAGAACCGTGAATCGATCACCAGCGGCGATGCTGCTCACTTCAGCAATCAGATCTGCTCTGACATGAGCCGGTTCACGGGCCATAGTCGCAGAGACCCAACAGGACGCCAGCACTAACAACAATATTTTCATGGGCATTTTCAGGGTCGCATTCCCCAGGTTACCGGTCCCTTCAGATCCTCAAGCAATGGTTCAACCCAGTCAATCCAACGGCAGAGACGGGACCGGGTCTGCCTTGGATCAATAAGTTCATGTACAGCAAAGCTTTCCATCATGGGAAATGGAGACCGGTCCTTCATCAACATTTCTTCCAGTTCTCGCCTTTTCGCCGCAGGATCTTCAGCGGCGGCAATCTCCCGACGAAATGCAACCGCGACACCACCTTCTACCGGCAACGCGCCCATTTCCCAGGAAGGCCAGGCCAACTGGTAGGTGTTTGGTGCAAAATGTGCGGCAGAGGCAACACCAAACGACTTATGGATGGCAACATTGGCCCAGGGCACCGTTGACTGAACTGCGGCCGCCACGGCACTCATACCATAACGAATGCAGGCCGATTTCTCAGCATCGGGCCCAATCATAAACCCAGGTTCATCCATAAAGTTCACAATCGGCAAGTGGAATGTGTCGCAAAGCTCCATCATGCGCTTGGCTTTTTGTGAGCCTTCAGCAGTCATGGCACCGGCAAAGTGGCGGCAG
>JABHYO010000059.1 GCA_018656865.1 Gammaproteobacteria bacterium | reverse complement strand
TGTCCTCCACCGAAGTACCCGAATCCTCGGCTGTGACGTATTGCCCCTGAAGACTATCGATAAACTCACCCATGGCGAGCAACATGGCCCGAGTCTTGTCTTTCTGCGGATCACCGATGATGACGGACTTGCCGCCGCCAAGGGGAAGACCGGCAAGAGCAGATTTGTAGGTCATACCCCGCGACAGCCTCAGCACATCCGTCAACGCATCATCGAGAGAAGCGTAGGGGAACATGCGACATCCACCGACGGCCGGACCAAGACCGGTGTTATGAACCGCAATAATCGCCGACAGGTCGTCGCTCGATTCGAAGACCACGGATTCATGGTTGTCAAAGTCCGGATGACCCTGTATTTCAATCTGTTTCATTGCTTAATCCCCTTCATCTTCACCTTCACCTTCACCTTCACTATGCCGCGATGTCGGCTTTATCATCCACGGTCGCGCTGACCACATGGATAAGCTCACCCCTGAACTCGCTCATCAGGATTTCTTTTCTGGCGTTCACCTTTCGAAGATTCTTAGTCTTAATATGCCCGTATCCTCGTATTTCCAGCGGCAGCTCAGCCAGCTTGACTGCCGCACGGTAATTGTCCGGCGAGAGCTCGCCCGCAATCGAAGCGAAAAGTCTTCGCCACACAATCAGCGTCTCCCGCTCTTCAATTCTGTCCTGCAGATAGCCAAAGGGGTCGAATATCGTTCCCCGGAGGAACTTGAATGGCGCCAGCAGTCGGAACACCCAGATCGTGGCACCCGGGAACCTCGACTTACGCGGCATGCCCGTCTCTTTATCCTTTCTACTAAACAGAGGTGGCGCCAGGTGGAAACTCATCGAGCGGGAAGCTTCAAACAAGATATCTAACTGTCTTGCGAAGCTGCCATCCGAATACAGACGGGCTACCTCATACTCATCTTTGCAGGCCATCAGCTTGAAAAGCGATCGCGCCATCGCTTTGGAATAGCCGGTACCAAGACCTCTCTCGCTCTCGGTCTTTCTCACAGTCTCAACAAAACCCCGATACTCCTCAGCATAGGCACCGGACTGATACAGGGTCAGCCTGGCCACCCGATCTGCAATGAGCTCATCCAGATCATCAATCGGCTCGAACTTCTGTTTAACACCCGCCGTCTCCTGGACAACACCGATGTCTACAGCAGCCCATCGACCCCACATCAGAGCCTTCAGGTTAAAGTCGACCGCTACTCCATTGAGTTCAATGGCGGCTTCGAGCGCCTCTCTTGATACAGGGACCAACCCGCTTTGCAGGGCAAATCCAAGCAGAAACATATTGCTGGCAATGGAATCACCAAGCAGCCTCGTCACGAGTTCCGTTGCCTGAATAAATCGGGTCTTATCGTTACCGACTTCCTTCGCGATCAGAGACTTCATGGCTTCTTCGGGAACCTGCACATCAGGGTCAGTGATGAAGTCCGCCGTGGTTGAAGCGTTGGCATTAACAACAGCATGAGATCGTTCGATATTGACCTTGGCAATGGCCTCGTCTCCCGCCGCTACCACCAGGTCACAACCCAGCAGCAAATCAGCATCACCCGCCGGTATTCTTACCGCATTAATGGCCTTCTGACTGGTACCCACGCGAACGTGGCTCACGACTGCCCCGAACTTCTGGGCAAGCCCGGTCTGATTCATCGTCGCACAGCCTTTGCCTTCGATGTGCGCCGCCATGGCAATCACTGCGGCAATGGTCAGGACACCCGTACCACCGACACCGGTTACCACAATATTCCATGGCATCTCGACTATGGGAGCCACGACAGGCTCCGGTAAATCCGGCCAATAGTCCGCGCCACTTTCTGTACTCGAAAACTTCTTCAAGTCACCGGTAACAGTTATCAGGCTTGGGCAAAAACCATTGAGGCAACTGTAATCCTTGTTACACGCGCTCTGGTCAATCTGTCGCTTACGGCCGAGTTCCGTTTCTAACGGGATGACCGACAGACAGTTGGACGCGATACCACAGTCGCCACAACCCTCACACACGTCTGGATTAATGACGACCCTCATCTTTGAATCTGCCATCACACCTTTTTTTCGACGACGACGCTTCTCTGCCGCACATAACTGCTCGTAAATTAGCACTGTCGTCCCTGCTATATCTCGTAGCTCCTTCTCTATGACCATTAGATCGTCACGATGATTCAGGGTGACACCTGTCTCCAACCGAATCTGGCTATGCTTGACAGGATCGTCGCTAATGAGGGCGATGCGTTCAACACCCTCACCACGTAGCTGCTGGATCATCTGAGCAACGGTCAGGACACCGTCTACCGGCTGCCCTCCGGTCATGGCGACAACATCGTTGTAGAGAATCTTGTAAGTGATGTTGACGCCTGCTGCCAGAGCCTGGCGTATGGCCAGCAAGCCTGAATGGAAATAGGTGCCATCGCCTAGATTCTGGAAGACGTGATTCGTCTCCGTAAAAGGTGCCTGACCAACCCAGGTCACGCCTTCTCCCCCCATCTGGGTAAAGGTTTTGGCCTGCCGGTCACCAGTTTCGAAAACACCCATGTAGTGACAACCGATACCCCCCATGGCGCGACTACCCGCCGGTACTCGTGTCGAGGTGCTGTGCGGGCAACCGGAGCAGTAATGCGGCAGTCTTTGGATAGTCTCTCTCGGCGCTGAAAGTACACGCTCTTTTCTCTCATAGAACTTCAGGCGTTCCGCGATAGTGTCATCCCAGTAGAATCGGGACATGCGACTCGAGATCGCCCGTGCAACCATGGCCGGCGTCAACTCTGAAATATTCGGCAAGAGATCACGACCATCCTCATCGAACTCACCGTACACCCGCGGACGGCGATCAACCGGCCAGTTGTAGAGCTGTCCCGTCAATTGGTCTTCTATGATGGAGCGCTTCTCCTCAACGACAAGAATCTCTTCCAATCCCCTTGCAAATTCATGAGTCGAATGGGGATCAAGCGGCCAGCTCATACCCACCTTGAAGACCCTGAGGCCAATCTCACCAGCCTTATTTTCATCGATGCCGAGATCTTCCAAAGCCTGCATCACATCGAGATAGGCCTTGCCCGTGGTGATAATGCCAAGCCTCGGTCTGTCGCTATCGACAACAACTTTGTTTAGATGATTAACTCGAGCAAATTCCCGGGCGGCATAGATTTTGTACTTGTTGAGCCTGCGTTCCTGCTCCAGCGCCGTGTCCGGCCACCGGGCGTGAACACCATCTTCCGGCAAGACAAAACCTTCCGGAATGACGATGTTGACCCGCGAAGGATCAATTTCCGCCGAGATTGCGGAATCCATGTTTTCCGTAATTGCCTTGAGCGCCACCCAGGCCCCACAGTACCGGGACAATTCCCACCCGTAGATGCCGAGATCGAGCACTTCCTGCACATTGGCTGGATTAAGAACCGGAACAGATGCACCGATAAACATGTGTTCCGACTGATGCGGTAGTGTTGAGGACTTAGCCGCATGGTCATCTCCCGCCACTGCGAGAACACCGCCAAATTTTGACGTCCCAAATGCATTGGCATGCCTGACCACGTCCATGCTGCGATCGACACCCGGCCCCTTGCCATACCACATGCCGAATACGCCATCGTACTTCGCACCCTCAAACAGCCCTACCTGCTGACTGCCCCAGACTGCCGTTGCCGCCAGATCTTCGTTAACGCCAGGCTGAAACCGAATGTTGTGCTGGTCGAGAAATTTTTGTGCACGGCTCATGGCCTGGTCAACTGAACCAAGAGGGGAACCGCGGTACCCGGAGACAAAACCAGCAGTATTGAGACCACGCTCGATATCACGTTGATGTTGCAGTATCGGCAGGCGGACCAGCGCTTCTATGCCGGTCATATACGCTCGAGTGGTATCCAGCGCGTACTTGTCATTCAATGAAACTGATCGAAGCGGCTTTGCGGCCATTACGCTTCCTCTTCTTCAAGCGAGATGGCTACTTATATTAGTTCGCAATCAGGAGAGTATTTATGCTTTTTAGACCCTGTTATTGCTATTATGTGAATATATATGCCTATTATTTATCTATTTGGGCATATATATACCTACTACTTTAATGGGCCCAGCCCTATGACTGAACTCAACACCACCGATATCCAGATATTGGATGCATTGCAGAAGGATGCCAGCCTCACGACGCAGGAAGTCGCAGACTGCGTGAACATCTCTCAATCTCCCTGCTGGCGCCGGATTAACCGCCTGGAAGAACAGGGCCTGATCGATAGAAAAGTATCCATCCTCGACCGGGAAAAACTCGGCATGGAAGTCGTGGTCTTCGCTACTGTAAATCTGACGACCCAGGGGAGGGGTAATCTCGAAGATTTCGAGGAAGAGGTCGAGATCCTACCTGAGGTTCTGGAGTGCTACACGATGGCGGGCACCTGGGACTACATGCTTAAAATCGTCGCCAAAGACATCCGGCACTACGAGCGCTTTGTCCGGGAGAAACTGACTCGACTTTCACATATCGGTGAGGTTCACTCTCACATCGCTGTCACAGAAATCAAGAATTCGACAGTGCTGCCGCTGGGCTCGCAAATACACACCTGACGTCCACCAGACCAATTTCCGCTACAGTGGTAAAGTATCCCCCAGGCAAAAGCCAGGGTAGCGAAACCATGTATATAGACTGTTCTTCGCGAAGGGTTAGAGTCCCATGACCGCCTTCCTCATCATAGATTTGAATATAAACGACATTGGGGGATTCATGGAGTACGTCCGCAGGATCCCCGAACTTATCGAAAAGTATTCAGGCCGATATCTTGTACAGGGTGTCGAACCCAAGGTGATCGAAGGGAAGGATTCGCCTGGTCGCAGTGTGGTACTCGAATTTCCTTCCAAAGATCATGCAGAAGAATTTCTTGGTGAACGTGCCTCGTCTGACTTGCACGACATATGGGTAAGAACTACGGAGGCTCGAATTCTTCTGGTCGAGGGTGTGGACTGATAACCGCCGCTCGCTCATCCACGACAAGGTTTTGCCTGTCATGGCCCAGCATGGCTTCTCTGATGATCATTCAACCATTGCGCTCTTACTTATTCGCACTTCTGTTGCTGCCCGCCTGCGCCAAATCTCAGCTGGGCGAAATTGAACTTCGACCAGAACAGTGGGTACTGCCAAAGTTCCTGCGCGAAGCATCCGGTCTGGCAGTTGCAGACTCTGGTTTCGTTTATGCTCACAATGATGAGAAGGGCAATATTTATCGTGTGAACATCCACAATGGCACAGTTCTGAAAGTCGCCTCTATCGGTAAACCAACCATTAGGAGGGATTTTGAAGGCATCGCCGCTTCACCCAGCACCATTTTTCTAACCACCTCGAAAGGTACCGTCTACCGAACGACAAGACCGGATACCAGTAACGGACACCGGGTTATCAACGACGCAGCTGTTTCCACCGGTCTTTCGGACCAATGTGAAATTGAGGGCTTGCACTACGACAATGGCGATCTGCTTCTACCCTGCAAAACGCCCTTAAGAAAAAGATTTAAAAACCATCTGGTGGTCTTCAGGTACAACATCGAAACCGGTGAAACATCAGAGCTTTTTTCAATCCCCAGGAAGAATATCGATGGTATTAAGAAGCTAAGACTCACCGCGATTGACGCTACGGTAAGTCACTACTATCTCGTTTCCGGGAACCAATTGGTGTTGGTTGATCGCGATTCCCATGCGGCCAAAGCGTACAAGCTCCGGAAAAAATTTCACAAACAGGTCGAGGGAATATCCGTGCTGGATAATGGTTCTATTCTATTGGTCGAGGACAATCGCAAGGGTCTTTCCCGTCTGACCAAATACCGTAGCCTGGATGAACTCAAGAACTTAAACAGCACTAATCAATAGTGATCATCTCGGCCGCTTTCGGGGCCGGGTTCGCCATTTTTAATTGAACATATTTAGCGAGTTTCGAACCCACGGGTTCCAGCGCGGCTACCTGTTTCAGATAGTCATCAACGCCCTCATCCAACGGTAGCTCGATTTTCCTGCCACGATGCACCGCATACCACTGTCCTTTCTCGCTGACGACATTAGCAAGAGCGCCGCCATAGTGAGCGGAGATTCCCACATCTGCAACAATGACCTTTCGATCAAACCTGGGCATCACTGCACCCATGGTTGGCGAATGAGCAACCATGATTCGATCCGCATTATAAAACTCGAGCATCCTGTTCAAAGCCTCAAGCTCTTCATCAGCCGAATTCTTGGCAAGACCCCGATACCACAATGGACCACGCTCACTGACCGACAATTCCGGCTGGCCTCCGGGCTCCAGTTCCCTGCCAATCATCTCATTGATTTCCTCGAGTGCTCGATAGGTGTCGACGTGGGGGTCCAGACCACCATGCAGGTATATGGTGTTATTAATTTGAATCACCGTATTGTGTCCCGCATACCATTTAGCGAGTTCCTGACCGGGCTCCCAAAGCAGGCGATGCTCTACATAACCCAGAGGGAATCGTTTCTCTAATTTCGTACGAATCTCGGACGCGGTATCTGCCAGTTCCGGCTGATTCACCAGCATCGATCTGAAAACAGTATCGAGGTACCTGGCCTGTTTCTTCTTCGAATGCTTTGTAACCAGTGCTTTGTATTCTCCCGGATGCACGAATCGTAGGTCGGTCTGAATATTCATCGCCTCATGATTGCCAATCAGCACATGAACGCGACCACCTGCCTTTTTGGCCTGTTTCTCGAGCTTCATCAGATGACGGATGATCTTGAACGAGTCAGGCCCGCGGTCTGTCACATCACCAAGCTGGACGAAGTGGATGTCACCCGCCGCCCATTTAAGCTTCTTGTTAACAAGATTGTTTGCTTCGAGAACGCGAATGTACTGCTCGTAATCGCCATGCAGGTCGCCTACAGCCACAACCTTGGCAACCCTGGAGAAGACAGCTTCGGCGCTGGCAATACTCGAAAAGACGAGGAGTAATAAAGCGGTAAGCCGCCGAATATGTATAAGGCGCTTATTCATTGCCGAGAGAATACTGAATAAGTTAGGGACATACGAGGCTGGGGTTCATCCGAGGTTCAGCAGATTACTAATTTCGGAGTCCAAAAAAGGGTTTAGTGGCTGACTGTATCGACCGCGGTATCCGAATCCGAGAGTCGGTGCAGGTTTGCAGAATGATCCCCGCGACTAATTCTGTACAGGCTTAGCGCCACCAGAGCAAACAGATAAAAAAACAACAGTACAGGGACATAAATATAGGCAAGTTCAAACAACGTGTCCTGGGGAATATCGCCAGGTTTGGCCTGGGTAGGAAACTCAATGATCGCCAGTATCTGACCAGCAACAACAACGCCCAGGCCGTTAACGGCTTTCTGGGCAAAACTATTGGCTGCAAAGAAAACCCCTTCAGATCTTCGGCCGGTTCTTACTTCACTGTCTTCCACCACATCTGCAATCATTGCCGCTATCAGCGACGATGCGATGATAATCAACATTACCTCAATGGAGTTGAAGACCATCAATGTCCAGAACAGCTCACTGGTGCCATTCTCGGGAAAGAGATCAAGGATTCTTAAAATATAGGGCATGGGCGCCAGGGCGAAGGCGATCCCAAAGATTGTCATACCACCTTTTTTCTTACCCAGCAGACGGGATACCCTGGGCGCGATCATCAGTGCAGCAAAGGCTGAGAGGAAATACGGTAGATTTATGTAACCGATTTGAGCACTGGTCAGCTCCCAGAAGTGCCGGGAGAAATAGATACTGAGCGATGTTGAAACTCCCGCCGCCACCGCCATCAAAAGTGCCGAAATAAAAAGTGCGAAAAAGGAGCGATTAGACAGAGTCTCCTTCAGCTCCTGTGCCGTCTTCGCGAAACTGAACGAAGTCTTCTTTGGCGGGCTCTTGAGGTAAGGGATGTGACGATGGGTACCTGCCGCGGAAACATAAATGGAGAGAAATATGACAATAGAGGCCGTCAGCCCATAGTTGGTCCATCCCTCGACATATTCAAGCCCACCTTTGGATTCAGGCAGGAAGACCAGGTAGTTCAATACCGCCATGGTCAGCCCTCCCCACCAGCCAAAAAAATAGCGGTAGCTCATCATCTCTGTACGCTCGTCATAGTCCTCGGTGAGTTCGGCAACGAGGGCCATCGAGGGGATTTCATAGAAGGTGATCATGGTTCTGATCAACACCGCCATGCAGACGAAATACACAAACAATGACCGCTGATCCATTTCCGGAGGCGCCCAGAGAAAATAGTAGGCAATGGCAACCGGCAGACCAGCTGCGTACATGAACGGATGCCGCCGACCCAGTTTCGAATGGAAATTATCCGAAATATAGCCAACCATTGGATCTGATACTGCATCGAATACCAGTGCGATCAGAATCCCTAAGGACACAAGATCCGCTCTGAGACCAATTACCTGGCTGTAATAAAAAAGCAGCAGATAATTAAAGCCATTACTCTTGGCGCCATTGGCCACGGCACCAAACCCGTAGTAGAGCTTGGTCGATAAATCGACTCCTGAGGGTCCTGTTGTGGAAGTCACTCGGGCATTCGCTGGAAAAAACTCACGATATCATAGGTCGGTAATGGCCAGGTCTAGATTTATACCTGCTCTGTGATGAGAATCCGTCGTCTTGATCTATACTAGTACTCCATGGTTTGCAAAAACGAATACGCAGCCGTTGACCTGGGTTCCAATAGCTTTCACATGGTCATCGCAACCCATGGCGACCATGGCGTCAACGTTATAGATCGTGTCCGCGAAATGGTCAGGCTCGGTGCCAATATGGATCACAGCAACCGGATCGTACCCGAAGCAGAGCAGCGTGCACTCAATTGCCTCGCCGGTATAGGCGAACGTCTGAAGGACTTCAGCGAAGACCAGGTTCTAGTTGTTGGTACCAATACACTTCGGCGCGCTCACAATGCTCAATCCTTTATAAATAAGGCAGAACAGGTTCTGGGATTTCCTATCGAAGTCATTTCCGGAATTGAAGAAGCTCGTCTTATCTATTCCGGGGTCAACTATTCGCTTCAGGAGGACCGAGGCAGGCGCATGGTCATCGACATTGGCGGCGGCAGCACAGAGATCATCGTCGGGGATGGCGAAAGACTCCTCGATCTCGAAAGCATGGTGATGGGTTGCGTCAGCTTTACCCAGCGTTACCTGACCAAAGGAAGGATAGATAAAAAAAGAATGAAGAAAGCGGTTCTCGCCGCAAGGATCGAACTCGAACCCCATGTCAGCAAGCTACGCGCTTTGAATGTCATCGATGTCATCGGAACTTCCGGTACAGCCAGAGCAATAGAGGCTGTCATCATCGAAAGCGGCTGGAGTAAAGCCGGCATATCCCGAAACGCGATCGAAAAACTATATAACGCCCTGGTTGATACGGAAATGGTTGAAAACCTCCATCTCCCAGGCCTCAGTGATGAACGACAACCTGTATTCGCCGGAGGTGTCGCCATTATGGTTGCACTGTTCGAAGCACTCGATATCAAGCGTATGAGAATCTCAGGCGGTGCGCTCCGTGAAGGAGCGCTTATTGAACTGATTGGACGCCGCCACAAGCTGGACACAAGAGCGGAAACCGTTCATGAACTCATGTCACGCTACCACATCGACGATGCCCAGGCGGAACGGGTAAAACATACTGCCAAGACACTCTTTACTTTCGTCAGCGATTCCTGGGGTCTTACACAGCGTAACAAGTTGACGCTGCTGTGGGCTGCACAGCTCCATGAAATAGGACTCTCCATCAGCCACAGCCAGCATCACAAGCATGGTGCCTATATTCTGAAACATTTGGAGCTCGCGGGCTTTTCCCGGCAGGATCAGAATGTTCTGGCAGTCCTGGTTAGATTACATCGACGTAAATTTGACCTGCAGAATCTCTCGGACATTCCCAGAAACCAGCGTCAGACACTGATATGCCTAACCATTCTACTAAGACTGAGCGTGGTCCTGAATCGCGGACGTACCAATGATTGCTGCACGCCGTTTACCGGCTTCAATGTCCACAATCGTGAGGTATCCATACTTCTGCCGGTGACGTGGCTAGACCGCCACCCTCTTACGCTGGCTGATCTTGAAAACGAAAGCAGAGAACTTGAGAGGGGGGGCTATAAGCTTTCGATTATGTCAGATCGCGAGCTGACTCAGCCCTGATCAGGCACAAACCTTGGCATCCCTGGTGAGATTTCGCGGCCTGGTAATGGATTTCAGACTGGCTTTACACTTTCTGATGTCCGACCAGGGTCCATCGATCTCGAGATGTGCCACAGCCGCCGTTGGTATCAGCTTGGGGTCTGCCGGAATATCAGACCACCGACTCATTCTGAGAATCATGGATTCAAGCCCCTCATGATGGCCAACCAGCATTACGATACCTGTTTCTTCAGGCACTTCCGAAAGCGTCTTCAGCAAGGTGCGAACGCTGGCATCATAGACACAGTCCTCCCATTGAATTGCACCAGGGTCAATACCCAACGAATTTTGAATCCGCTTAACCGTCTGCTGTGCCCGTTTCGCCGGTGAACTGATAATAAGTTCTGGCATCAACCCTTGGTCCTTCAACCAATCGCCAATGCGGACGCTATCCTTGCGACCTCTTTTGGACAATGGTCGATCGAAATCAATAAGCGACTTGTCCTTGTGCGAAGACTTCGCGTGACGGAGTAACAGCAGCTGGTGCATTGCGATACCCTCCTAAAAATTTTGCCCGGTTATCGTGAAATCTCTCTCACCACGTTCGTAGTCTTCCAAAGGCCTGCCTACCAGTAGCGGGTCAGCAGGACTGACGATCTGTTCATTTTTGTCGGTGTAAGGCAGGCTATGAAGGAAATGTTTGATGCAGTTAATACGAGCCCGCTTTTTGTCATCAGACTTGATCACAGTCCACGGCGCATCGGCGGTATCAGTATGGAAAAAAGTCGCTTCCTTCGCCGAAGTATATTCTTCCCATTTGTCGAGTGATGCCAGGTCTACAGGACTCAACTTCCACTGCTTGAGAGGATCGGACTTGCGTGCGTGGAATCTCCTCAGCTGCTCTTCCCTGCTGACGGAAAACCAGTATTTGAACAATTTAATCCCCGAATTAACCAGCATTCTCTCAAGCTGGGGTGTCTGCCGCATGAACTCCAAATAGTCCTCTGGCGTACAGAACTCCATTACCCTCTCAACGCCGGCCCGGTTATACCAGGACCGGTCAAACAACACGATTTCACCGTCAGTCGGAAGATGATTAACGTATCGCTGGAAGTACCACTGACCCTTTTCCTGCTCCGTCGGTTTTTCAAGTGCGACTACACGCGCACCTCGGGGGTTCAGGTGCTCTGTGAAGCGTTTGATTGCCCCCCCTTTACCTGCTGCATCACGGCCCTCAAAGAGGAGAATGATTTTCTGGCCCGTGTTCCTGACCCAGCTTTGAACCTTAAGTAGTTCGATTTGAAGCTCGGCTTTTTGTTTCTCGTACTTCTTGCGTGACAGTTTCTTCTTGTAAGGATAAACCTCACCGCTATTGACTGACGGCTGCGGTGCGGGTTCTACCGCTTTCAACCCACTCTTTGTGTCGGTTTGATTAGGCACTGCTGACTGTCCTCAGCTAAAGGGGGAACTAAGGATAAAGAGTCAGTTTTGACAAAACAACGTCGAATTAGGGTAAGTTGCTGCGCTGTCTGGCATCAAATCGGAGCAGTCAAACGACTCCGGATTGCTCCTTTTCTGCCTTCCGCCGCTGTTTTTCAGCTTTTCTCCTGGCCTCGTGGTGTGATTCCAGACCGTCTCCAAGATAGTAGACATACAGCGTTGAGTAGCAGAAGAAGAACGTCAGTACGGTGGTAATTTCCAGTGCACCAACTCCCGCAGAAAGCCCTGCTCCGATCGCCACAAGAATGAATAACGCATCGAACGTATCCTGAAGCGCCCGCCTGAACTGAACACCGGCGACAATTCCAGCAAGACTAAACGCAAGCGCCAGACTGTGCTGAACCACCATAACGATGGTGGCAACGATACCCGGCAGAATTAGCGTGGTTTCGTCCAGTGAATTATCGTGACTACTCGAGTTATGGATACCCTTGTGTACCCAGGAAACGGGAAGCACAAGGAGCCAGACACAAACCAGTACGATTAGAAGGTCACGAGCATGACCCATGCGGTCCAAGGAACTGGTCGCCTTGATGATTGAACTGACTATTTCACCGTCTTCGTCATCCTGAGAATTGGTAATCGCCGACACATTGGCATCGGCACCCTCGGCCAGTTCTGTGACACCGCCGACCGGCAGATAATCGACAAATTGAGGAAATATCAATACCACGACAAACATGGCGGCAATCAGCGCCAGGTGATAAAAGAGGATCTTTCTCAGAAGCTTCAGACCATCGCGTTGCGCCGGTGGAAGATACTGCTCGCGCTCTTCCTGCGTCAGCCCATTCTCATCGAGTAAATCGCTCATATGCGTCATTGTTGTTATTTGACATTATTGTAACCCAACCGTGTACAACTCGATGACTCACTTCGCCGACCCGCACCTCAACCGGAATGAAACGGCTAGAAGCAGAAGACACTAGTGGTGCGCTCTACACGCCCACGACACCTATGACTGAAGACTGAGGTCACGCAGACCATTTTCACGGCTGATCTGCAAATGAGAGAGCGTCTTATCCGTTGTCTTCATTCGCCAGCTGAGTAGCGCCTTGGCGTAGCGAGCAACGATTTCTGGATTCTCCGGTGCAATATTATTGAGTTCACCGGGATCTGCTTCGAGATCAAATAGTAACTCTGGCAGGTCGGCGAAGTGGACGTACTTGTACTTCTCGTCCCGAATGACATTAAGACAGGCATGTTCCATATCAAGGTCAAGCACATTTTCGGCATCGGAATGCCTGAAATCGAACTCGAAATGAGCAGCATCTCGCCAGTCTGGCAACGCTCCGTTAACGAGTTGGGGAACCAGAGAGTACCCGTCACACTGCCTCGGGACCTCGCAACCAGTCAGCTCCATGAGCGTTGGAAAAATGTCGACATGTTCGGTAAACGCTTCGCAAACGCCCGTCTTGACCCCAGGGCAGTGAATGATCAGTGGAATGTGATAAGACTGATCAAAGAAACCTGCTTTACCATACATCCAGTGATCACCCATCTGCTCGCCGTGATCGGATGTAAAGATGAAGATGGTGTCTTCCCAGTCACCGGAATCCTTTAACGCCGCAATCAATCTGCCGATATTGTCATCTACCTCACTCATCAGCCCGTAGTAACCGGCCTGCAGCTTGCGGTGACGTTGCAGATCTTCATGGCTTCGATTACGCACATCAGCAAGGTGTTCCGAGAGCCAAGGATGAACGCTGCGCTCCATATCAACCGACCCATGCCTTAACTGCTCTGGCAACTGATCCAATGGATAACGACTGTGGTAAGGGGATGGTGCTACCCAGGGAGGGTGCGGTGCCCTGAGAGAAAGATGAACGCACCAACCGGTTTCGTTGTCGTCGAATTCATCGATGAAGGCCAGTGTGTTGTCGACAAGATAGTGGCTGTCTGAATGTTCTGCCTTGATGGCGAGCGGCGCGGGCACATCTGCTGTTGCCTCGCCGGGGTTCCTCAGTGAATAGGTTGCTCCGTGAATTTCCGGCAGCTCATAACCCAGTGATTCGAGGTAGGCGCGCCAGTCAGGACACAGAGTCCCCATATCAATGACTGGCCTGATACCCGGCAGTATTCCCTCGTCATTGCCAAGTCCTGGATCATCTTCCGCCGCACCTCTCGGATCCATCGACGTGTGCGTATAGCCGAAAAGCACCGGGTCGTAGCCTGCATTTCTGGTCTCAATAGCCCAGTTCGTAAATCGTTCGTCCAGCGGTGTCCCGTTCGTGCCTGATCGATGATTGTGGAGGTACAGACCGGTATGCAGACTCGCCCTGCTCGGCCCACACGGTACAACGTTGGTGTAGTGCCGTTGAAACTGCATGCTCTCCAGAGCCAGTGCATCCAAATGCGGCGTTTTAACCACCGGATGATTCATGCTGGAAAGACAATCGCCGCGCCACTGATCCGCGGTGATCAGGAGAACATTCGGCTTTTTCATATAGCTCGTATTCCCACGGACTACTTAAATTTCCGCCAGCGCAGCTTTCAACGCCCCGAGGGCAGCCTTATTGGCACTCTTTATTGTCTCCATCGACGGTGCTTCAACACTGATATCACCCAGCTCAGTGAGTGCAACGTGCACTGTGTCGTGGTGCTCGACCTGCATCATATCGTTCAACCAGCGCTGTACTTTGGGGAAGGGTGACAGGTCGTAGACATTGGTGAATTGAGGTTGCAACTGACCTATCTCGGCATAGGCAGCCAGGTCCGCCAGCGTAACGCTGTCCCCGACCAGAAATTTGTTGTCACTAAGCCAGCCAGACTCGAGCGCAGACAATCCACTTGTCAGGGTTCTGCGGGCGTTCTCCTGAATCAGCTCCGGAATATCGAGATCCTTTCTGATTTTCGGTGCTACCAGCCCAAGCGATGCATCCCGGATATTGCGGTGATGAAAGTGCAAATACCAATCCACCTTAGCCCGCTCTTGCTCATCCTCTGGGTAGACATCGGTCCAACCATTGATCCGGGCAAGATAGGTCAGGATGGCGTGAGCCTCCGCCAGCGTGAATCCCGTTTCGGGTTCTTCGATGCAGGGTATGGTGCCACCTGGATTTTTTGCGAGGTAGTCCGGGTGGCGAGAACCGTTGTTGCCGCTGGAGCCAGGATTGATCAGCACCATCTCGAAAGGATGATGCTTAAGCAACAACAACCACATGACAGCCCGTACTGGCTGAGAAAAAGGGACGCCATAAAGGATCAGATGTTTCATAGCGAATGTTCCAGTTTCCAAACCCGCAGATTCGCCAAGTTTTCCGCAAAGATCAAGTCACATGCGGAGAATACCTGCAGAACCATACAATCCGGCTATACGCCGTATCCACCGTCAACACTGATGACCTGGCCTGTAATACCAAAAGACTCAGGGGCTGCCAGTAGCGCGGCCATTGGACCCAGTTCGTCCGGCTCAAGGATTCTTTTCTGAAGATTTTCAGATTCGATGTCGCGCTTAACCGTCGCCACATCCTCGTTTCTCATCGCAGCCAGGATATCCAGGTCAACCAGTTGTGTATTGGTCCAGCCCGGACAAAGACAATTCACCGTAATCCCATTTGCTGCGACTTTAGCCGCAAGAGCGCGGGTCATCCCGATCATTCCGTGCTTGGCTGCGGAATAAGCCAACTCGCCGCCCGATCTCTTCGCATAACCCGAGCCAATGCTGATAATCCTGCCATCTGATCTTTGCACCATCCCCGGCAACACTGACTGGCTTGCACGGTAGGCAGAGAACAAATTCAGATCAACGTTGTCAGCAAAACTGAAGCTATCAATTTCTGCCGCAGAGAGTCCATCTTCCCTTAGCGGAGCGAAGCCACCAGCATTATTGACGAGAATATCTACGCCACCGAAACGTGATTCAATCTGAGCAACTGCATCGAGTGTGTCCTGCAGCGACATGGCATCAGCCCTGACCGCCAGACCTTCCCCACCCGCCGAGCCGATTTCAGCTACCACGCTCTCCAGCTCACCGATGCTCCTCGAACTGACGGCGACATTGGCGCCGTCTCGGGCAAAGGCAAGCGCTATCGAACGACCAATGCCTCTGCCACCACCTGTGACCCAGGCTGTTTTTCCGGTTAGTTTTCCCATAAGTTCAGTAATTCCCTGTAGTGGCAATGATGAAAAGTTAAAGGTTTTCTAAAAAGTTTAAGGTCTTCTAAAAAGTTAAAGATCTTCTAAATAGTCCTCGATTTCCTCTAATGCAGTTTTGGCGTCATCTAACGTTTTCTCGATGGCCTGCCAGTCAGGGGACTCGTCTGAACTTTCCAACTCTGCCATCAGGGTCGAGAGCCGACTCGCCGCAGTACTTCTGGCCGATCCCTTGCCCTTGTGCGCTGATTTCTTGAGCTCCGCTGAATTGCGATCGAGAACAGCCGCTGACACATCTGACAATGTCTCCGGAAACAATCGCAGAAAGAGCTGCAACCATTCCCGGGTACTCGACGGATCATCGGTTCCTATCAGAGAAGACAGAAGTTGCAGATCGATCGGGCAATCCGGGGCACCTTGCAGACCAGATGCGGACGATCGCACCTGCTTGCCGCCACACCAACTCTCAAGCAGCTGAGCCAGTACCTCAATTTCCAGTGGTCGCTCCAGCGCATCATTGAAACCCGACGCCAGCAACAACTGCCTGTAATCATCCGTTATATTGGTCGTTACCGCGATGATAGGCAGTCCCGCAATCTCACTATTGGCATCGCTTCGAACAGCCTTGCACAACTCGATTCCATCCATACCGGGCATGCCAATGTCGGTAACAATTGCCGAAAACCCCTGCTCAGCGATTATGGATATCGCAGCGTCACCACTGTCCCTCAATACGCAGTCGATTCCCAGTTCATTACACTGAACCTCAGCGACGGCCAGATTGATATCTGAGTCATCGACAAACAATACGGGCAATCTATTCATGGGAACATATAAACAGCTTCCGCATTTCAAGTACACTTGACGGTTATGCATGCCGACAAACCATCAGGTCTCGACATTTTGATTGTCGATGACAATGAAATGTCACGCCGCCTTATCGCGCTGCCCCTGGAACGGGATGGTCACAGGATTCGGTATGCAACGGGTGGATTAGAAGCTCTCGAGCTTTCTCGAAGCGCCACACCTGATCTGATGTTTCTCGATCTGCTCATGGACGATATCAACGGCGAGGAAATTCTGCGGCAATTCAAATCCGATGAAACACTGGCTATGACGCCGGTCGTTGTAGTTTCGGGAATCGACGACCCTGAGGCCGCCTCGAGATGTGTTGCCGAAGGAGCCCGGGAATTCGTCTACAAACCTGCACCCGTGGCTCGAATTCGAGAGATCG
>JABHYO010000065.1 GCA_018656865.1 Gammaproteobacteria bacterium | reverse complement strand
GCAGCGGCCGATCGCATGGACACGCGAATGCTCCTGGTTCGGGTCTACGCTGTCGCCTGGCTCTTCCCGGTCGCGCTGTTCATCATGGTGCAACTGGATCTGCTGAACATCTGGTCGGTCGGCTTGTTCGGGCTGTGTATGAGCACCGCTATCTCTTATTCCAGCCCTGCTCAGCAGGCCATCCTCAATCGCGTGGCTGGTGACGATGTACAGCGCGGTCTCACGGCTGCTACGACCATGAGCTTTATCGTTCAGATCTTTGGTTTCATGCTGGCTGGGCAGATGGAGACCGTCGGTATCGATAAAGTTCTGCTGGTCCAGGCAGCCAGTCTGATACTGGGAGCATTCGCCATACGCAGAATTGCAGCGCTCAGCACACCTCCAGTGCAGAATCGGGAATCTACAATAACCGTCATCCTCGATGGGCTCCGGGTGGCCATCAACAATCGTACGATTCTGCATACACTGATTATCACTTTTGTCTCAAGCATTTTTAATTTCGGCGCATTCCAGACCGCTATCCCCTTCATCGTCAAACGCGCCTATGACGGTGATGCGATCGGGTATGCGATGGTGATGATCATATTTTATGGCGGCGCGACCATCTCCAATCTGATTCAGCTTCGAATCATGCCGTTGGCACGACCAGGATTCTGGTTCCTGCTGATGCAGGCATCCAGGGTCATTGTACTGTTGCTTGTCTGGATCGAGCCGGACTGGTGGCTACTCTTGTTCGTTATGTTTCTCTGGGGTTTAAATATGGGCGTGACCTCGAATCTGTCCCGCGCCGTTGTACAGGAAGCGAGCGAACCTGCTTATCTTGCTCGTCTGCTGAGTGTCTACAATCTTGGCATGATTGGCGCTATGCCAATTGGCGCCCTGTTCCTCGGCATCTATATTGATACTTTCGGTGAGTTCAACGCCATGATCCCGGCAATGGTGGTTTCAATCGCACTCTGCCTATATGGATTCATCTTCACCCGGTTGGGGCAGTATCGATCGCCTTATGTTTAAGATGAGCCTTGTCGAGCCTTTTTGAAATCCGGTTCTCTCTTCTCCAGAAAAGCGGCGATGGCTTCCTTATGCTCTGCCAAGTCATAACACTGCATCAGTGAATCCAGTTCCCTTTGCTGTACCTGTGCAAGATCTGACTCCGCCATATTCTGCGTAATCAGAGACTTGACCATCCCAAGTGCTACCTGAGGGTTTTCTCCCATTGATTTTGCGACGGCGCGTGCTTCGTTCAGTAGATTGTCCGGAGTCGCAACTCGATCAACAAGTCCGATTCTAATCGCTTCGTCGGCGTCGATCGTCTTACCAGAAAGCATGAGTTCGCTGGCCAGACCAAACCCGCAACGCATGACCAGGAAGTGTGAACTGCCCAGTTCCGGCACAAGCCCCATTTTAATAAAGCGGCAACTCAGCTTTGCCTCCGACGAAACTAAAATAAAATCCATCGGCAGTATCTGCGTAAGCCCGATACCAATCGCTACACCATTAACTGCAGCGACAATAGGTTTGGAGTTCCTGACAAGATTTACCCAGTTACCTGTTTCGCTATCCCCATGGCGAACTTCACCTGACTCAGCCTGTGCTTGAAAAAGGTCTTTGACGTCGGCCCCTGCACAGAATCCCCTACCAGCACCGGTGACGACAAACGCTTCAACTTCGTCCTCCGTATTGCCCGCTTTAAGCGCAGACTGCAATTCATCTCCCATTTGATAAGTCCATGCATTGAGACGATCAGGGCGATTCAGCGTGATGGTTGTTATTCCAGCCTCGGTGGCCGTTTCAATAGTTTCGTAACTCATGGTTCTGTCCTGGTTCATCTGGTTGGGAACATCATATGCCAGTGTAGAAACAGCAAACAAGATCGACTTCACAACTAAATGAGGCATCATTTTTTTCACCCATAGCAGAACGCGCAGCGGGATATCTAATTCTCGGATGAGATCAAACTAGTGTGTTAAGTTAGCTGCTCTGATACCCCGGATGATGGATCTATGCTTATCCTGCAAAGCGTTGTCGGCCTGTGCCTGCTCATAGCCCTGTGCTACGCCTTCAGTGAAAACAGGGCCGACATCCGCTACCCCATCATTCTTAAGAGCCTTCTGCTGCAAATACTATTTGCTCTGATACTTCTGAAACTACCTGCATCGCAATCTATGTTCGTCGTGCTGAATGACGGCATCACAGTACTGCAGGCCGCAACACAGGAAGGCACGACGTTCATCTTCGGTTACCTGGGTGGCGGCGAATTACCCTTCTCGGAAACCGTCCCCGGTGCCAGTTTCATCTTGGCCACTCAGGCGATGCCGCTGGTTATCGTTATCAGCGTTCTGTCAGCCATACTCATGTACTGGAAGATTCTGCCTCTGATCATGCGAGGTTTTTCCTTCGTTCTTGAGAGAACCCTTGAGATAGGCGGCGCCCTGGGCCTGGGCATTTCCGCCAACGCCTTCCTCGGCATGGTGGAATCACCATTATTGATCCGACCCTATCTCGTCCAGATGAACCGGGGAGAACTGTTTGCCGTGATGTGTGCCGGAATGGCGACTATCGCAGGGACCATGCTTGCGCTCGAATCTGCGGTGATCAGCAGTGTTGTGCCTAACGCAATCGGTCACCTGATCAGCTGTTCACTGATCACGCTACCTAGTGTCGTCTATATCAGCCATCTCCTGGTCCCTGACAACAGCCCCATCACACTTGGTGATCAGAAAATCGACAGGGGAGCAGACAGTCTGATGGATGCGATCACCAAAGGTGCAGGAACGGGTCTGCAACTGCTACTGAACATCATAGCCATGATAATTGTCATCGTTGCACTGGTGTATATCGTCAATGCCTTCCTCGGCCTGTTGCCCAATGTCTATGGCGAGGCGGTGACGCTGGAGAGAGTCCTCGGCATCGTGATGGCACCGCTCACCATGATGATGGGAATTCCCTGGAATGAAGCCTTTGTTACGGGACAACTGATGGGCACTAAAGTCGTCCTCACTGAGTTTATCGCCTATGTCCGGTTCGGTCAGATACCCATTGAAGAGTTATCTGAGCGAACCCGCATTATTATGACTTACGCACTCTGTGGTTTCGCCAACTTTGTCAGCCTGGGTATCATGATCTCAGGGCTTGTCACCATGGTACCGGAACGCAGAAATGACATTCTGGATCTGGGTATAAAGTCTATTATTGCCGGCACTATCGCTACCTGCACAACGGCAACTATCGTCGGTGTGATTATCTCTTTCTAAGGAAGCTTGCCCTCAGCAACACAGATTCAGCCAAGCACCAGTTCGTTTTCGATCACTGCTAATTTGTCTTCTTCATGGTGGCTGACATAAACCACCGTCGTTTCGCCCTCATTGCAGATCCTCTCTATCAGAGCCAGCACCAGGCTTCTGTTAACTTCATCGAGTCCAAGACAGGGTTCATCCAACAGCAACAACGGCGGATGCTTGATCATGGCACGCGCAATCAGCAGGACCCGTTGTTCGCCGTATGACAGAGAAGAAAACGGCTGATTCGCATGTTCACTCAGGCCCAATAACCGTAACCAGTCACTGGCGATCTGCATCTGCTTGTCCGTCGCTTTTTGATAGAGCCCGATGGAGTCATAAAAACCCGAAACCACCACCTTTCGAACACTGACGCTAAGGCGATAGTCCCAATGCAGAGAGGTGGAGACAAAACCCAGGAACCGTTTGATATCCCAGATGGTCTCTCCCTGACCACGATTGAACCCAAAGATGGCGATATCGTTGACGTAACATTGTGGGTGATCGCCGGTAATCAGGTTGAGAAGACAGGTTTTGCCACTACCGTTAGGACCCTTGACCTGCCAGTGAGATCCGGGTCTCACCTGCCAGTTGAGCGCCTCGAACACAATATTGTCGGTATACGCAACACGGGCATTCGCCATGGAGACGAGCGTGCCATCAGGGTTGAGCGAAACCTCTATTGGTATTTCCGGCATTGGCAGGGTTATTTCGTCTGAGCTGATCTGACCGATCTGCCGGAGCACATCGCGCGTACTACTCACATCGTCACAACGAAACTGCTGACTGATTCTACCGTGCTCCAGACGCAGCACATGGGTCACAAAGTCGGGTATATCATCGATTCTATTTAGCACCATCACCATGGTGGTGGTCTCAGCCATCCTGCTAAGGATATCCCGAACCCTGGGCACAGTTTCCACATCCAGCCCTTCATAGGGTTCATCCAGGACCAGTAGTTCCGGCTCTGACGTTAAAGCTCGAACAAAGAGAAGTTTCCTGGTTTCACCCGTTGACAGCTTTCTGAACCCTCGTTTGAGAAGTTCTTCCAGCCCGAATATGGAGATTAATTCTCGCTTCAGTGCTTCATTGACAGAGACTTCATCAACCATCTCCGAGACCGGAGTACCTGTAGCGATTTGGTCTGTGATATCGCTGTCATCCCTCGCCTTTTCCCGCAGGATCAGGCTTTCCTGCTCTTCGAGAGATATGACAGAGATTCTGTTGGTCTTGATCTGCCGAGCGCCAACGCTGACCGTTCCTTCTCCGCAAAGAGAGGCAGCCAGAGCTGACTTGCCTGAACCATTCGGACCTACTATCGCCCAGACCTGACCTTTTTCTATACCCCAGTCTATCGACTGTAGCTGGAATTCATTACGGCCGAACGTAATGGTGCAATCATCGAGCGCAATCACCAATGGTAGTTCAGACAATCCTCTGCATCGCACCCATATAACCGCGCAATACCTGCCCTATCTGCTCAACACTGTGACTTCGAATCACCGCATTCACTTCAACTAACTGCTGGTTATCGACACTATCGTCATTAAGGCCAAGGCCTCTGCCGATGACATCGGTATCAATCTTGGTCATAAAGTTCTGCAGCAGTGGATAACAGGCATGATTGAACAGGTAACAACCGTACTCCGCTGTATCAGAAATTGTTCGGTTCATTTCAAACAGTTTCTTTCTAGCAATGGTATTGGCGATAAGCGGTGTTTCATGAAGTGATTCGTAGTATGCAGACTCTTCCTTTATACCTGTTGCCGTCATCACCTCATAAGCCAGCTCAACCCCCGCCTTGACCATAGCGACCATCAGTATTCCGTTGTCAAAGTACTCCTGCTCACCAATATCCTGATCAGTGATTTCGGTTGTCTCAAATGAGGTCTCGCCAGTTTCTGCACGCCACCCCAGCAACTTGCTGTCATCGTCAGCCCAGTCATCCATCATTCCTGATGAAAAAGCTCCGGTCATAATGTCGTCCATATGCTTCTCATAGAGAGGTCGCATCAGGTCTTTGAGCTCCTCCGCCAGTTCATATGCTTGCAGTTTTGCCGGATTGGACAATCTATCCATCATGTTGGTCACACCGCCGTATTTGAGCGCTTCGGTGACTGTTTCCCAGCCATACTGAACCAGTTTAGAGGCATAGTGTTTGTCCACACCTTTCTCTACCATCTTGTTAAAACATAGCAGCGACCCAGTCTGTAGCATGCCACAGAGAATGGTCTGCTCACCCATCAGATCAGACTTCACCTCGGCGACGAATGACGACAGCAGTACGCCCGCGCGGTGACCGCCGGTACCAGCAGCATAGGCTTTAGCGATGGCTAGTCCTTCGCCGCGCGGATCATTATTCTCATGCACGGCAATCAGCGTCGGTACGCCAAAGCCACGCTTGTACTCCTCCCGCACTTCAGTACCCGGACACTTGGGTGCCACCATGATGACGGTGATATCTTCGCGGACCTGCATGCCTTCTTCGACAATATTGAAGCCGTGTGAGTATGACAGGCACGAGTTTTTCTTCATGAGCGGCACGACTTCGTTCACCACTGGGGTATGCTGTTTGTCTGGCGTCAGATTGAGAACAACATCAGCGGCCGGTATCAACTCATCGTAAGTACCTATCGTGAATCCGTTCTCTGTCGCATTTTTCCAGGAATCTCGTTTTTCATCGATGGCTGATTGCCGTAATGCAAAGGAAACGTCGAGGCCACTGTCTCTGAGATTCAGGCCCTGGTTCAATCCCTGGGAACCACATCCTATAACGACGAGCTTCTTACCCTTCAGGTAGTTCGCCTCATCGACAAATTCCGCAGGATCCATAAATTCGCACTTGCCAAGCTGTGCCAGTTGCTGACGTAGCGAAAGACTGTTGAAGTAATTGGCCATCGTATTCTTTCCCGAACGAGATTTTTAAGGGGTCGTACTCTAGAGCAATTCCACCACCGCGTAAAATGACATAAGTGAGATACCGTCTTGCCGGTGGTGCAAGACGCGTAAATTAGAACGTATAAGAAATTGCGAGAGAACCGTAAGAATGGGAGTGATCCTGCTGTGCAAATTCCCTGCTGCGAAATATGTGCGCGTAGGAGAGCCTTGCGCCTCCATAGGTGTAGCTGAATCCGACCGCCGCATCGGCTACAAACACTTCTTTCGCAACACTGTGGCTTTCTCTGAAGGTATTGCCATCCAGGAATACATCCTGCCCAACCAAGCGAAGATCTGTAGATGCAAAAAAATGCAGGCTCCACTTTTTCTTCCCCAACCCTCGGAGGGCCCAGACAGAATCAGGAGTTGAATTTTCACCGCCAGGTCTGATTGCTGACGTCCCAAAATCATCTGGAATCGCCCAACCGACCCTTGCCTCGACACCTCCATTGAGATGCGTGCGAACGTTGCCGAGGGCAAAGCCACCATGACCTATCAGATCCCAGCCAAACCGAGTACCCGATTTTCGCCATTGCCTCTTTCGCTTGTGTTCCCAGACCGCAACAAAACCCATTTCGTTACCCAGTTGATTGTCCCAGCCTCTGAACTTATCGAACCCTCGCAGATCGTGAATAAAGTCCTGGGACTCCTGACCCTGAGCAGCGGGACCCACAACACCCAATCTCAGCTCTACTGTATCAAGCTGTTCCTCATCTCGTGTCTGGTAACCCAGGCCAAAGAACAACCAGGCAGCATAAGGTCTGTCATCACTGATCAGATCAGTATGCACACTATCCTCGGGCGTAAATATCTGCTGTCCCAGAGAAATGATGACATTTCGTTTCAGGTCTTTGTGCGAACGATGAAAGAAGGTTAGACGCCTGTTGATCCGTTTTAGCCATTCCGGCAATGCATCGCTTTCGATATAGCTGGCGACATCCGGTGAGACCCAGGAAAGACGAACGCCGCTGGTATAGTCCTGGTCCGTTTCTGAAAAGAGGTCATTTTCGATATAAAGGTTTAGTGTCCCTTCCTTGCTTCGATCCGAACCCGCATTGGCCAACGTCGCGATCAGAAGCAGGGATATCAGGAAGATACAGCGACATATATCAAACAACACCCTAGAAGCCTGTTTCCCTGATGAATATTGCAACAAATCTGCGTTTTATCTGGCTGAAAAGACTCACCGAATGACCATCAATCACAGCCACCCCTCGAACCACTTGAGATGCGCTCAATTTCTCTTCAACTGAATCCATATAAACTTTGTAATAACTCTGTACTGTAAGAAGCTCACCAGAGCCGCTTTCCCTGACTGCGACATCACCTCCGAAACTCGAGGCGAGATAAAGGTTATCCAGCTCCGGCGTGCCCATAAACTCGATCTCGCTGACTATCAGGTCCCTGACACCGAACTCAGGATTTTCCGGGTAAAAACGAGCATTCATGCCCGCCTCTACTCGCACAAGCTGACTCTCAGGCAGGTAGGCAATCACCCGTGTATCGTTACTATCAACAACCGTTGCAAGTTTAGTCCCCACGGGCAACCAGTCGCCGGGCATGAGTTCGGGTGATCTGTCGACGATTCTTCCTGAGAATGGAACAGATATATTCAGACGCTTCGATTCTTCAACCAGTGTGTGCAGCCGTTGGCGCTGGGTCATCAGATCCGATTCAACAATGAGCCTCTCGTTCCTCAATTTCTCGTCAAATCCCAGAGATGCACGAATCCAGCTCAGTTCCTCAAATCTGTTACTCGCCTCTTCGATCTCAAGGCTGAGTTCCGGCGATTCAAACTCAAAAACCGTGTCTCCCACCAGGACTTCTGCTTTCCTACTTGACTTGAGTAGTTGGCCCGCCACGTGAAGGTAAAGATCACTGGACCTGGCTTTTAGGATTGCCGGTGTTGACACATCACTCTGCCACGGGATGAACAGGATGCCTGAGGCAACAACGATCACAACCAGCGTTCTTCCAAATGTGCTATTCATACTTATCTCATCCCTCAGAGCCCACCAGACCTTTAACTCCCTGACGACCGGCATCACAATAAAAAAGACTATTTCGACGGCAAAAAGTGCTAAACCTGCAGCCTTGAAGAAAAAGCCATAGATCAGCAGCGCAATACCGAGGAAGAGCAGGAACCTGTATAGCCAGACCGAGAATGCAAAAAGTACCAGCCCATATCTGACCTCTTCAGGAGGTTCTGCCCCGAGGCCAAACAGCTTTTCCCTTAACCACCACTTCGCCATGTCGAAGGCTCGGCTTTCGAGGTTTGGCGTATCAATGAGATCTGAGAACAGGTAATAACCGTCAAAGCGCATCAATGGATTGAAATTTACCAAAACCGACAAAATCCAGGTCGTCGAAGCAAGTAGAAAAAACACGCTTCTCAATGCCCCTTCCGGCGATATTGCCCATAGAAAAAGTGAAAGCACCGCGATCACAAGCTCAACACCGACTCCAGCTACGCCGATTCGCAAACGCTTTTTCCGATCAGGTATCTTCCAGGCGTCACTCGTATCGGTATATAAGATCGGCCAACCAACCATAAAAGCAACACCAATCACCGGCACGCGGCAGCCCAAACGTTTTGCAGAGAACGCATGTCCCAGCTCATGAAAAATCTTCACGAAAAACAACGCCACTAGATATACCGCAAGACCTGACCAACTAAAAAAATGAAGAAATGTCGCAAGAAATAGATCGATCTGTTGCTGCACCAGGTAAATTCCCAGCACCCCCAAAACAAAGAAAACCAGGATGCTGGAGCGAGAACCGACCCAGGCAACATAGGGTAGCGCCCGATCAAGAAACCTATCGGGATTCCATAGAGGAATCCTGAAGAAGAGAGGGTTGCGAACGGCCAGCTCCCACCAGTGGCGTTCTCGGCTGTGGGCGAGCGCCTCATAGTAATAGCCTTTTTGCAGATCATCTCCCCTGACGAGATTATTGCGTCGCAAAAATTCAACCAGTGTCTCTACTTCCTCGTCTGTCGTTGACCCTTGCCGCATGAGTCCAGCGACTTTCGCTACTTCCTGAGCGGTCTTGTGACCTATCAATGCAAGCAGTTCTACGTCTTTCTCTCGCATCTGATAAAACTTATTCGCAAGCGGGTCATGCAGGTGCCAGATCCGCTCACCCGACGCGCCTTCCCCAACAGGATAAAGATTAAGATCCTGGCGGATCTCCGGCCGGTCTGCCGGGGACCCCTGGGTACTGTCTAGAGCCCCGTCCATTGCCTGATAACCGACAGTGGTCGCCTGAATAGGAAATAACCAAGAAACACCGGATCCCCTTGGACCCTGGCAGTCCCTCTCCAACCGACCCTGAGATCCGATTGATCCAGAAAATCTGCACGCCCCCTAAAGCCAAGGATACCGCCCGGCGATACTTCAGCCTGGTAGTTGATGTATCGGACTTTGGCATGATGCACACGATCGGGGTGAACATTGAGAAATAGTTCAACTTCAGCCTCTGTTGGTAGAGGGATACTGTCCCCAACCGCCAGCCAGAATTCCAATTCCACACTTTTTGGTTTCGCCAGGGTCAGTATTTTTTCGCCCATTCGGACAGGTCTACCTTCCAGTTCCTGGATATCAGGCACTATGGCAATTGAGTTATCCTCGGCGTACACCCGAGACCTTTCCATGAGACTCTGGTTATAGCGGAGCTGTGCTCTTTTTTGCTCAACTCTTGCTTTCAACATTGGCAACTGCGAAGCAACTCCTCGATCAGAAACCGACGCCTGGTTTGCACGTTGATATTCAGCACCGGCGATCGCAAGCTCCTGCTCGGCGACGTCCAACTGAGCTTGAATCGAGGTATCGTCAAAGGTCAGCACAAGATCACCAGCAGCAACCGACTGGTTAGGTAAAACATGTACCTCGCCGATAACTCCTTCGATTGGCGCGCGTACAACATCTGGCTGCCTGGGGACAACTTCGGCAGTTGCTGTGACGGATAGGTCAACCGGCACCCACATCAGAAG
>JABHYO010000061.1 GCA_018656865.1 Gammaproteobacteria bacterium | reverse complement strand
TGGCACGACTCATCGGGCCGTTGACGATGACAAGTGGGCCGGAAAAATAGGTCGTCGCCAACAGGCCGTGCATGCAGAATTCATCCTGTAGCGCGGCTTCGACTGCGGTAATGACAACAGGTAGATATTCCGGTTTACAGCCGGCCATGACGGCATTAATAGCAACTTTTTCTATCGTGCATTCATTCAGATCGGGTGGAATCACTCCTACGATATCGTCTGCAGGTCTGCTTGTACCGGTGAGCATTCTAAGCACACGTTCACGTGTGGGCGGCACCACAGGCAAACCATCAGACCAATCCCGATCAAAGCAGGCTTCAATGACATCTTCTTCATTCGCAAGAGACACTTCCCGAGCTTTAAGAAGGTCAGTATCGTATCTGGCCGCTAGCTTTTCAGGCATACCGGGATCCTGAGTGGCTGAACCACACCCGGGCCTGAACTCCGGCAGGCCAAGTTGTAAATCAAGGCTGCATATCTCTTCCCATGCGGATCGATCCCAGCCGCTGATACGCCCCGTTTCATTTCCGTCATCATCGATCCCGATCAAGGTCGGCACGGTCTCAATCTTCTGCCGCCATGAATAAGCCAGCTCAGAATCATCTGTTACGGGTAATCCCGCTGGAAATTGGGGATCGTCCTGGGAATAGATACTGAGAGTGCTATCTGCGCTGAGTCGTTCCAACACAGGTATCACTAACTGGCATGTTTCACAGGCTTTCTTGACGACAACAATATGCTTCATTGCACTTCTCCAAGCATTACAGTCACAACCCTCTGTACGTCTTCTGGCACGTCGATACCAGGTGGAATCTCGTTACTCGAAAGCAGGACGCGGATTGCCTTGCCATTTGCGATAACTCGAAGCTGTTCGAGACATTCTGTTTGTTCAAGCTCACCCGCCGGCCAGGCTACATACTGCTCTAACATTCGCATGGTATACGCATAGATGCCAAGGTGCCGATACCAGCTCATTGTCACAGGTAAAGTGTCGCCAGTCTCGGAAAACGATTCACGAGACCAGGGGATGGGAGCACGGGAAAAATAAAGGGCGATGTCTTGATCATCGACTACGACCTTGACTACATTGGGGTCGAAAACTTCTTCCCTTGAGCGGATAGGTTCACGAAGTGTCGACATTTCAACCGATTCGTCAATGGCAGTAGCGACCTGATTGATCGCCTCCGGGGGCATCAGAGGTTCATCGCCCTGTACATTAACGACGATATCGCTACCGGAAAGGCCTGCCGCAATCGCTGCCTCATAAATTCGATCCGTCCCGGTTTCATGGGATGATGATGTCATGACGATGTTGCTTGTAAAGCCTCGGACAACCTCAGCAATTCGATCGTCATCTGTCGCCACGTAAACATCAGAGGCATCGCTCTTGAGCGCCTGTTCGTAGACACGCTGGATCATTGGCTTACCCGCCAGGTCAATCAAAGGCTTGCCGGGAAACCGGGTCGAATCAAACCGCGCAGGAATAAAGACGGAAAAAGACAAGGTCAGGAGACTTCGGTCGAATCCGTTCGGCGTGCTTCGTTCTCAAGCATAATGGGAATATCGTCCCTGACTGGAAATGCCAGGTGATCGGCATGACAGATCAGCTCTTCAGCATCGCGGTCATACTTGAGGTCTCCCTTGCAAACAGGGCAGACCAGAATAGTCAGCAACTTTTTATCAACAGGCATGTTCAGGCTCCACTTTGTACAGGAGAAAGTTCAAGGCGTTGCAGCAACCGATCCAACTCGCTGCTGGTGAAGGTGGCCTCAACTTCCAGGTACCAGAATTGATCGCAGCCGTCATCGAGGGTGAGCGGATCAAGTTTCACGGCGTCTTTTTCGGTCATTATAACCGGTAGCTCGTCATCAAAGTTGATATCAGCCGCAGTAAAAGGATGATGATCCGGATACTGGTGCGGAACCAGTGTGCATCCCAGCTTCTTGAGCGTACTGAAAAAGCGTTCCGGATTGCTGATACCGACAACAGCATGCACAGTTTTACCTTTCACGCTTTCAAGTGTCTCAACGCTGCCTGTCTTGATGTTAACCAGGCGCGTGGGATTCAGTTGCATTTCCATACAGGGACCGGAAGACAGATGAGATACCCTACTCCTGTCTCCGTTTACCACCACCAGGTCGACCTCTTTCAGTCTCGATACCGGCTCCCGAAGAGGGCCGGCGGGAAAACACAGCTCATTACCGAGCCCCCTTTCCCCATCGATGACAGCAATTTCGATATCCCGTCCGAGAGCATAGTGTTGCAAGCCATCATCACTGACAACAACATCGCAGTCATGGTTTTCAATCAGGCTTCGTGTCGCCTCGACCCGATCAGGATCCACGACAACCGGACACCGGGTCCTGTTGTATATCATCACCGGCTCGTCGCCTACTTCTGCCGGATGCGAAGTAGCACAGACTTCAACTGGATAGTGAGAGGACTTGCCACCATAACCGCGACTGACGACACCGGGCTTTAGCCCCAGGGACTTTAGGTAATTAACCAGGCCGATAACAAGAGGTGACTTACCTGTACCACCGGCAGAAATGTTACCAACGATAATCAGCGGTACAGACGGCTTCCATACGGCACGACTGGTCAACCAGCGTCTTCTGTACAAGACGGCCTTTTCGTAAAGCCAGGATAACGGTGTGAACATGCGAATCCAGAACACATCGTTGTACCAGGCATCCACCAATAGCGTCGAGGCGTTCATGGCTCCGGGATATTTATTCAGTGGATACTCACCCCCCATGATGGCTGGCACGTTATCGTCGCTGTCAGCATCTCCCGCTATTTCATCACGGACATGCAACTGCGCATAAAAACCCTGTTTCGTCAGCAACTCGCGATGGGTGCCCTCTTCAACGATGCGGCCATGATCAATGACGAAGATTCGATCTGCATTCTCAATAGTCGACAGACGGTGAGCGATAATAAAGGTCGTTCTGCCTTTGACGACTGCTTCCAGTGCTTTTTGAATATACCGTTCGGATTCCGTGTCCAGCGCAGAGGTTGCTTCGTCGAGGATGAGGATAGGTGCATCTTTCAGAAATGCCCGGGCAATCGCCAGACGCTGGCGTTGACCGCCTGAGAGAAGAACACCATCATCGCCAACTACCGTATCGAGACCAGACTCAAGCGACTCGATGAAATTCCACGCATAAGCCTTCTCCGCCGCTTCCCGGAGCTCACTACTTTCAGCTTCCTGCAAAGAGCCATAGCCAATGTTGCGCGCCACGGTATCGTTGAATAGTGTCACCTGCTGACTGACGATGGCGATATGCTGCCTCAGATTCTGCAGCGCAAATGAGTCCACCGATTTACCGTCGATTAAAATCTCACCACTGACAGGCGCATAGAATCGAGGGATAAGACTGACGAGCGTGCTTTTTCCACTGCCCGACCTGCCGACCAGAGCCACCGTCTCACCCGGATTGACCGTAAAGCTAATGTCGTCCAGCACGTCTTCCGTATCGGGCGAATAGGCGAACCGGACATTGCGAAATTCTATCTTTCCGGCTACACGCTCAACTTCGAAACTACCCTCATCCTTTTCCAGTTCTTCATCGAACAGATCGAATATGTCCTCGGCAGCCGCCAGACCTTTTTGAATGGTCGCCACCACCTCGGACAGCTGCCTGATAGGTTTCGCCAACAGTCCGCTGGTCGTAATAAACGCGACGACGTTGCCAGGGGTCATATCCGATAGCAACAATGGGTCCAGCACCAGCCATACCAGTCCGGCCAACGCAACGGCAACCATCAGCTGGATCGTCGGCGTCGCGATGGACGAGGTCACCACCATTTTCATCGATTGACGACGATTGTCCTGACTGACCTTGTCAAAGCGATCGCTCTCGTAGGCACGACCACCAAACGTCCTGACTTCACGGTAACCCTGTACAGCTTCCGACGCGACATGGGTGACATCGCCCATGGAATTCTGTATCCGTTCACTGATACGGCGAAACCTTTTACCGGCATACCCCACCAGCACCGCGATAACAGGCGCCACTGCGAAGAAGATCAACGTCAGCTTCCAGTTCAGATAGAGGAGAAGCGCGAGGTAGCCAATGACTGTAAACCCTTCCCTAATGATCACTCTGACAGCATCTGTCGCGGCGCCGGTGACCTGGGTTACGTGGAAGGTCACCTTGGCAACAAGATGTCCCATGGCATGCTTGTCATAGAATGCGCTCGGCAGGGTTAGTAGACGGTCAAACAGTTCGCACCTTAGATTGTGAACGAGATAGTTCGACACATAGGAAATGAAATAGTTACCGACGAATGTTCCGAAGCCTCTTGAGACGGCAATGATGATGATCGCGATGGGTATCAGGGTCCGGTCGAGCGCGCTACCTTCTCCCAGATATTCACCGAGATAACGCCCGATTTCAGGATTGGGCTCGGCGCCACCGGTCTGAAGCGAATCGACTATGTAGGAAATCAGCTGCACGAACGAAACATTCGAAATCGAATAGATCAGGAAGCCGAAAATACTCAGCAGGAATGCGCCCCAGTACGGCACAACATAGGACAGAAGCCTTCCGTAGATTCGTAAATCCGATTTGTTCGATGTCTCGGCCACGTTCAGGTCTACTCCGACACTGGCGCCAGCTTGGTGGTAATGCTGAGCTGGCTAAACCCCAGCTGACCAGCAATATCGAGCGCAGTAACAAAAGACTGATGAGGCGTTGCAGAATCGGCGGTAATAATCATAGGGATGGCGGTGTCGCCCTCAGAGACCTTTTCTATTGCAGCTCTGAGTGTACTGTCGTCCCGATTGACCAACGCAATACCATTGATGGCAAAATCACCCTGCTTTGTAATCGTGATTTCGATCTGCATATCCGAAGCTCGGCTGGCCTGGGCACTCGCCTCCGGCAGGTCGATAGAAAGGTGTGTTTCCTTGGTAAATGTTGTCGAAACCATAAAAAAGATGAGCAGTAGAAATACCACATCGATGAGTGGTGTCAGGTTGATGTCTACTTCCTGGCGTACCCGCCTGGCGAATCTCACCGATTTGCCACCTGGGCGATCTCGGAACGCTTTAAGTCCGTTCTTTCAGATTTGTCTGTATTAAGAACTTCGACCAGCTTGAGCGCTTCCTGTTCCATATAAATCACCAGATCATCGACCCGGCGTTGGAAAAAGCGATAAAAAAAGAGGCTGGGAATAGCTACCGTCAGTCCCGCCGCCGTTGTGATTAGCGCTTCTGAGATACCACCAGCCAGCACTGCAGCGTTCCCGGTACCCTCTAAGCGAATCGCAGTGAAGACCTTGATCATACCGATGACAGTACCCAGGAGCCCGAGTAGTGGTGTGATGGCAGCGACTGTTCCCAGAGTGTTCAGATAGCGCTCCATCTCATGGACGACATGATTGGCTACCTCCTCGATGGATTCCTTCATGAGCTCCCTGCCGCGACGGTGCGATGCAATACCTGCAGCGAGGATCTGCCCCAGGGGTGAGCCACTTCTCAGCTCCCTGAGTTTGCGATTGTCCAAATCGTTGTTCTTGATCCAGGTCCAGACCTTTGCCAACAGATTCCTGGGTGCCACCTGCTCTGACCGAAGTGTCCAGAACCTTTCTACACAGATGGCCGCGGAGATAACTGAACAGAGAAGGATGGGTAACATCAGCCAGCCACCCGCCTGCACCAATTCAAACAAGACCAGTCTCCGATGTGTTTTTATTTTGCACGCTACTGTATCACAATCTATTCTGAATACAGAGAAATTGCCAATAAAATCAAGGTATTCCGGGGTTTCAGATTCAAGAACTGGCCCCTACCACGCGACGATTTTTTCCTCTTTGAGACGCCCTACTTCAACATCAGTCAGACCCAGATCGGTCTTTAGAATTTCTTCCGTGTGTTGGCCGAGTCTGGGGGCGGGTCGCGCCGGTAGATTGTCGATACCACTAAAACGCAACGGTGATCCTGAAGCGAGATATTCACCAATACCTTGCTGCTGGATCATACTCATCATGGGATTGTCGATTGAACAGTCATCATCACCTTCAACCATTTCACGGAAGGTTCGATAGGGGCCATAGCAGACAGCATGCTCGTCGAAGACCTCACAGATGGTGGCGTATTCGTTCTGGGCGAACCAGGGCTCTACCAGTTCCGCTATTCTCTGCCGGTTCAGGAACCGATCGCCTTCCCCGGAGAGGTCGGCCCCTAGTTCCTGCTGGAGGCTCGCAATCGCATCTTCCAGCCCCATCGCTCTGACAATGCCCTGCCACTGCCTCGGCGTCAGGCCAACAATCATCACCCTGACACCGTCTTTCGTTTCGAAATCCCTACCGAAAGCGCCGTAGAGATAATTTCCTGCCTTCTGTCGGTCTTCATCATTGATCGAAACCTCGGCAATGTTACCCAGGTTACTCGCGGTCGCCACCGCCACATCTTTGAGGGCAAGGCGGACTATCTGGCCTTCTCCGGTGATTCTGCGATGCCTGTCGGCCGCCAAAAGTGCCAGCGCCGACATCTGGCCTGTAATGTTGTCCCAGGCAGGTAAAAGATAGTTGGTGGGATCATCTGATGCCGGATCGCCGGTCGCACTCGCGAAACCGACGGCACAGTTAACGGTATAGTCGAGTGCCGAGCCGCCACGTCTGTCACCAAGCACATTGACGTAGATAAGATCCGGTCGCGCCGCTTTCAGGGTATCGTAGGCGAGCCAGCCTCGCTCCGGAAAATTGGTGAGGAAAATACCGTCGTTGGGGCTGTCGCCCTTTAACAACTCAAGAATCAATTCCCGGCCTTCCGGGTGACCGATGTCCACCTGGAAAGATCGTTTGCCTTTGTTCATCCCAGCCCAAAACAGGCTGTCCCCTTTTTCGGTTATGGGCCAGCGACGATAATCGAGCCCGCCACCAATTGGGTCGAAACGAATAACGTCAGCACCGAGCTGCGCCAGCGTCATGCCGCCTAAAGGTGCCGCAACGAAGGCCGAGCCTTCGACAACGCGCATACCGCTAAGAATCCCCTGGCTCATTGCCCTGCTCCTGTTAATACGGCGAGGTGCCAATCGAGCACTTTCACCTGATCTTCATGCTTTGGCGCCTCCGAGCCTCGCTCGGCGAAAACCTCAACGAGGAGTTTAAGAATACGTCCATTTTTCACTTCGATAATATCCTGCACGTTGATGCGACTGCCTAATATGTCCTGCTCGAATACCGGAGCGACATGATCGCATTTGTACCAGCATAGAATGGTTGCGAGATCAGGCATCACTCGAGCCAGCTGTGATGCCGCCATTGATATCGTGTGACCGCCATAAACCAGACGCTTTTTGTACACACTCCTCCCGGCGTCGGTATGCGTCATCGCCATGTTAAGCGTCAGGCGAACGACCTCCGGCGCCGAAGTCACTGTGTCCCGAGCTTCGACATCGATCACCGTACCAGGCTTCATTGTCACGGCATTCCCCGGCAGATGAGAAAGATCCCAGTCAGGTACGGAAGCAAGCAAATCAGCCTCACTGATCTCATCGGGCATAATCGACAGATCATCGCTGTGACCGGTGTCCGCATTTTCATCCTGGCACGGAACCATTGGACATCGCCAGAAAAGCAATACCGTCTGACCGTCCTGATTGACGACGTGCATCTCCAGACCGACCATTCCCGATGCAGCACGCCCGGGCTTGATGGTGTTCTGCCTAAGCGCCACGACCTTCGTCGTCGTGGTGAGAGTATCGCCAACAAAAACGGGGCGGTGAAACCTGAGGCCCCGGTAAAATAAATTCCCCAGAACTCGTTGGGTCGGGATTGTACTCTGGCCAATGGCGATGTTAGCGGCAAGCGAAGGATTGACCAGCATCCTGTCCGATCCCGTAACGTGTTTACAGAGGGGCGAATCGATCGGCAGGCGCATCCTGTCGGCGAATACACTTTGATGGATGGCGGAATAGCCATCGGTGATAGTGATTGAGGGGACATCACTCAGGTTGTCACCAACCGAAAAATCCTCGAACCAGGGTACTTCCGTCATTACTGTGAAAATCCTCTTGCTGATATGGGTCAGGCTTCCCTATAGAAATCGTTACTTGATGCCATCAATCACAATCCTGCGTGGCGCATTCGGTATCCTTCTCAACCTGCAGGGTGACGTGATGGATGTCGAACCGGGTTTGCAATACCTGACCAACCTCGCCATACCCTGAGTCCGAATCCCATAGTGTGTTTTCCGGCATCACCAAATGAGCTGTCAGGCAGGACTCGTTGGTGCTAAGCGCCCAGATATGTAGATCATGGACCGCCGTCACACCTTCGATACCGCAGAGGTAGCTCAAGACCTCTTCACGATCAATATGTTGAGGTACGGCATCCAGCATCAAATTAATACTATCGCGCAGCAGTCCCCAGGTACCCAGCACGATAACGACCACGATCATGAGACCGGCCACACCATCAAGCCAGATCCAGCCGGTAAAATAAATTATTGCTGCGGACACAACCACACCAACGGAAATTAGCGCATCGTAGGCAAGATGCAGGTATGCCCCTTTTAGATTCAGATCCTTCTTGCTGCCCTGCCTGAACAGAAGTGCCGAGCCCGCGTTGACAACAATGCCGATACCGGCGACCACCATCACTGCTATTTCTGAGATCGGTGATGGGTTAAGCAGCTTGTCCACAGATTCGATCGCAATAAATACGGAGGCGAGAATAAGCACAACGGCATTGATCAGGGCCGCCATAATCGTGGTGCGCCTGAAGCCATAGCTGTAAAGCTTGCTGGTACGCTGCGTTGCAAGATAGGCAGCTCCCCAGGCTAACAACAGACCCAGCACATCGGACAGGTTGTGACCGGCATCGGCAAGCAGGCTGGCGGAATCAGCGATGAATGCGTAGAAAGCCTCAAGGACCGTGAAGCCAAGATTAGCGGCTACGGCGATAACGAAGCTGAACGATATGTTCTGAATTTCCTGCGGATGGCCGTGACTGTGGTCGTGATGGCCATGGGCGTGACTGTGCATTGGACTACCGTTGTCGAACTGATTCTTGCCGGGACCTCATCAGAACCGCCCCAGGCTGGCGGCCACAGTTTCGGCTATGGCCATGGAGGAAGTCAATCCAGGCGACTCAATACCAAAAAGATTAATGAGCCCCGGTATTTCGTGGTCATCTGCTGTCTGAATAACAAAGTCAGCCGGTTCATCACCGGGTGCCTGCAGTTTGGGACGAATACCTGCATAGCCGGGGATCAGCCAGCCATCCTCAAGACCAGGATAATAGCGGCGGATAGCGTCGTAGCTCATCGCCAACCGTTCATCAGAAACCCGGTAGTTTTCCGCACCGATGTATTCGACATCAGGACCAAACCTGACCTGCCCCCCCGTATCGATCGTGGCGTGAACCCCGAGCCCCGCACCACTGGGATCCGGTACCGGATAGATCAGATGGTTGAAGGGGTTCTTTGCCTGCAACAGGAAGTAGCTACCCTTGCAAAAATAGAGCGGCGGGATTATTGCAGGATTCAAACCCTCAACCGAGGCTGCGACAGACTGAGCCCCAAGTCCCGCCC
>JABHYO010000076.1 GCA_018656865.1 Gammaproteobacteria bacterium | reverse complement strand
AGAGGCTGGGCTTGATCTTCTTGGAGTGCCGACTGAAAACCAGCGGATATACGACCGTGAGGCAACTCGCCCGGTCGTCGATCGAACGGGAGGAAAATAGGATGCTGCTGATGATCGATAACTACGATTCTTTTACCTTCAATGTGGTTCAGTATTTGAGCGAGCTGGGTGAAACGGTGAAGGTGCATCGAAACGATGAGATTTCAATCGATGACATCAGAGAGTTGGAACCCGAATTGATTGTAATCTCACCTGGTCCCTGCACGCCGAATGAAGCCGGTGTTTCCATGGAGGTCGTGCAGAACTTTCAGGGTAAAATTCCGATGCTCGGAATCTGCCTTGGGCACCAGAGCGTTGGCCAGGTGTATGGTGGCAGGATCGTCAAGGCGGGGCAGGTCATGCACGGCAAAACGTCTCTGATTTATCACACCGGTATTGGGGTATTTCGTCATCTTGCCAATCCGTTTACGGCGACACGTTACCATTCACTCGTTATTGAGAAGGCATCGCTGCCATCATGCCTTGAACTAACCGCATGGACAGAGGATGAAAATGGTGAGGTGGATGAGATTATGGGAGTTCAGCACCGGGACCATGCCGTATCGGGTGTGCAGTTTCACCCCGAGTCTATACTGACAGAGCATGGTCACGACCTGCTCAATAATTTCATCGTTCAGAATAAGCCGGTACAGAACAGGAAGGGAAACTGATGGATATGCCAGCCGCGATCTCAAGTGTCATCGACCGCAAGGATCTGGCCCGATCTGAGATGAATTCGGTGATGCGTTTGATTATGACCGGGGAGGCGACCCAGGCTCAGATTGGCGGATTTCTTGTGGGGCTCCGCATGAAGGGGGAGACTGTCGAGGAGATTGTCGGTGCAGCGCAGATCATGCGCGAACTGGCAACACCCGTCGAAGTGACGGACGAATATCTTGTCGATACCTGTGGTACAGGGGGCAGTGGAATCGCCAAATTTAACGTTTCAACGGCCAGTGCCTTTGTAACGGCGGCAGCCGGTGCTCGTGTCGCTAAGCACGGTAATCGGGCGGCGACCAGCAAAAGTGGCAGCGCCGATCTACTTGAAGAGGCCGGTGCTGAGATCATGCTGACACCTGAGCAGGTGGCAAGGTGTATCGACACCATTGGTGTCGGGTTTATGTTCGCCGTTAGCCATCACGCTGCCATGAAACATGCCATTGGTCCGAGAAAGGAAATGGTGGTCAGAACCCTATTCAATATGTTGGGACCGCTCACAAATCCTGCGCGGGCGAAACGCCAGGTTATGGGCGTATATCACCCGTCACTTGTACGAACTGCGGCAGAAGTGCTGAGCCAACTCGGCAGCGAACATGTGATGGTGGTGCACTCGGCTGACGGATTGGATGAGATCAGTATCGCTGGAGAAACCCATGTGGCAGAGCTGAAAGGTGGGGTCGTCACCGAATATGACATTAGTCCGGAAGATTTTTCCCTGAAAAGAAGTTCATTGGATCTACTCAAGGTTAGTGATCCCGGGGAAAGTTTGACTCTGGTCAGGGGGGCGCTGGATGGCAGTGTCGAGGCTGCCAGTGACATCGTCGCTATGAATGCGGGCGCAGCAATTTATGTATCGGGTCAGGCACTTAGCCTGGAGGCTGGTGTGGAAATGGCGAAGGACGCGATTGGGGCGGGGCTTGCCAGTGAGAAGATGAAGGATTTTATCGACTTTACCAGACAGATCACGGATGACCACGCGGGCACACCTGGATGACGGATGAAAACATTCTAGAAACCATTGTCGAGAAAAAGCGCGAGGAAGTTGCTGTTCGTCGGCGAGAAATACCCGTAGACCAACTCAAACAGCAGATCAGGGCTCAGAATCATCCGCGCGGATTCATCGATGCGATAAGAAAGAAAACACGGCGCCGGCAGGCCGCGATTATCGCGGAAATCAAGAAGGCTTCACCATCTAAAGGGGTTATCCGTGAGGACTTCAATCCGGCTGCCATTGCCCGGAGTTATGAGAGATCAGGCGCCTCCTGTCTTTCTGTATTGACTGACATTTCCTTTTTTCAGGGTGCAGATGAATACCTGAGGATTGCAAAAAATGAAACCTCACTACCGATTCTCCGCAAGGATTTCGTCATCGCGCCCTATCAGGTATATGAGGCAAGGGCGATTGCCGCAGACTGTATTCTGCTCATCGTATCCATACTCAAGCTGGATGAACTCCATACGCTTTACGATCTTGCCACGGCGCTTGGCCTGGATGTCCTGATCGAAGTCCACGATGAGGTTGAACTCGAGACAGCGCTGACGCTCTCGCCAAAAATGGTCGGTATCAATAATCGTGACCTCAAGACGTTTGAAGTCAATCTGAACACGACATTGGATATGCTGTCACTGATACCCGAGGGGGTAGTCGTCGTGACTGAGAGCGGCATCGGTCAGCGCACGGACGTTGCCCGAATGTTATCCAATGAAGTTTACGGATTTCTTGTCGGTGAAGCATTTATGAGAGAACCGGATCCGGGTCAGGCTTTGGAATTTCTTTTTACCTAGCAGTTCTCTATGAAATAGAGAACTGCAGCGGCAGTGTTTTCTGTTTTGTGTTAGTAAACACAAAATGGAAAATCACGGGAGCGATCCTTCGCCGTAGCATGGTACCCTGGGCAGAGATCTCAGACAGGAATTACCTGGTACCGAAAACGACCATTGTCTTGCCTTTGACGGATACCAGTCCCTGGTCTTCGAGTGTTTTGAGTACGCGGCCGACCATTTCCCTTGAGCAGCCTACGATTCTGCCAATTTCCTGGCGCGTTATTTTGATCTGCATACCATCTGGGTGCGTTATGGCATCTGGTTCATTACAAAGATCGAGCAGGGTACGGGCGACCCGGCCGGTGACGTCGAGAAATGCGAGGTCACCAACCTTCTGTGTTGTCTTATCCAGGCGATCAGCAAGTTGTGTCGCCAGTTCGTACAACATGCCAGTGTCCTGCTGGCTGAGTTCTACGAATTTTATATAACTGAGTTCCGCCACTTCACACTCGGTTTTTGCCTTGACCCATGCTGTGCGGGTGCCCTCTCCAAACATCGCCATTTCACCGAAAAAATCTCCCTCGTTAAGATAGGCGACGATAATCTCCCTGCCGGAATCGTCTTCGATCAGTACGGTGACCGACCCTTTAAGGATGTAGTAAATGGATTCGCTTTCCTCACCTGCATAGATAATGGTGCTGCCACGTGGATACTTTCTCTTGTGGGCCGCGCCAAGAAAGTCATCCATATTGTTGAAGGTGGGTGAATTCAGCGTCAGGCTAACCATGATTCATTGCGTGTGCAGCGCGGGTGAGGGGATGAATTTTATAGAGTACGTCCCGATAGCCGCTATTACAACCAAGAACCGGAGTGCGTGGATCATACGCTCTGACGAGCGGTAGGCGTGTGGTATCCTGTCGCGCTTTTCTCAATCTGGAAATCCTCTATGAAAGCAAGTATCAGATGGGTTGATGATGCAATGTTTCTTGCGGAATCGGGTAGTGGCCATACGGTTACCATAGATGGTCCGGAGTCTGAAGGTGGCAGGAATGTCGGTATACGGCCGATGGAGCTCATGCTGATGGGAATGGGGGGGTGTACCTCGTTCGATGTCATGAAAATTCTCCGGAAAGCCCGACAGCCAGTCGAAGATTGTATTGCCCAGCTTGAGGCGAAGCGGGCGGATGATATCCCCAGTGTTTTTACAGAAATTCATGTTCACTTTATCATCAAAGGCAGGGGCGTGAAGGAATCCCAGGTAAAGCGCGCAATTG
Source organism: Gammaproteobacteria bacterium (assembly GCA_018656865.1). Classification (GTDB taxonomy): domain Bacteria; phylum Pseudomonadota; class Gammaproteobacteria; order Pseudomonadales; family Azotimanducaceae; genus UBA9659. Next base: position 3,425 of record JABHYO010000076.1, on the reverse strand, counting down.
AACTCTCCGCTGAAAAATACTGCTCTGCTTCAATTATGCTGGACAAGGGCGGCGTCAACATCACGCACGACTACGAAATTATCGATTCCGGGTCAGAGTAAAATACCGGACTCTTACCGCCCCATTCACACCCAGTAGGTGCTACGGGTCATGGTTTTGCTGACCAGCGTCATCATTTTCTTGACCGGTTCCGGAAACTCTACTCCGCCTTCATCCAGTGCAGTAGTGCGGTGTTTGACTTCATCCACTCTCATCTGTTCGAGAATGGCTCTCGACTGATCATCACTTTCAGGCAGCCTGTCGATATGTGAATCCAGGTGCTTGATGACCTGCTCCTCAGTTGCTGCAACGAGGCCGAGATTAACTCTGTCGCTGATGAGACCGGTAACGGCGCCACCAGCGAAGCTCAAAGCAAAGAATAGCGGATTCAGGTAGCTGGTATGTGTGTCTAGTTCCTCAAGACGATCTTCGCACCATGCGAGGTGGTCTGATTCCTCCTGCGCTGCCTGTTTCATGGCTTCCTTAACGGCCTCGTTGTCGCTTGCCAGACCCTGGCCGATATAGAGTGCCTGTGCGCAGACTTCACCGCAGTGGTTGACTCTCATGAGTCGTCCGGCCTGTTTTTTTTCACTGTCTGTGAGATCGCATGGCTCGATGGACTCTGCGGGATTTGGTCGGTCGGTTCTCGTTATCCCTGCAAGAGTTCGTAGTGCCGCATCGAAGTGACCGATGACTGAGTCTATCGAAGGTGGGTTCATTCGAGCTCCTTTGATGCAAGTGCCGCACTGTTTGCTTGTCTGCACGAATACGACGGAGAGCGGCAGTTTCCAGGTTTTGCTGAGAACTGCTAGGAGGCAGCCTCCCGTTTCAGTACATAGGCGGTATAGCCTTCTTCGTTCAGCTGATAGGCGCCGAGTTCCGATCGTTTGCCGCCGTCGCAGGCCATGACGTAAATGGCATCCTGCTTCAGTTTACCGAGGTTTTTTCTGAGTAGAAGCAGGGGCACATTGAGACTGCCTGCAATTTTGTCGTCTTCCACTTCCTTTGGCGTCCTGACATCGATGATGTAGGTTTTGGGCTCGCCCTGCTGAATCATCTCCTGGACTTCGTCCAGCGACACAGTTTCGATCACCGGGCTCATCAGCAGGCTCTGAAAGTCTGGTTCGGAAAGGCGCATCAGTGTGCCGTTGGAAGTCATGGTGACAGTTGCATTCCTCGGTGTATCGCTGACCAGGGCATCCTGACCGAAGTTGTCCCCAGGTTTCAGTTCGGCCAACACGGCTTTCTTGTCACCGGCCGTCCGCTCTACCTTGGCTCGACCTGCCTGAATAACGTAAAAGTAGTCGCCCTTTTCCCCCTGAGTGATAACCATATCGCCAGTCTTGTATTTTGCTTCTTCGAACTTGCTGAACAGAGTCTGGATATTTGACGGTGGGATAAACTCAAAAAGCGGAGAACTGAGCAGCGTCGACATCCAGTCGATGCCCGGTTCCTCTTCTTCTTGGGCTGAATCACTGGCGCCGCCCCCCATCAGGATGGAAACCGTAGCGCTATTGCAGGTCAGTACTTTCGAGTCTTCGGTTGTGACCGCTGTCAGACGATGAGGTGAATTATTGTCTATGGGGTTTTTTGTAACATCTTCCCCTGCCTTCCGGTTTTTTGCTTCAAAATTTTCATCAAGCAGGTCAACGGAACCTGTGAGGAGCCAGTAGACTTTCGTGTCTTCCTCTGCACGCTTAAAAATCATTTTACCCTTAGCCACGACTGAGACCTGGGATTGCTCCAGTACGGAATTCAGGTCAGCCTCGCTGATCTGATTGAAGGGGATCAAATTCTTGATCAGTTCCTTGTCTTCTGCGTCCAACTACTTAAACCTCTGCTCAGTTCCACATGACCGGGCGATAGGCATTATAAATAAGCTCATGTTCCATGTCGCCTCGCATGAAAATAGTTCAGGTTATTAGCCTGAAGTGTTGCCAGCGTATGCCTGTGGTCAGTTTCATCCGTGGGGCTGATGACTACCGCATACCTGATTCCAACCTCTGTTGCACGCTTGACGATATCGGGGGATAGCCCCAATGATGTCAAGCGCCTCTGTTTTGACTCTGCGCCTTGTAGATGTTGGAACACACCAACCTGAACCAAGGGCGACGGCTCATCCATATCTATGTCGGGAAGGTTCCGCCTGATCGGTACTACCGCCTTCAACTCTTCACCAACAAATTTCTTTGCCAGTCCCGAAGGTGCTTCATCTGGATTCATCGACATGACGGCTAGAAATAGAACCACGCTAGCGGCTATAACACCACCAAGATTGAGCCAGCCGGAGCGGTTGTCGTCATCCTCGATTGTGGTTTCGGCTGAATCGCCGTTTTGTTTAGTTATCGAGGAGACTGATGAACCTGCAGGTAAAGTCAGAATTTTTTGGCCGGGCTCGGAGATATCGAGCGCCAGTTGGCCTCTCGGTTCCGTTTTGTCTCCGGGATGCTGAGTATCGTCGTTGGCCGGGATATGAGTATCATCTCCTCTCGCCTGACCGGGTACATGGGTATCGGTGTCAGAGATCTTTGCGGTAGCAGGAGCTGATACAACGACTATAGTAATATTGTCCTTGCCGCCACCTTCTAGTGCTGCTTCGATGAGATTGTCGACGATGACTTGATCGTCATTGCCGCTATTGCGCATGATCTTCTCGATATTCTTATCGGTGACACAGTCGGTGAGCCCGTCGCTGCATAGCAGTAACTTCTGCCCGGGCTGCCAGCGTTCGCTGACACTGTCTGCCCGAACCGTTTCCAGTTCCTGAACACCCAGTGCACGCGTAACAGCATTCTTGCGCGGGTCAGTTTCTGCTTCTTCTTTGGTCAGCTCTCCCTGATCGATCAGAGATTGAACAAGTGAATGATCGACTGTGACCTGCTTCATTTCCTTCTCGTCGAGGAGATAAGCTCTCGAGTCACCGACCCAGAAAACGTTATAAAGACTGCCCTGAGACAGGAGTAGGACGATTGTGGTACCCATATTGGTGCCCAAGCCGTCAGTCTCAGCGTATTCCTTAATATTGCGGTGGGCGACCTCGATAGCCTGGTTGACGCCATGGCCTTCGCGAATCATGGTGGTCACCGTGTAGGTGGTGATAGCACTCGCTACTTCACCGAATCCCAGGCCTCCCATGCCGTCGGCAACAATCCAGAGACCCTTGTCATGGTCGCATACAAGGCTGTCCTCGTTGTTGTCCCGCACATTGCCTACGTTCGTACCGGCGCCGTAGTGATACAAAAATGGCTCCTAGGAGATGAATTTACTGACTTTAGGAGGAAATTATTGTCCCTGAATTCCGCTGAGAATACCACTTTTCATATGTGCCTATAGCACCCCCTACTTTGGAATCAAGGGAGAAAACGGCTGATGGTATTACTCTCGGT
>JABHYO010000103.1 GCA_018656865.1 Gammaproteobacteria bacterium | reverse complement strand
ATGTCGTGCCAGCGGAAAAGGCCATAACGGGTGAAGTGCCTGTTGGGGAGAAGGTTCTGGTCATCGGTGGTGGCATGGTAGGGCTTGAAACAGCGGAACTACTGGCTAAGCATGGTAAGGCGGTGCAACTGGTCGCCCGAAGTGAACTGGCGAGAGACTTCTCAATGTTCAACAAGCCGGCAATGCTGGATAACGTCGCGATGGCGGGTGTGATCACCTACGAACATACTGTTATTGAAGAGATCTCGTTGGAAGGCGCCAGGGTAACAATTGATGGCGAGTCTCGTTTTTTCGATGTCGATACCATTGTTCTGGCCATTGGCTATGACGCAAATAATGATCTGGCAGAAACTCTGAAAGAACAGGTAGCAGACCTGCATGTCATTGGCGATGCCAATGGCCATGACAGATTCAGGGAAGCTGTGATTGAGGGTCATGAGATTGGTCGAAACCTTTAACCTTTACTTTTAGCCTTAGATACTTCAGCTCAGGAGCCTGGACCACTCGGTCATTTTCCTGAGTAACGGGTCAAAGAGGCGGTCGGGTAGCAGCCAGTTAAAGAAGGCAATTGAGCGCGCGTCGGGGGTCACTAGATATTTCGCCCTCGGCCGCGGCGACTCTACTGCGTGTGCAATGACCTTCGCGGCCTGCTCAGGCGTAGCTGCATATTGTTTCGATACGGGCAGGGTTTCTGCATAACTTCTGAGATCAGATTCATAGTAGGACCTTGCTTCAGGTGACAGTTCGTTAATGGCTGCATCGGTTTCTTCCCGAACCTTTTCAGGCATTGAAGTGTCGATGGAGCCGGGCTCCAGCAGAGAAACCTTCAGACCAAAAGGAGCAAGCTCGCGACGCAGTGCATCGCTGTAACCGGTTAAGGCAAATTTTGAAATAGAGTAGGGGCCGTTAAAGGAAAAAGCGATCTTGCCGCCTATTGAACCAACAAAAACGATGCGTCCCGTAGCTTTCCTAAGCAGTGGGAGCAATGCCTGGGTGAGTAGCACAGGACCCATCGTGTTAACCTCAAAGATGTTCCTGATGTCAGCCTCGCTCGTGAATTCCAGCGGAACGAATTTCGCGATTCCTGCATTGTTAACCAATGCATCCAGCCCATGTCCTTCAAGCTGGGCTTCCAGTTTGTTTACTACTTCATTCAGCTGTTCACGGTTGGTGACATCAAGCAGCACTGGTTCTATGTTCTGATCAGAGTCCAAGGCAATCAGTACTTGCCCATCTTCCTCACGGCGGACACCGGCAAAAACATGGTAGCCCTTGGCAGAAAACAAAAGCGCAGTGGCTTTGCCGACTCCGCTGGAACAACCCGTGATCATGATGTGTTTCATCGAGATAACTGGCGCAATTCTGATCTGAGAATAGACCTGCTGGTTCTAATCAGGTCATATAGGCCGAAACTGCCTCGGCATGTGACCCAAGCGTATCAAACGCCAACTGACCATCCTCGGGTGGCAGGCCCAGCATCAGTCTTTCGACGCCGTGCTCCTCCAGCAAATCGATGTATTCAGGTGTTGGCGGAAGTCCCATCGCGGTGATTGTAGGTCTTGGCTTGCCGGCTTCTTCGGCTCGGCGGCGTAGCTCTGCTGCCATTTCTGGCAGGTCATCCAGCGGTGTTTGTTTGTTGCGGAGCGATTCATGCCACTCCATGGCGAATACCGGCATCCAGCCATCTCCCAGATCGACGGCCCGCTTGATGATGTTCGGACCTGAACCCGCCACAAGAATGGGTGGGTGAGGTTGCTGAACGGGCTTGGGCCACTGCCAGGATCTGCTGATCTTGACCAGTTTGCCGTTGTACTCTGCTTCCTCCTGAGTCCAGAATTCCTTCATCGCTTCAATCCGTTCTTTGGTCATTCGGAACCGGTCTTCGAATGCGGTGCCATGGTTTACCATCTCCGGCGGATTCCAGCCCGCACCAATGCCAAAGATAAAGCGCCCGTTGGATATCTGATCCACTGAGGAAATCGTCTTGGCGCAGTTTATAGGATCATGTTGAGGCACAATGACGATTGCCGTACCCAGCTTGATACGGGTTGTTACGGCCGCAGCCGCTGCCAGTGTCACAAAGGGATCAAACATGCTTCGGTAAGCCATCGGCACTTCATCCCCAAGTGGGAAATCTGTATCGAGCGGAATGTGTGAATGCTCCGAGACAAAGAATGAGTCAAAACCCAGACGCTCGATCTCGACAGCAAGCTCGGTCGGCTTTGCACCCAGGTGTGTTGTAAAACAACTGATACCAAATTTCATAACAAATCCTTTCTAGGTTGGTTTTCTGCCGGGATCAGTCGCGAAACGTCTGACCTGACCATTCCTGGGCGAGTTGCCAAAGTCTTTCTGCAGCCTGTTCATCCAGAGCGTGGGGCAAAACACCGCGGCCATCTTCGTCGGGATCGGTGATTCGATCCGCGACAGCGCAGTCTTCACAAAACTGGCCGGCCAGTTTGTCGAATTCCGGTGTGGTGGCCGCCCAAACGGTTGTCGCTGCACCCTGGGAAACATCCTTCATCTCGACTCCCTCAGGGATACCATCTTGCAGGAATTCCATTTCTTCTTCAGAAAAGTAACGCCCCAGTTCAGTATTGATAAGGCCTGGATGCACTGAGGTTGCGCGGACGTTTCTGTCCCTGAAACGCTTATCCAGAGCGATGGTAAAAAGAACGGCTGCAGTTTTTGACTGGCCGTATGCTGCCAGTTTGTTGTACTCCTCCTTTTCGAAGAAAGGATCGTCAAATCTCAGCGGTGACAGTCGATGCGCTGAACTTGTCAGGTTAATGATACGAGCTGGTGCGGCCGCGATCACATTGTCGATCAATCGTGCAGTGAGAACGAAGTGCCCCAGAAAATTTGTGCCCAGATGCGCGTCGAGGCCTTCACGGGTTCGACTTAGCGGTGCGGCCATGATCCCGGCGTTGTTGATGAGAAGATCTATCTTTGGATATTTCGCGGCGATGACATCAGCGCCTTTTTTAACAGACTCGAGGTCAAAGAGATCCAGTTGGACCAGGTCAATATCGGCACCTGGTACTGACTCAAGAATTGAATTGATCGCGTTCTGCCCTTTTTCTAAGTTGCGTACCACACTGACAGCCTTCGCACCCTGCTTTGCAAGTACGCGAATGGTTTCAATGCCAAGGCCAGCCGAGCCACCGGTCACTATGGCGGTTTTGCCAGTCATATCTATATCTGCGGAAGCCTCTTCGGCACCTAGTTGGGGTCTGTACTCAGCCATGGGATCTCTTGGTTGTTGTTTGTTTTAAGTATATCAGCCACTGACAGCATGTCTCAGCACCCGGTCACTGATGTCTGCGTAAAGGTGGTACTACTCATTTCGGTCAGGAGTTAAGCCTAGTTGCCTGATCATAGGGACGAGCAAGCCCAGCAGACACAAGCCGATCATGATGAATCCGGTGCTCAGAAATGTCCATTCCAGCGAGAAGGTAATTAACCATCCGGCACCAGCTGCCGACACGGGAGCAAGTCCGTTGTTGGCGAACATGATGACGGACATGACCCGGCCGATCATCGATTCGTGAATTCTTTTCTGCAGCCAGGAAATAATGATGACAACGACATAACCATCAATCAGACCACCAAGCACAGAAGCGGCCATGGCCAGTTCAACATTTGGGGCGACTGCATAGACAATGAAAGTCGCTCCCAGAATAAGCAGATCTGCCAGTAGCAGTTTACCAAGCCAGTCGTCACGTGGTGGTGGCATGGAGCCTGCGGCGATGATACCCAGGAGAGCACCGACACCAAAGGATGACATAATCATGCCGAAAGCGAGTGCCCCCTCTTCGAATCTGGCATCAGCCAGGACGGGGATGCCGACGAGATGCGGTCCGCGAAAGAACAGCGTAAACACTGCAATAACGATGGCCATCAGGCGAACCGGTGTGTCTCGCCACATCGCAGTCAGGCCTTCGGTAAGCGAGTGCATCATTGTGGCAACGGAGAATCGTTCAGACACCTGGCCGATGTCTGGTTGTCGGATCAGATACAGCGTCACCAGAGAAAAAGCGAAGCCCACCACATCAAGGTAAAAGACGATCGCAATCCCTTTCAATGCATGGTCCTCGCCAGCGAAAGAAATAATCAGCCCTGCGAGGAGCGGCCCAAGCATCAGGCTGGCCTGTCCGCAGCCTTGAAGAAGGGCATTCGCTGCAGGTAGCAGTTCTTTATCGAGCAGTCGAGGCACTATGGCGCTCGACGCAGGCCAGAAGAAAGCATCGAGGGTTCCGAAAAGAAACGCCAGGACAAAAATCTGCCACATGGTGATGGTTTCAAACCAGACCATGGTCGCCATGACCAGCATGAGAAGCAGGCGCGAGGCGGTGGATACCAACATGACCGTTTTAGGTGAATATCGATCAGTGACGGCGCCGCCGAACAACATGAAAGCGGCCCGGGGTATTCCGGCGAGGGCAAGCACCGAGCCGATGGCTATCGGGTCGCCGGAAATCTTCAGAACCAGCCAGGGGAAAGCGATAAAGGTTAGATTGGCGCCAATGTAACTGACAACCGAACCTAACCACAGCAGCAGGTAGTTACGATGCCGGAGAGGTTGCAGTAGTGGCCATTTCTGGAGAGATCTCTCGGTCGTTGTACTGCTATCCTGCATTTAAGGATGATATACGAAACCAGACAGCATCTTCGGGAAAGAGTTTAGATGATCTCCAGCCTTGCTAGGATGATTGCACGATATTCAGGATACTTCAGGTTATCAGCATGCGGATGAGTAGAACGGTGTATATTGATTGTCAAGTTAGCGACGGGTTCAGATGATGGCTGAGACGATCCAACTGCTGTTGGTACTGGGTTGTCTGTTTCTGATTGGTGTGGCCGTGGACACGATCGGCAGGCACACTTCCGTTCCCCATGTCACATTGCTGATGTGCGTTGGTATTGCCGTTGGTACCGGAGGTTTTGATCTGCTGCCGGATACCGCGGATGCGTGGTTTCATCCAATCGCCGTGATTGCGCTAGCGATGGTCGGGTTTCTGCTTGGCGAAAAATTCACTCTCGAAAATCTACGGCGGCATGGCAAGGTCATTTTTTCTGTCAGTCTCGGAGCCTCGATTGGCACATGTCTCGTAGTCGGTACGATTCTGCTCCTGATTGGTACACCATTTCCACTTGCCGTGCTGTTGGCAGGCATTGCGGCTGCGACTGACCCCGCTGCTACAGCAGATGTTGTGCGAGAGGCGAGAGTGGAAAGCGGTTTTTCTAATGAACTTTTAGGTATCGTCGCGCTGGATGACGCCTGGGGATTGATTGTCTTCAGTCTCTGTACTGTATTGGCCGCATACTCAGGGGCCGATGGTGCTATTTCAGGACTTGTTGTAATAACCGGGCTTGAGATTGGCGGTGCAATTCTGTTGGGGCTTTGTATTGGCTTACCTGCGGCGCTATTGTCCGGCAGATTAGATCCGGGCCAGCCTTCTTTGCTTGAGGCGCTGGGTATTGTCTTCATATGCGGTGGATTATCGCTGTGGTTGGAGGTTTCGTTTCTTATTGCGGCGATGGTTATGGGGGCGACGGTCGCCAATCTGGCCAGACATCACGAACGACCGTTTCACGAGATAGAAGGTATAGAAGGACCATTCCTGGTCCTGTTTTTTTTACTGGCCGGGGCATCCCTTGATCTGTCCGCGGTGGATACGATTGGTATCTTGATGGCCACTTATATCGCCAGCCGGTTTGCAGGCAAAATAGTTGGCAGCTGGCTGGGAGTCTCGCTGGCGGGAGCGTCTGATGTAACGCGGCGCTGGATGGGGCTTGCACTGACGCCCCAGGCAGGCGTCGCCATCGGTATGGCCCTGATCGCCAATGATCGATTTCCCGAGTATGGGGACGTTCTCCTGCCTACTGTAATTGCGTCCACGATCTTCTTTGAACTGACAGGACCAATATTTACCCGAATCGCTCTCCAAAAGTCCGAAGGTTCGGACGATTGAAAACTTGAGTTGGGGTGTGATCGTGATCTACAGACGATCAGCCGCAATCAGACCCAGTAGCGTGTTCTCGCCATCTTCGATGACTGACACGCTCGCGTCGCGCATCAGCTTCTCGATGGGATTTTCCCTGGTGATACCTGCACCGCCGTAGATGCTGAGTGCAGCAGTTGCCACCTCCATGGCTGTTTGTGTCGATGTGACTTTACTGGCGATAGCAAGTTCCAGCTTGGGATTCACCGCATTGTGGGCGACGACCTTGAGGTTCAGTGATCTTGCTGCCTCTACTTTGCGGAACATCTCGAACAGGCGGGTCTTCACCGCCTGGTGTTCGATAATGGGCTTCCCACCTTGCTTACGTTCCTTGGCATAGTCGACGGCATGCTCCAGCGCGGCGCGAGCCAGACCGCAGAAGAGTGACCCCATGCTGCCGTTGGCACCAGTCAAAACCATTTCAAGGACGGCATTGTACTGATCAGGACCGGCGACCATGTGATCAGCCGGAATTACGACGTCGTCGAAAAAAATCTCACCCTGATTCAATGGTCGCTGACCCACTTTATTAGTCGGTTTGCCCTTGCTGACGCCATCGACGTCGAGGGGGACCAGGAAAACGCCGTTGCCCTTTATTCCACCGTCATCGTAGGAACAGTAGAGCGCAGCCATCTCGGCGATCGTGCCGTTTGAAACCCAGGAGGACTTCTGGCCTTGTATGACAATGTTGTCGCCATCTTTTCTGGCGACGCAATCCCCTTTTTGTACGTTGTCTATGCCGTCAGCCTTACCGGCGAAGTCGACTAAATCACTACCGTGATTTGGTTCGGTAATAGCCCAGCAACCCACCTTGTCGAGCGCAAATTTTTCGATGAGGGCAGGGTTACCGGACATCTGCGCAAGACTGACGGGCATGCCGGATACGCCCAGGCTGATGGCAAGACCCGTGTCTCCCCAGCCCAGCATCTCCGAAGTGAGGGCGGCGATACGCGCGGACTCAACCGGGTTCATGGAATCGTCCTGCGCGAACATGTTGATGCCCAGTCCTGCGTATTGTTTGTGTGCGTCCCAGAGAATGGAATTCTTGGCAATGACATCGTCGGGCGACATGACGTCGAGTTCTTTGCCAATGGGGCGCATAACGTCCTCGGCAAAGCGCCTGAGTGAATCCCTGACAGCGGTCTCTGTTTCACTCAGGACTTCGTTAAAAATTTCCGTGGTCATGATTTTTCCCCTCTCTTAATAAATAGGCTTTACTCTGTATGAATGTTCGGCGACGTTTCGTCGAACTGATCTAGTAGAAACCTCTCCTGAGGTTTCTCTGAGGCGGTTTTTGGAATCTCGGTGACCACCTGTAAATAGGAAGGCACAAAATTTGCCTCCAGTTCTTTTCTGCATATGGAAAAGACATCTGTCGGTTCGAAAGTCTGCGGGTCGGTTGCGACGATGGCGGCGACGACATCTTTTTCCCCCGGTGAACCGGATTTAGCCGGGACACCATAGACAAAAACGTCAGTTACGGACTCACAGTTCCCGATAACCCCCTCAACGAATCCAGGGTTGATAAAGTCACCGTTGTGCCGGATACCACCGCCTTTGCGGTAGTCGAAATAGAACCAGCCTTGCTCGTCTGTGTGGCAGACATCGCCACTGCGCAGCCATCCTCCTGCCGTTTTTTTGTTCGAAGCTTCCCTGTTGCCGAAATACTCGACCGGGGGTTGATCGCCTTGCAGCGGTCGGCTGACTAATTCGCCTAAAACACCGGGCGGACATTCGTTGTCGTCGTCATCGACGATTCGCATTTCTGAATTCGGTAATTGCTTGCCGAAGCTGCCGACAGGGCCGACGCCGATGGGCTTTATGGCCATGCCGCCCTCAATGGCACCGTAGGCCTCAAGAATGTCAATATTGAATCGTTTTTCAAAACGCTCCCAGATGCCGATAGGCATACCCGCACTGATCACAAACCTGACCGGATTGTCTGCGTCGTTGTCTCGTTCAGGTTCAGAGTAGATGGCCATGGCCATCCCACCCAGCAGATTGAAAGCAGTGTTACCGTATTTGCGGGTGATATCCCAAAGGCGGGATTTGGTGAACTTTCTGCTGAAAACCGAACGAAGTCCCATGCCGAGGGTAGGCCCGAGCGTCATCATCTGGGCATTGCCGTGGGTCAGGGACAGGCCCGTATAGAGGCGGTCGCTTTCATCGAGTCCGAAGATGGCACCCATCATCGTTGCGCCGCCGTAGGCCTCGTTGGATCGCACAACACCCTTGGGATCTCCTGTTGTGCCCGAGGTATAAATGATTTCAAACGGTTCACTGCCTGTCTTGACCCGAATGTCGACCGCAGAATAGGGAGCGGACAGGATGGCTTGCAGGGATTCTGCTCCCTCGACGTCAGCAGCGTTAACGTCATCACCTTCATCAGTCGCAAGAACCCAGATCCAGTCCAGGTATTCCAGTTGGTCTCTGATATCCAGGATCTGGTCGATGGCGTAGTCAGCGGTAATGATGCCACGGCACTGTGAGTTATTCAGTGTGTAGGCCAGTTTGGCACCTTTGGTGCGGGGATCTATGGGGACAAAAACTGTGCCGGAGACGGACGCACCGACCATGGTGTCGACAAACTCGGGATGATTTCGCATGAAGAGAGCGAATCTGTCTCCTATTTGCATGCCTCTTTCGATCAGCCCACCGGCGATGCGATTGCCGTTTTGCCAGAGGTCTGCGTAGGTTCTGATTTCGTCACTTCGTACGCCTGCGCCTTCGAAAGTCAAAACATCAAGATCCGGCTTCTGTTCCGCTCGCGAGGCGATCAGGTTGGCGAGAATCATCTCATTCGCGGCCATTGCCTTAGCCCTCGAGTATGGTTACACACAAGGCGGCGGCATCAGTTCCAAGCGAGCCACCACCGTTATGGGCTAGTCCAATCCTGGCATTTTCCACCTGCCTTTTCCCGGCCCGGCCCTGCAACTGTTCTGTCAGCTCAACAATCTGCGCGATACCGGTTGCGCCCACAGGATGACCCTTTCTCAATAGGCCTCCACTGGTATTAACCGGCAGGTGACCGCCGAGCCGAGTAACGCCATCGGTAATAAGTTTCCCGCCTTCTCCCTTCGCGCAAAGTTGGAGGGATTCGTAAGCCATGACTTCTGCGGGTGCCGAGGCATCGTGAAGCTCTATGACACTAAGATCTTCAGGTCCGTACCCCGTTTCTTCATATGCCTTCCTGGTGGCAAATTCTGCGACACCAGGTTCATCGGGCCCACGGTCCCAGCCAGAGTGCAGGGCGCTTGAGAGAACTCTGATGGCGTTGTTGAGACCCAGTTCCTTTTTCTTTTTCTCACTGACGATGACAACGGCAGCGGCGCCATCGCCGATTGGTGAACACATGGGACGTGTCAGGGGCTCAGCAATCATCGGTGAAGCAAGTACCTCTTCCACGCTCAGTACCTGCCTGAACTGTGCGCGTTCATTCAGGCTGCCATGAAAAGAATTCTTTGCGGAGACACCCGCGAACTGTTCCACGGTTGTGCCATATGCCTCCATATGTGCCCGCGCTGCCGAGGCGTAGATGTCCATGAACATAGACCTGTTTTCTCCAGCGCCGCCGCTCGCTTTTTTCGCGCCGGTTTTCTCTGCATTCTTCTTGAGGTTCTCCATGATCTCGGCCATTGCTTCAACGTCCACAGCACCTGAAAAAGCAGCAAAGGATTTTTTCTTGTCCGTGTCGTACAACTTCTCGACGCCCACGGCCAATACAATATCGTACAACCCAGCGGTGACCATCGCGCAGGCCTGATTGAAAGCGGTGGAGGCGCTGGCACAGGCATTTTCGACATTGACAATGGGGATCTGTCCGATGCCTGACGGTCGTAGAATAACCTGGCCGCGAATGCATTCCTGTCCGGTGACAAGCCCGGCGGCTGCATTGCCAACCCAGGCGGCTTCAAGATCAGAGGCTTCGATTCCCGCATCCCTGATGGCGGCAGTGACTGATTCAGTACCGATTGTCTTGAGACCCTTTTCGAGAAATTTACCAAATTGGGTCATGCCGACACCGGCGACATACGCATTCATTTTCATGGGACGTTCCCCTTGCCGTTGGTTACAGAAGACCGGGTGGATCGATATCCAGCGCCTTCTGCAGTAACGCCAGTTCTTCTTCGCGATCAGGCAATGGTGCCGGTCGGGTAAACATCTTGTCTCGTTTTAGTTCATCGACAACTTCTTCACTGCGCGGGTAAGGTTGATCGTATGAATTCATTTTGAACAGCCGGCCGAATTCCTGGCGGGGTCGCTGACCACCTGCTTCCCAGTGTTCCAAGGGGTAACCTACAGTCTGTAGCAGCAGAAAGCGGCAGTGCTCGGGTATTCCGAGCGCCTTGAACATTCGGTCACCGAAGGGCGAACCCAGACAGCAGGTACCGAGACCCAGTTCGTACGCCATCAGTGTTGCCTGTGCAATACCCTGGCCGCAGTCGATTTCGTTCAGACCTGGTTGTTTAAGGCTTTCTTTAATACTTGAGAAGACCGGAATCAGCGTTTCTTCAAGTGCCTGCAGGCGTTCTTCCTTGGTGCCGAAGCCAAGTGCGCCGACGTCCATCAGTTGCCGCAGACGGTCCGACTGTTCCTCCACCATCTCCGGGTCGACATACCAGACGATGACAACCGGTGCGATCTTGACCTGCCAGCCGACGATGGTAGCTTCCAGCGAATCGAGCACTTCCTGGGATGCGGTTTCCCGGTGAACGGCGACCGCGCCGAGGGACTGTACGTTCCCCCAGTGGGAGGCTATGCGGGCAGCCTCGAACATCATTTGGATCTTCTCGGGTTCAACGTTTTTGTAGGTTTTGACGAAGCGGATTGATCGACGTCTACCCAGTGCTTCTCTTAGTTCCATGTTGTTCTCCTTAAGTCCAGGCATTGGAGCCAGAAATGCCAACAGTTGTTCCTGCCAGATACTAGGGTCGGTGCCGACGCTAACACTGACTGGGTCAGGCTTTATCTAATTGTGAACTTTACGCGCTGTACCGGGCTGCAACCATTGCAACAGAGGTCTAATTATTGATAGTTTGGGCCATCGAGTCCCTAATTGTGGTCAGTAGAGGAGGTCGAAATGACAGGAGATACGGTAATCGTCACGGGTAACCTGGCCACCGGTCGGCGCACGATCGAAGGCGCTCTGGGTCACATGGAACTGCTCGGCGTGAATGACGATGAGGCGAGGGCAGTGTTCGAAGACCAGGGCTTACCGCGACAGGCGCTGCAGGAACCTGATTTCCCTGTATCGAGGGCCCAGGAATTGGAGATCTATCGCCGCCTGATATCAATGAGGGATCAGTCAAAATCGATAGTGACCCATCTGTTCTCGTTACTCCCGGATTTTGGCCTCGATTCTCTGGGGGTCCTGGGGCTGCTAATGCGTCATGCGGCCTCAATCACCGAAGCGCTGCATGTCTGTCTTGAGTTTCCGCAATTAACATCAGGACACTCCCGCCTGGTGGCCATCCGGAACGACAGAGAACTGATCCTGTCGTTCACGATGACGGAACCGAAACTACGTGACAGTGACAAGGCTGCAATTGGCGAGCTGACAGCCTATTGTGTCCTCACTGACCTGCTCTTTTCACTGCGAAACATTGAGTGCATTCTTGATCGCGATTGCCCGCCAGTGCGTATTGAACTCCCCTTGCCTCAGCCAGGGGACTTTGCTGACCTGAATCTGCCTCCGCCCTGCGAGGTCAGGTTCAACTGTGAAGCCGCACGGCTCGTCTACCCAGCTAGTCTTGAGCTTGAGCCATTACCGCTGGCCAACAGACTTCGATATCGATCGTATAAGGCTATCGCAGACAAATTGGCTCTCATGATGGCCGAGGAAATCAATATGACAGAGCGTGTTGCCCGCTGGCTTTGGGCCTGTTGCCCACCCATGTCACGTGGTGAAATCGCACGGCAGCTTGCCATGTCGGAGCGCAGCCTGACGCGGCGATTGAGGGGAGAAGGGCGTTGTTTCCGTGAACTGGTCAACGAAGTACAGTCCGAACGAGCTCGCCACCTTCTTAGTCGAGGCGAACTGACGATCAGTGAAATTTCTGAACGACTGGGATATGCGGACCCCGCGGCATTTTCAAGGGCTTTCAGCAAGTGGAGCGGCGCCTCGCCTCTAAACTGGCGGCAGCTACATCAGTCGGTGTGACGGTTCTACCTGCTAGTCAGTGGCGATAAGATTATCGGTTTGTCCGGCGAGGAAGAGTTTTTCCTGTTTGATGAACTTAAACAGCAGGTCAGCCAGGAGTGCATATATCCCTGAATCGGGTTGGGATTGAAGCCTCTCAAGAAAACTGCCAATCCACTTTCCGGGATGCAGGTTCACGAAATCGGATTGTGCCGTTTGCAGGGCGCCGATGTTCGCATGCTGGGAATTTGTTTTTAACGCTTCTGCTTCGAGAAAAGTGAGATAGTGAAGAAACTCGAGTTCAATCGGCAGAAGGTCGGGCAGCTCTCGTAATTCACCTTGAGCGAATTCAAGGCCAAAGTGCTGGTAAAAACGGAACAGTTCCTCCAGCAGGGCTTTTTCGGTCAATGTCGAATAAGTCAGTTCCCTCAAAGATACCCCCTGGCTGCCTGACTCAAAAAGGGTGGTGTAAACGATGAATAATTTATGTCGGTCCAATTCTTCCAGTTGTTGTTTCACATCTAAGGTAATGGAGTAGGGTAGTTCGCTGCTGAGATAATCCAGCCGTTCCTGAAATTCCCCTGACAGCATGAGTTCGAGCAATTCATCTGTTGGGTTGGAGAATACAGCGGCGAATAACTGGTAGAGGCCACTGCGTGCGACGGCAGTCTGTGTTGTGCTTACTGCGTTTTGCTCAGGCATCGACGCTGATGCGGGTGAATTCACCGGATACCGCCTTAGCGGCGGATCTTTCCCGGTTGCTGCCTTCCCAGACGGCAAAAGCGATGCCTAAATCGGTTCCGGCTTTGATCTCAATGTAGCCATGTCCGTCGACCTTCATGGACCGTTGCAGGACGACGACCCAGATGTTGCCATCATGGCTGCTGGTCACTATCAGTCCGCTGCTGTTAGCAGGCCGCCTGGTCGAGGTGGCGTATCCTGCTGCAATGACATCAAAAGGTTTTTCCTCATCCGCTCGCCATAGCCAGGCATTGACGGGGTGTTCCGCGCTGCCCATGGTAAAGGCACTGGCGTCCAGAGACAGGGGGAACATTACGGCAATGGCGTCCGCAAACTGATCCAGATCGGTTAGTTCATCGTCCCGGTCAGGGTCAGGCCAGGATAGCCGAAGGCTGAGGGTCGCACCGTCGTGGGCCATGCGTACGTTGAGCCTGTCTACCTTGCCGTGTCCTGTGGTTCTGGACATATAAGGAGACACCGATTCCGTCAGCGCTATCGGTGATGGCGAAAGCATGAGCGTGTTCTCCTCCACGCGGTTCCAGGCGCTGGCATGACCATCCCGAAGTTCGGCAGCGCTGGTTGAAAGGCGACTGACTTTCATTCCTCAGCTCCGGATAGCCTAGACCGGTTCATTGGTAAATTCCGCAAAACGATCTTCCCAGCGTCGGCTGATAAGAAGGTCCATGAGTTCAGAAGATTTACCGTCCTTCTTTCGTTGTCGTTCAGATACCAGTGTGTCCAATACTTTTTTCACCGTTGGGCCGAAGTAGCTCTCAAGAACCTCAATAGGAATTCTCATTTCATCTGTCAGGCGGCCATCGTCGTCGAGGGCAAGTGTCGACATAGGGGGTACATAGTAGACATTGGGTTCGGTGCCATATTCAGGGTGGAGCGGAAGAGCGACCTGCCAGTCAACAACCAGTTTGTAGACCTGACTGTTCTTGTCATCGAGATAACCGTAGGCGCGAGTCCTGCCCACACACTGACGATTACACGCAGGTGCGATACCCTGCTCAACTCGCGGATAACACTCAATACATTTTTCACTGCGTTTTGTGACAGGGTTGAAATAGACCATGCCGTAAGGGCAGGCTTCGACACAGTGGCGGTGGCCCGTACATCGCTCCTGGTCGATAATAACAATGCCGTCCTCCCTCTTGGAGATGGCATTGCGCGAACAGGCTTCAATACACGGTGCGTTGGAACAGTGGTTGCATTTTCGAGGCAGATAGAAGAAGTAAGCATTAGGCCATTGGCCCGATGCCTGATCCTCATCCCAGTTGTATCCCCAGTCTGGTTTACCACCCTGGCTGGTTGAAGGCTGTAGATGAACCGTCTGACCCTTCTGCTGATTAAAGACTTCTTCGTGGTTGAACTGCAAGTTGTCGCCGGCTTCGACGAGGTTGATCAACTGACCGGGTTTTGCCTTACCCTGGCTGTCATAGCCACCGCCTTTGGATTGCCAGTCTCTCGGATATCCACGTCCGGGATAGGTGCCAACATTGGCCCAGCGCATGTGTTCCGTACCGGCCCGTTGTGTCCAAAGGTTCTTGCAGGCAACAGTGCAGCTCTGACAGCCCATGCACTTGTTCAGGTCGATAACCGTCGCCAGTTGTCGCTTCGATGTTTTCAGCGATTTTTTATGCAAGTTCGAAGTCAACGCGCAGTCCTCGGTCATTTGACGGTGATGGCGAGCCCTGGGATTGTCTGAATCCCAGCTGTTCATAGTCTCCGGCCAACTGCAGCGACTTGGGCATGCCGATCAGCATTGAGTCATGAGATTTCCAGTTCTTGAACTGCCAGGACTCGAACATGTAAACGACCACCTGATCAGGTCCCACCGCTGGCGAGATACACGCCATGAGCACTGCCTCATCCAGATCGTTGTACATTCTGATCATGTCTGCATCTTTGATGCCTTTGTCCAAAGCCACCTGGTCGTTGATAAAAAGTAGAGGCTGGCCTCTATGTAGTCTCAGAAACTCCGGCGTACCGGCATGCATCGAATGAATGCTGCCCCGGACATGACCGCTGACGATTCTGAACGGGTACTGACCGCCGATGGGTGGCGTGTCCTTATGAGTCGGGAAGGCTTCACCGGCTTCGAGAAACCATTCGTGATCTATATAAAACTGGGCTCTGCGGGCATAGGTCGGGTAAACCTGTTTGTCATCCAGATGCTTCGCCAGTGAATAGAAGGGTTTAGTCGGATTAACCTCGGATGCTGTTGAATGGCCGACACCGCCATGGATGCGAACCTGGCCCACCTCCTTGAATTTCTTGTAGTCAAATCCCTGGGGGAAGCTTCCGATCGCCTGGGCAACGTTGACCATTTCAATGAGCGCATCTTCCTGGGTTGTCAGGTAGCCATCGAGCGTAAAACGCTTGCCCAGTTCTTCGTACAGTCGCTCCTTGCCGCCACGGTCAATAAAAGATGTCATTCCTCGCTTCACGGCTCGTTCACTGATCTTCGCCATCAACAGGCTGAAAATCTCCCATTCAGGTTTGGCTTCGCCCGGTGGCTCCACCGATTTTTCGATAAGGGCAGTGTATGGATTCAATCCGAAGGTCATACTCATATCGTGCTTTTCATAGTACCAGGCAGCAGGAAGCACGATGTCGCAGAAGGCGGCGCTGGCTGACATCTTGGGTTCGATAGCGAACAGCATGTCGAGTTTCGGGAAGAGTTCCTCGACGTAGTTCTTTCGTCCACTACGCTGCCTGCGTAACGGGTTGTTCCCGATCAGCATCAGGACTTTAGGGGGTTGATCTGGTGCAGGTTTAGCCTGGTGCTCATCCCAGAATTCCCTGTCGACTGATTCCTTCAGGTACTCGCCAAAGGTTCTTTTCAGTGTCGGGTCATTCCATTCCGGCCTGTCCCATAATTTGTCGTATCCGGCGTGGTTGTAGAGGAAGAATACCGGCGGCACCGTGCCGTGTTTTTTCAGGCCTTCTTGCTCCATCTTTGCGACCAGGATTTCATCGGTCAGATCCGGATCATTGAATTTCTTGCGCAGCATATCGAAAGGATTGGGTGCGTCGGCTGATCGTGTTGGTGCAGGGTCGGTCGGTTGCGAGACCTGAGAGAGACCGCCGATACCGATGTCAGGGACGAGGAAGCAGTTGAATCCGGTTCCTGGTTTGCCCCAGTTGCCCGACAGGGCCATCGCCAATATCTGGCTGCGTTCCATCAAATCGCCGTGGTAGTGTTTCCCTGAACTGAATCCGATGTAGGAACAGGTCCGCATGGTTGCCACTTTCTTTGCCAGCCGGGTGATGAGGTCCGGATGTACACCACACATTTTCTCGGCCTGCCGGGGGGTGTACTCGCGGAACAGTTTTTCTCTCATCTGAGCGAATACCGGAGTGACCTCTACCTCTGAACCGTCAAGGAGCGTGACCGTGTAGGTTCCTTCGAGTGCCTGCTCACCTTCGTAAGACAAGGTGCCTCTGGGTGCTTCGACGATGGCTTTTTGCAGGCTGTCATAAAAGTAAAGCTGCTCAGGTCTGTCACCGGTGACTTCGTCAGCACGGAGGTATCGGCCGTTGTCCTTGCGCACCAGTATGGCGAGATCCGTTTGTTCACGTACGAACGCTTCATCCACCATGTCTTCTTCAATGATCACCTGGCAGATGGCGAGCCAGAGTGCCGCATCAGTTGCGACTTTGACCGGCACGTGTATGT
>JABHYO010000062.1 GCA_018656865.1 Gammaproteobacteria bacterium | reverse complement strand
CTTCATCATCTTCAATATCATCATCGAAGTCGTCATCATTATCGGGTAACGGACGATCAACGAATTCAACAAAGGCCATCGGTGCTGTATCACCAGCGCGTTCGCCACACTTGAGGATCCGCGTATAGCCACCAGGGCGGTCCTGATACCTGGGGCCGAGTTCCCCAAAGAGCTTGCCGACTGCAGCTTTGCTACCTGTACGGGCGAATGCCAGGCGGCGATTGGCGACAGAATCGCTTTTCGCAAGTGTAATTAGAGGTTCAGCAACACGCTTCAGCTCTTTCGCTTTGGGAACGGTCGTCTTAATGACTTCGTGCTCAATCAGCGAGACTGCCATGTTTTTATACATAGCTTTGCGATGGCTGCTTGTGCGGTTTAGCTGTCTGCCACTTTTGCGGTGTCGCATGACTCTATCCTACTCTTCGTTTCGGTCCCGAGATCCTTCGGTCGTATGCGACCTTGGTAGCTCAGGGTGACGGTTGTTGTTACTTTTCTTCGGTGCTTTTTAACCCAGTACTCGGTCGTCGCCTCGGAGGCTGGAGGGCGGCCAATTCTCGAGTCGCATGCCCAGTGATAGGCCACGGGAGGCAAGTACATCCTTGATTTCGGTCAGTGACTTCTTGCCAAGGTTGGGTGTTTTTAACAGCTCAACCTCGGTTCTGCGAATCAGGTCACCGATGTAGTAAATATTTTCAGCCTTAAGGCAGTTAGCTGATCGGACTGTCAGCTCCAAGTCGTCGACCGGGCGGAGCAGGATCGGGTCGATCTCGTCTTCTTCTTCAACGGCCTCGGGCTCAGCTTCACTCTCGAGGTCTACGAATACCGCTACCTGCTGCTGCAGAATGGTTGCAGCTCGCCGGATTGCTTCTTCCGGGTCAATGGTGCCATTGGTTTCAAGATCGATGATCAGCTTGTCGAGGTCGGTGCGCTGTTCAACTCGAGCGCTATCGACTTTGTAAGCAACTCGGCTAACCGGGCTATAGCTGGCATCGAGTAGAAGACTGCCGATAACCCGGCTCTCTTCTTCATCGGCAACGCGGAGGTCAGCCGGCTCATAGCCTCGGCCACGTCCCACCTGCGCTCGAAGTTTCAGGTGTCCGTTTTCATTCAGCTTGGCAATTACATGATCGGGATTGGAAATCTCGATGTCATGACCGAGCTGGAAATCACCAGCGGTGGCAACACCAGGCCCTTTCACATCAAGGGTAATCTCAGCTTCATCCGTGGAGTTCAGCTTTACGGCGACACCTTTCAGGTTCAACAAAATCTCGATGACGTCTTCCTGCACACCTTCAATGGTGCTGTATTCATGCAGAACGCCATCGATTTCAGTTTCGATGATGGCGCAGCCCGGCATAGAAGACAGCAGGATGCGACGCAGGGCATTACCCAGCGTATGACCAAAACCGCGCTCCAGTGGCTCGAGAACAACGCTTGCTTGCGTTGAACTCTGCTGTTCTACCTGGATGTGCTTCGGTGTTAAAAACTCTAATGAAGAATGTGCCATATGTGCTTACCTTCTCACCTTCCGATGAATGTTCGTATCGTTCGTTCCGTTACTTCGAGTACAGTTCGACGATCAGGTTTTCGTTGATTTCCTGGGGCAGATCTTCCCGCTCGGGGTATGCCTTGAAAACGCCTTCCATCTTTTCCGGGTTGACTTCAACCCAGGGCACAGGCGCGCGATTTGCCGCAAGGGTAAGCGCACCCTGGATACGCAGCTGATTACGTGACTTCTCACGAATCGCAATCGTGTCGCCTGCTTCTACTTGGTAGCTCGGGACGTTGGCGACATTGCCGTTGATAACAATGGACTTGTGGCTGACCAACTGGCGAGCCTCCGCACGTGTCGAACCAAAACCCATGCGGTAAACGACGTTGTCGAGACGACGCTCAAGAATGCGCAGGAGGTTCATACCAGTTGCGCCCTTCTGGCGGTCTGCCTTCTTATAGTAGTTACGGAACTGCTTTTCCAGTACACCATAGAGTCGGCGAACTTTCTGCTTTTCGCGCAGCTGAACGGCGTAATCCGAGAGACGTGCACGTTTCTGCCCATGCATACCAGGTGGTGATTCTGCACGGCACTTGGATTCGAGCGGGCGAACGCCACTCTTGAGGAAAAGATCCGTTCCCTCTCGTCGTGATAACTTTAACTTGGGTCCGAGATATCGGGCCATGTGTATTCTCCTCGGTTGTCCTTGTTATACCCGTCGTCGCTTGGGTGGTCGGCACCCGTTGTGCGGAATGGGTGTGACATCCGTAATATTGGTGATTCTGAAACCCACGGCATTTAGTGCCCGTACTGCCGCCTCACGGCCAGGCCCGGGGCCTTTGACGAACACCTCCAGATTCTGCAGGCCGTATTCAAGGGCCGCATTACCCGCACGCTCTGCTGCCACCTGCGCTGCAAAAGGTGTGCTCTTGCGTGCACCGCGGAAGCCAGAGCCGCCAGCCGTTGCCCATGCAAGCGCTCCACCTTGGCGATCGGTAATCATGATGATGGTGTTGTTGAAGGACGCATGCACATGCGCGAGCCCATCTACCACCTGGCGCTTCCCCTTGCGGCGGACCGCAGGTGCAGCCGGCGCTTCGGACGTTGCTTCGCCCGTTGCTTCGGACGGTGCTTCGGACGCTTCTTCGGCCGGTGCTTCGGACGGAGCTGCTTCTTCTTCGGTTGCTGTTGCTGTTTCGGTTTCAGACATAGTCTTCTCTATCCTCTATCGAGGCTTACTTACGGATAGGACGCTTCGGTCCTTTCCTGGTTCTCGCATTCGTTTTGGTACGCTGACCACGCAGTGGTAGACCGCGTCTGTGGCGTATACCGCGATAGCAGCCCAGATCGAGCAAGCGTTTGATGTTGAGCTGATTCTCACGACGGAGATCACCTTCTACATTCAACTTCGCGATCTCATTACGCAACTTGTCGAGATCTTCCTCGGTCAGGTCTTGTACCTTGGCCGTCGGGCTGACACCGCTGGAGTCACACAACTTCTTCGCCGTGGTGCGCCCTATCCCAAAAATATAGGTTAGGGAGATCGCTGCATGTTTGTTGTCGGGGATGTTGATCCCTGCTAATCGAGCCATTTAACTCTTTCCTTTCTTGCCCAGAGATCCTTCGTTTTACTCAGGATGACGGGGTACTCATTTATTTCCGAGATCCTTCGCTTCGCTCAGGATGCCGGCAGTAATTAACCTTGCCTTTGTTTGTGACGGGGTTCGGTGCAGATAACCCGCACTGAGCCTTTTCGTTTGATAATGCGACAATTCCTGCACATCTTTTTGACTGAAGCCCTGACTTTCATTTATCTATCCTCAGTTACCGGCGGCCAAAGTTCTGCAGGTTTGATTTCTTCATCAGCGATTCGTACTGATGAGACATCAGGTGTGTTTGAACCTGGGCCATAAAATCCATTACTACCACCACCACGATCAGCAACGCTGTTCCGCCCAGCTGAAAGGTGATGTTGAACTGTACGATCAATGCCTGCGGCAATAGACAGACAGCGGTCATATAAAGCGCGCCCACCAGAGTGAGTCGCGTCAGAATCGTATCGATATGTCTAGCTGTCTGATCCCCGGGTCTGAAACCCGGAATAAAGGCGCCTGATTTCTTAAGATTGTCGGCTACTTCCTTCGGATTGAACATGATAGCCGTATACCAGAAACAGAAGAAAACGATGCCTAGTGAGAACAGAACAATGTTGAGCGGCTGACCTGGCGCTATCAACAGTGACACATCCTGCAGCCATTCCATACCTGGCGATTGGCCGAACCACTGACCAATAGATGCCG
Source organism: Gammaproteobacteria bacterium (assembly GCA_018656865.1). Taxonomy (GTDB): domain Bacteria; phylum Pseudomonadota; class Gammaproteobacteria; order Pseudomonadales; family Azotimanducaceae; genus UBA9659. Next base: position 14,897 of record JABHYO010000062.1, on the reverse strand, counting down.
GGAACAGCAACAGGGAACTCGCAAAAATTGCCGGGATCACACCTGCCATGTTGACTTTGAGCGGGAGGTGGCTGCTCTGGGCCGCATACTGCTGTCGCCCCTGCTGACGCCGGGCATAGTTGACCGTGATGCGGCGTTGACCGCGTTCGACAAAGACAACACCGGCAACCACGATGAGCGCCAATGCACCTATTGCTAAAAGGGCGATGATGGAGATCTCCCCCTGACGAGCCTGTTCGAACGACTGGCCAATGGCGCTTGGGAAACCAGAAACAATACCGGCGAAGATCAGGATGGAAATACCGTTACCAACACCTCGCTCGGTTACCTGTTCGCCGAGCCACATCATGAACATCGCACCCGTAACCAGCGTTGTGACTGCCACAAAAACAAAAGCCGGACCCGGAGTAAACGCAAGCCCCTGGGAAGCGAGACCATTCGCCATGGCGAAACCTTGAATGGTTGCAAGCCCCAGTGTGCCGTAGCGAGTCCACTGAGCGATCTTGCGGCGACCAGCTTCGCCTTCTTTCCTTAACTGTTGCAACGATGGCGTGGTGGCAACAATCAGATTGGAAATAATAGAAGCCGAGATATACGGCATGATCCCGAGCGCCAGGATACTCATCCTTTCAATGGCACCACCTGAAAACATGTTAAGTAGTTCGAGAATACCGCCCTGATTGGCATCGAACAGCGCACGCAGCCGCTCCGGGTTTATACCCGGCACGGGGATATGGCTACCAAAACGGTAGACAACAAGGGCGAGCAGGACGAACATCAGACGTTGACGGAGTTCGGTAAGACCACCCCCAGTCATCATTGATTTTGCTCTTTGTTGTGTGTTTGCGCTATTCATTGTTTATTCGTTTAACTTGGTAGGTCTTTTGTCTTTGGCGCTTCGCGGTCGTGCGCGACCCCGGTACGCTCAAGATGATTCCCTTTAGTCATCACTCCTCTATTTTTCCACCTGCAGCTTCGATAGCCGCTTTTGCACCCTTGGTAGCCTTGAGGCCTTTTAGGGTAACGGCTTTGTCGATACTACCCGACAAGATCACCTTTGCGCGCTTCATCGTGCCTTTGATGATGTCCGCATCCTGCAGTGCTTTCAGATCAATTACATCGGCATCGACCTTGGCGATTTCAGACAGCGTCACTTCTGCGGTGATGCGTGATTTGGCCGAGTTGAAACCAAATTTCGGCAACCGCATCTGCAGCGGCTGTTGTCCGCCTTCGAAACCAGCTCGAATTCGACCGCCGGATCGTGATTTCTGACCCTTGTGGCCTCGACCACAGGTCTTGCCCAGGCCACTGCCCATTCCACGTCCAACTCGCTTGGACGGTCTACGGCTGCCTTCGCCCGGCTTTAATGTATTCAGTTGCATCGTATCGCTCCTTTTAGCAGGCTCAGAGTCGCTCATTCTTCGACACTGACCATATAGGACACTTTGTCGATCATGCCCCTGACCGCAGGTGTATCTTCAACCTCAACGGTATGTCTTATCTTCTTTAATCCCAGACCTGCAACACATGCTTTATGCGACTTGAGTCGACCGATTGTGCTTTTTGTCTGAGTGACTTTGATTGTCTTCGCCGCCATTTCTTAATCCTGTTATGGGTTTAACCCGTAATTTCTTCTACGGTCTTACCGCGTTTCTCAGCGACACTTTCCGGTGATCGCATTTCCTGGAGGCCCTTGAAGGTGGCCTGCAGGACGTTGACCGGATTGGTTGATCCATAGGACTTGGCCAGAACATTGTGTACCCCTGCAACTTCGAGTACGGCACGCATCGTCTTCCCTGCAATCACACCGGTACCATCGGAAGCCGGTTGCATGTAAATCTTGGAAGCGCCGTGGCGCGCTGTGATCGGGTACTGGATCGTCGAGCCGTCCAGATCTACCGTTATCATGTTGCGTCGGGCAGCCTCCATTGCTTTTTGTATGGCCAGAGGAACTTCTCTGGCCTTACCGCGACCATAGCCAACTCGACCGTTGCCATCACCGACAACCGTGAGTGCGGTGAAGCCGAAAATACGACCGCCCTTGACCACTTTGGCAACCCGGTTCACCTGAACCAGTTTTTCCTGAATGCCTTCTTCGTTATCCTGCTCGTTGTAAGCCATTACTTGTCCTTCAAGTTTTGGGGTCGGAGTAAAGGGTCAGAGTAAACTCATCACCTGACTTCAACCCGTATACCAATCCTTACTCTGATCCTTTACTCCGACCCCAGTTAAAACTGGAGTCCACCTTCGCGCGCTGCTTCAGCCAGCGCTTTCACCCTGCCGTGAAACTTGTAACCGGATCGGTCGAATGCGACTTTTTCGATTCCCTTTTCTTTTGCCTTTTCCGCTATCAATGCCCCAACTTTCGCTGCATCGTCGGTGTTGCCCTTGTTACCTGCCCGAACTGCGGTTTCCAGAGATGATGCAGACGCCTCGATTTCACTACCGGCGGCAGAAATGATCTGCGCGTAGATGTGCCTGGGCGAGCGATAAACGCATAACCTCGGAACTTCGAGTTCGCGGATATGCATCCGGGAACGGCGGGCTCTCTTTAGTCTTTGATCTCTTTTCTTACTCATGTCTTTCTGTCTCTACATTCTCTTAACGAGATCCTTCGAGTCGTGCACGACTTCAGTCGCTCAAGATGACGTGCTACGTGCGTCACTTCTTCTTAGCTTCCTTTCGCTTCACGTATTCATTGGCGTAACGTACGCCCTTGCCTTTATAAGGCTCCGGCGGACGGAAGTCTCTGATCTCAGCCGACACCTGACCGACCAATTGCTTGTCAATTCCCTTGACGATGACCTGGGTCTGGCTTGGTGTTTCGATGTCAATTCCCTCGGGCGCCTGATACACAACCGGATGAGAGAATCCCAGAGACAGATTCAACTTCTTACCCTGTGCCTGTGCCCGGTAACCGACACCGATTAGCTCCAGTTCTTTCTGGAAGCCCTCAGTGACACCCATCACCATGTTGCTGATCAGTGAACGAAAAGTCCCTGAAAGCGCGTGCGACTTCTTGGTCGAATTAGTCGCAGCAAGCTTCAGCTCATTTTCTTCCTGCTTGATTTCAACCAGTTCATGTACAGTCAGGGTCAGGTTGCCCTTAGCACCTTTTACGCTAATCTCTTTACCCGAAAGGTTAACTTCAACACCGCTCGGAATCTGAACCGGACTGTTAGCTATACGTGACATTTTGTTTACCTTCTAAACCTTTCCGCACTCTCGCAATTACTGCCGTACTAGCAGATCTTCAGCAGCCCGATACGCCGGACTGTCGCTGCCTGCAGCCGCTAGAAAACGGAGCAGAGAATCTCTCCACCAATACCGGCGGCTCGCGCCGTTCGATCTGTCATCACACCCCTGTTGGTCGTCAGGATGATCACACCCAGACCGCCTTTGACCTGAGGAATCTCATCTTTAGCCTTGTACTGCCTAAGACCAGGCCTGCTCATACGGCTGATTTCCTCAATAACCGGTTTGCCTTCGTGGTAGCGCAGCGTAATGGAAAGGTCGGCCTTGCCGCCTTCACCTTGCGTTACCTGGTGACTTTCTATGTAACCCTCTTCCTGCAGTACCTGTGCAACTGACACCTTCAGATTTGAAGATGGCATAGTCACAGCGGCAATACCTGCCTGCTGAGCATTACGAATTCTTGTGAGCATGTCCGACATCGGATCTTGCATTGTCATGTTCTTTATCTCCCTACCAGCTCGACTTAACGAGACCCGGTACATCGCCACGCATGGCTGCTTCACGTAGCTGATTTCGTGACAAACCAAATCGTCGGTAAACAGCGTGTGGTCGGCCAGTGAGCGTACAACGACGCATCTGCCGAGTCGGACTCGCATCGCGTGGCAGCTTCTGCAGCTTCAGTTGCGCATCCCACCTTTCTTCATCTGAGGCTGTCGGGCTCTTAATAATCGCCTTTAGCTCCGTGCGCTTGGCCGCGTGCTTCTTCACCGTCTTCAGACGCTTTAGTTCACGGTTTACCATCGATACTTTTGCCATATGTCTTTCCTAATCCATTCCTGCGTTAGCTGCTGCTTTCGTCGCGAAGCGGGAAGTTAAAAGCTTTCAACAACGCCCGGCCTTGCTCGTCGGTTGTCGCTGTGGTTGTGATCGCAATATCCAGGCCTCGGATTTTATCGATCTTGTCGTAATCGATCTCAGGGAACACTATCTGCTCCACAATACCCATGGCGAAGTTGCCGCGACCGTCAAACGATTTAGGGCTAATGCCACGGAAATCACGGATTCTTGGTATTGCAATACTAATAAGCCGATCCAGAAATTCGTACATTCGAGCCTTGCGCAGAGTGACCTTGCAGCCAATCGGATAATTGTCTCGAATCTTGAAACCAGCAATGGACTTTCGTGCATTGGTCATGATCGGTTTTTGACCAGCAATGCGTTCCATGTCGGCTAGTGCCGCATCCAACTGCTTGCGATCAGCAATCGATTCACCCACACCCATGTTCAGGGTGATCTTGGTTATGTGCGGTACTTCCATCACGTTGGTGAGATTCAGCTCTTCTTTCAGCTTTGTTCGAATCTCGTCGTTATAAACTTGTTTTAAATCTGCCATGTCGATTAACCGTCTATTGCCTCGCCGGTAGACTTGAAGACGCGAATCTTCTCGCCGTCTTCGACCTTGATGCCAACCCGGTCAGCCTTGTTAGTTGCGCTATTGTAGATAGCAACATTACTGGCCTGGATCGGCGCTTCTTTTTCAATAATTCCGCCTGGCTGCCCCGCCTGTGGGTTGCCTTTGGTGTGCTTCTTGATCATGTTGACACCGCCAACAAAGACCCGGCCATCATCCATAAGGCGCGTGACGGTACCTGTCTTACCTCTGTCTTTGCCAGTAATCACGATTACCTGATCGTCTTTTCTAATCTTCTGCATCGCTTATGCCTCTACAACACTTCCGGTGCGAGGGAAATAATCCTCATAAAATTCTCATTTCTAAGCTCGCGAGTCACCGGCCCAAAAATGCGGGTACCAATGGGCTGCTTCTGTGCGTTGAGTAGAACCGCGGCATTGCCGTCGAACTTGATCAGACTGCCATCGGGGCGACGGACGCCCTTTCGTGTACGAACAACGACTGCATCCAGCACCTGACCTTTACGGACGCGACCTCGGGGAATCGCCTCCTTGACGGTGACCTTGATGACATCGCCAACATTGGCATAACGCCTTTTCGACCCACCCAGAACTTTGATGCACATGACCCTGCGCGCACCACTGTTGTCCGCGATATCCAAATATGTCTGTGTCTGAATCATCTCGTTAACTCCAAACTTAAATCAGCTAATGATCGTGGCTTTACGATCAATCGAACTCAATTTCCATGACTTTGTCTTAGAAATCGGTCGCGTTTCCTCAATAGTGACGAGATCGCCTTCCTGGCATTGGTTCTCTTCATCATGGGCGTGAATCTTCTTGGACCGCTTAATGTACTTACCGTACAACGGATGCTTGATTCGACGCTCAACAAGAACTGTTATCGACTTGTCCATCTTGTCTGAAACGACGGTACCGCTCGCGGTTCGGGCCAGATTTGTTTCGCTCATTCTCAAATTCCTCAAAACTTACGCATTAAGCGTTTCGTTTTTCGTTCAACACGGTCTTAACCCGCGCAATATCTTTCTTGGCCTGTTTCAGCAAATGCGACTGACCCAGTTGCCCTGTAGACTGCTGCATACGGAAGTTGAACTGCTCTTTGACCAGGTTTTCGACTTCCTGCTGCAGCTCTTCGACCGATTTTTCTCTCAACTCTGATGCTTTCATCCATTGGTGCTCTTGGTTAGTTCTCTTGGGCTAAAACTCTTCTTACATCACCTGACGTTTGACGAAGGCAGTCGGAAACGGCAGCTTGGCTGCAGCAAGGCTGAATGCCTCTCTCGCCAACTCTTCCGTAACACCTTCCATTTCATAGAGCACCTTGCCGGGCTTAATCTGGGCAACCCAGTACTCGACGTTACCCTTGCCTTTACCCTGACGAACCTCAAGAGGTTTATTTGTAATGGGCTTGTCCGGGAAGACACGAATCCAGATTTGACCGCCTCTCTTTACATGACGAGTCATAGCACGTCGACCTGCTTCGATCTGTCTGGCAGTCATACGGCCACGGCCGGTGGCTTTCAGACCGTACTCACCGAAAGAAACAGAACTGCCACGGTGAGCTAGTCCCCGATTGCGGCCTTTGTGCTGCTTCCTGAATTTAGTTCTCTTTGGTTGTAGCATGACTCTTTATATTCCGTTCGCTAAAGGCTCTTTATCCGAAACCTTTCTTATCCAAAACTCTGTACGTTCGCTTCCTTGCCTTCTTCCCTGTCGCCGATAACTTCACCTTTGAAGATCCAGACCTTAACGCCAAGGATCCCGTATGTGGTAAGCGCTTCGGCAGTCGCGTAATCAACGTCGGCACGCAGGGTATGCAGAGGTACACGGCCTTCATGGTAGACCTCGCATCTCGCAATCTCGGCGCCACCCAGCCGACCGGCAACACGAACCTTAATACCTTGAGCACCCAGGCGCATGGCGTTCTGCATGACACGTTTCATCGCGCGGCGAAACTGCACCCTGCGTTCAAGTTGCTGGGCAACATTCTGAGCAACCAGATGTGCATCAAGTTCTGGCTTCCTGATTTCCTCGATGTTGATGTGTACAGGAACACCCATCATTCGGGTCACTTCCTTGCGCAGCCTTTCAACATCTTCACCTTTCTTACCGATGACAATACCAGGACGAGCCGTGTGAACCGTTATACGTGCGGTATTAGCTGGACGCTGTATCTCAATTCGGCTGACCGAAGCCTGCGCCAGCTTTTTCCTGATGTACTCCCGGACTCTCAGGTCTTCATGCAGTTTTTCCGCATAGGCGGGACCATCCGCATACCAGATAGAGGTATGGTCTTTGACGATGCCAAGCCTTAAGCCCGTGGGATGTACTTTCTGACCCATTTTGGTCTCCTAGTCCTATTCGTCCGCGACGGCCAACGTAATGTGGCATGTGCGCTTTAAGATTCTGTCTGCCCGACCTTTTGCTCGTGGTCGGATTCGCTTCATGGTTAGACCTTCGTCAACAAAAACAGTCGAAACCTTCAGTTCATCGACGTCGGCGCCTTCGTTGTGTTCTGCATTGGCGATGGCTGACTCAAGCAGCTTCTTCACCAGGTGCGCGCCTTTCTTGGTGGAAAAGCTCAGGATATCGAGTGCTTTGCCGACTTCTTTGCCGCGAATCTGATCAGCGACAAGACGCGCCTTCTGAGCCGAAAGCTTGGCGCCTTTAAGTCTTGCTGCTACTTCCATCGTTCTATTCCTCTTACCTTCTCTCTACTGCTATTTCGCAGTTTTAGCTCAGTGCTCTTTATAGCCTTCGCTCAGGGCTGTCTTACCGCTTGACCTTCTTGTCCGCAGCATGACCACGGAAGGTTCGTGTGATCGCAAACTCACCGAGTTTGTGCCCGACCATGTCTTCGCTGATGAACACCGGCACGTGCTGCCGACCGTTGTGCACCTGAAGGGTGAGGCCGACAAAATCCGGCGTAATCAGCGAACGACGCGACCAGGTTCTGATCGGCCGCTTGTCGTTGGTTTCCGCTGCTTTTTGCACCTTGGAGGCCAGATGCAAATCAACGAAGGGTCCTTTTTTTAAACTACGAGGCACTATCTATTCTCCTATCGCTTGGAACGACGACGAACGATCATATTGTCCGTACGCTTGTTCTTACGCGTCTTGTATCCCTTAGTTGGCATACCCCAGGGTGATACTGGATGACGTCCACCTGATGTCTTGCCTTCACCACCGCCATGGGGGTGATCAACAGGGTTCATGACCACACCGCGGACGGTCGGTCGAACGCCGCGCCAGCGTGTGGCACCAGCTTTTCCGAGTGAACGTAAATTGTGTTCTGAATTGGAAACTTCGCCGATGGTCGCGCGACACTCCGACAGCACCTTTCTCATCTCACCGGAGCGAAGCCTCAGCGTGACATGACGGCCTTCTTTTGCCACCAACTGCGCGGAAGTACCGGCACTTCGTACCAGCTGCGCTCCTTTGCCAGATTTGAGCTCGACGCAGTGAATGACGCTACCCATGGGTATGTTACGCAAGGGCAGACAGTTGCCTGTTTTAATTGGTGACATGTCACCGCTTTGAACTGTGTCGCCTGCAGTTAGGCCTTTGGGTGCAATGATGTAACGTCGCTCACCATCTTCGTACTTCACGAGGGCAATATTTGCCGTTCGATTGGGGTCGTATTCGAGTCGTTCTACAATTGCCTTGATGCCATCTTTGTTTCGTTTGAAATCAACTTTCCGGTACTTCTGCTTGTGACCGCCACCAATGTGCCGGGTTGTAATCCGACCGTGGTTGTTACGACCGCCCGTCTTGGATTTCTTCTCCAATAGCGGCTTATACGGTTCACCCTTGTGCAGATCCGGGTTGACGACCTTGACGACGAATCTTCGTCCCGGTGATGTTGGTTTTGCTTTGACGACTGGCATGTTCTGTCTTCTCTAATTCGCTACGTTTCTTGCGATCTGCATTACTTAGGAAAAATCAATGTCGTGACCGGCAGCAAGACTGACGTACGCCTTCTTCCAACTCGGCTTACGGCTGGCACCGCGCAAACTGCGCTTAACCTTGCCTTTGACGTTCATGACGGAAACTTTTTTCACTTCAACATCGTAAATCTTTTCGACGGCTTCTTTGATCTCTGGTCCGGTTGCATCCTTTACGACCTTGAACGCAAACTGGTTGGCCTGATCAGCAATGACGGTCGCCTTTTCCGAGATGTGCGCGCCTAGGATAATCTTGTAGAGTCGCTCATCGTTCATGCGAGTTTCTCCTCAGCCTTCTTCAAGGCACCAACGGTAAAGAGCACCTTCTCGAAACCAATCAGGTTAACCGGGTTAACGCCCTGAACATCGACCACATCCACGTTCTTTAGATTGCGTGCAGCCAGGTAGAGATTGTCATCAACCTCTTCGACGACAATTAATACATTATCGAGTTCCAGCGTTTTCAGCTTGGCGGCAATTTCTTTCGTTTTCGGTGCTTCGACATTGAAATCTTCGGTAATGACGAGGCGATCCTGACGGACCAATTCGGAAAGAATCGCCTGCATGGCGCCACGATACATCTTCTTATTGACCTTCTTGGAAAAGTCACGGGGTTTAGCGGCAAACGTAGCGCCACCCCCACGCCAGATCGGGCTGCGAATCGTACCAGCACGCGCACGGCCAGTACCTTTCTGGCGGAAAGGCTTACGACCACCACCGTTGACTTCGGATCGGGTTTTTTGCGCTTTCGTACCCTGACGTCCGCCAGAAAGAAAAGAGGTTACAACCTGGTGTACCAGCGCTTCGTTGAACTCACGCCCAAAGGTTGTATCGGAAACGTCGACGCCGTCACCCGCGCCTATGATATTGAGGTTCAAGATTCACCTCCGCTGATTACCTTGACTGCCGGTGTCACAATGACATCACCACCGGTGGCACCTGGAACAGCACCCTTGATCAAGAGCAAATTGTTTTCCTGATCGACCTTGACGACTTCCAGTGTCTGGGTCGTAACTTTACGTGCACCCATGTGCCCGGCCATTTTTTTGCCTTTAAATACACGACCCGGACTCTGACACTGTCCGATAGAACCCGGCGCCCTGTGGGAGACCGAGTTGCCGTGTGTGGCATCTTGCATTTTGAAATTGTGGCGCTTCACCACTCCGGCAAATCCCTTACCCTTGGACTGACCACTGACGTCCACTTTCTGGCCTTCTTCGAAGGCTTCCACCGAGAGCGTATCGCCAAGACCCAACTCGTCTTCGCCGGAAACTCTGAATTCCCATAGTTTGCGTCCAGCTTCGATGGAAGCTTTGGCAAAATGTCCTGCTCGGGGCTTATTGACCCGGGAGGGTTTGACACTACCCGCGGTGACCTGGATGGCTGAATATCCGTCGGCCTCAGCGGACTTGACCTGGGTTATGCGATTGGGGGTCGCTTCGATGACTGTTACAGGTATTGAGACGCCTTCGTCGGTGAAGACCCGCGTCATACCTCGCTTGATTCCTATTATGCCAATTGTCATCTTGATGCTCCCTAAGTCCTCTTGCCTGCTAAATCAACCGAGATTGATCTGTACTTCCACGCCTGCTGCCAGATCCAGCTTTGTCAGCGCGTCCACGGTCTTCTCAGTGGGCTCGACGATATCCAGTAGTCGTTTGTGGGTGCGAATCTCATACTGGTCGCGCGCATCCTTATAGACATGAGGTGAAATCAGAACGGTAAACTTCTCTTTTCGTGTCGGCAGTGGAATCGGGCCTTTTACCTGGGCACCAGTGCGCTTGGCTGTGTTAACGATCTCCTGGGTCGAGAGATCTATCAGCTTGTGATCAAACGCTTTTAGTCGAATTCTGATTCTCTGGTTCTGCATTTAAACCCGTCTCCGTTCCGCGTTTCTGGTCGTATATCGCGGTATGTCACTATTTTAAAACGCGAAAAACCCCCTCCCTGTCATGGGAAGAGCGCATTTCATGCTTCTTGCTCTTTTCTGAGCTACCCGTGGTCTCAATTGAGACCTTGTATTTCTCGGTCCAACATTGGGATGGACCTCCAATCGCCCGCAAACCGCCAGATGGCAATGCTCTTAGGGGATTACGCGGGGAACCCCCACGCGAGGGCGCGAATAATACGCCCCTTCCCTGAAAAAAGCTACTGTTTTTGCGGCTTGCAGCCGGGGTGAGGGACTATCCCATCCGGGCGATCACCGATTCAGCAATCGAATCAGGTACTTCGCTGTACTTTGAAAACTCCATCGAAAAGGTTGCACGGCCCTGGGTCGCTGACCTGACGTCAGTCGCATAGCCGAACATTTCAGCGAGCGGAACTTCCACTCGAACTGCCTTGCCGGCTGGTACATCTTCCATGCCCTGAACCACACCCCGACGGCGGTTTAGATCACCGACGACATCGCCATAGTAGTCTTCCGGGGTGACCACCTCGACCTTCATTACGGGTTCAAGCAGCACCGGGTCAGCATCTAAAGCACCGGCCCTCATCGCCATGGAGCCAGCCACCTTAAAGGCGACTTCGCTCGAATCAACATCGTGGTAGGAACCATCGTAAAGCGTCGCTTTCACACCCTGTAGCGGATAGCCTGCGATCACCCCGTTAGCCAGCTGATCCTGAATGCCCTTGTTAACGGCATTAATGTATTCGCGTGGCACCACACCACCAACGATTTCATCGACAAATTCGTATTCCTCGCCCTCGATGGGTTCGATCCTGAGCCAGACATGACCGTACCGACCGCGGCCACCAGTCTGACGAACAAACTTGCCTTCTGCCTCGACCTGACTGCGAATCGTTTCTCGATACGCCACCTGCGGTTTACCGATGTTTGCCTCGACACTAAATTCTCGTTTCATCCGATCGACGATAATATCGAGATGGAGCTCGCCCATTCCGCCGATGATCGTCTGCCCGGATTCCTCGTCTGTCCTCACAGTAAATGAAGGGTCTTCAGCAGCAAGCTTGCTAAGCGCCACGCCCATCTTTTCCTGATCTGCCTGTGAGCGAGGCTCAACGGCGACATGAATCACCGGTTCTGGAAATTCCATTTTCTCAAGTGTAATTGCATTGTCTGCGTCACAAAGCGTGTCACCGGTTGTCGCCTGCTTGAGCCCAATGGCGGCGGCTATGTCTCCTGCACGAACTTCCTTGATTTCCTTCCGGTCATTGGAATGCATCTGCACCATTCGCCCAATACGTTCCTTCTTGGCTTTGACTGGATTCCAAACGGAATCACCGGAACTGAGCACCCCGGAATACACCCGAAAAAATGTTAGAGCACCGACAAAGGGATCTGTCGCTATCTTAAAGGCGAGCGCTGCGAAGGGTTCGCTATCATCAGCATGTCTTTCTGCCTCGGTTTCACCATCGTCGAGGAACCCTTTGATGGATTTGACCTCATCCGGAGCTGGCAAATACTCGATAACGGCGTCGAGCATGGTCTGGACGCCTTTATTCTTAAAGGCAGACCCGCACAGAGCCGGGACGATTTCGTTCGCGATTGTGCGCTCACGGATGCCCTGTTTGATTTCTTCTGTCGTCAGCTCGGCTTCTTCGAGGTATTTCTCCATCAGATCATCGTTGGCCTCTGCGGCTGCTTCGATCAGCTTCTCTCGATATTCTTCCGCCTGGACCTGAAGCTCTTCAGGGATTTCTTCTTCGGTGAAAGTAATGCCCTGATCGTCCTCGCTCCAATAGATGGCCTTCATCTTGACGAGATCAATGACACCCTTGAAATTTTCTTCGGCACCGATGGCAAGTTGCAGGCAAACGGGTAAGGAACCAAGCCTCGATTCGATCTGTTCGACGACTCGCAGGAAGTCAGCCCCGGCACGATCCATCTTGTTTACAAAGACGAGACGTGGAACCTCATACTTGTTGGCTTGCCGCCAAACCGTCTCTGACTGAGGCTCAACGCCGGAAGTGGCACAAAATACAACGACGGCACCATCAAGCACGCGCAGGGACCGTTCTACTTCGATCGTGAAATCGACGTGCCCGGGTGTGTCGATGATATTGACCCTGTGTTGCTCGAACTGGCCTGCGGTTCCCTGCCAAAATGTGGTTGTGGCAGCTGAAGTGATGGTAATACCGCGTTCCTGCTCCTGTTCCATCCAATCCATGATGGCAGCACCGTCATGAACTTCCCCGATCTTGTGGGAAATACCCGTGTAGAACAGCACCCGCTCTGTGGTGGTGGTTTTACCAGCGTCCACATGAGCGACGATACCGATATTGCGGTATCGCTTAATAGGTGTTTCCCTCGGCACTGTTCTATCCTCTAGGGTTAGTCATCTAACCCCCAAGCTCTCATAGAGAGTGGTTAGAAGCGGTAGTGAGCAAATGCGCGGTTGGCTTCTGCCATACGGTGCGTGTCTTCCCGTTTTCTGACCGCAGCGCCGCGACCTTCTGCAGCTTCGGACAGTTCACCAGCAAGGCGAAGAGCCATCGATTTCTCACCCCGGCTGCGAGCTGAATCCACCAACCATCGCATAGCGAGAGCCGCACGGCGGGACGGCCTGACTTCGACCGGAACCTGGTAAGTGGCACCACCAACACGGCGAGACTTCACCTCAACAGATGGCGCAACGGCTTCAAGTGCAGCTTCGAAAATTTCTAGTGGGTCACCGGCACCACGCTCCTTGATCTTGTCCAGCGCGCCGTAGACGATTTTTTCCGCAACGGCTTTTTTACCACTGACCATCACGTGGTTCATGAACTTGGCGAGTGTAGTGTTTCCGTACTTCGGATCAGGGAGTATGTCCCTCTTCGGTGGGACTCTTCTTCTTGGCATGATGTGTTCCTCTTCAGGTTACCCGGGAATTCTACCCGGCCTTACTCTTAGAACTTTCTTGAAATTTTGCTAGGCGAAATTTCGTAAAAGTTCTTAGACCCTGAGGTTGCGAAGCAACCGAATGGGTCTGGTTAGTTTGACGAGATCCTTCACATTGCTCAGGATGACTCTTCTACTATCGACCCTGAGGCTGCAAAGCAACCGAGTGGGTCTGGCTAATTTCGCGAGATCCTTCAGCTTCGCCTCAGGATGACTCACTCTGTTAATTCTTGGGTTTCTTGGCACCGTATTTCGAACGGCCCTGCATTCGATCGCTAACACCTGTGGTGTCTAGCGTACCGCGAACTGTGTGGTAACGAACACCAGGCAGGTCTTTTACCCGACCGCCTCGAATCAAAACCACGGAGTGTTCCTGCAGGTTGTGACCTTCACCACCGATATATGACGTAACCTCATAACCGTTGGTTAGGCGTACACGACAGACTTTTCGAAGAGCCGAGTTCGGTTTCTTTGGTGTTGTCGTATAAACACGTGTACAGACACCTCGCTTCTGCGGGCAGGACTGCAGCGCAGGCACATCGCTTTTGACGATCTTGCGCTTTCTCGGCTTACGAACCAGTTGGTTGATTCTCGCCATTTATCTGTAATCTCCTGTATCTAAGTTTCCAGCGACTCCCGTCGCTAGAGGGGGCGCATTCTATGGATTTATGGGGTCGGAGTAAAGTGCCAGAGGAATGAACTTACTCTGGCACTTTACTCCGACCCCGGCAGTCTAGCCGCTACTCTGAGCCACCCAGCGCTTCCGTTGAAGACAGTGCTTCGGAAAGCGCAGCTTCGACGTCGCTGACGCTGACGGTGGTGCTTTCTTCTCCAACTTCTCGCTTCTTACGGCGATCCTCGTGGTACTTGAGGCCAGTGCCAGCTGGAATCAGACGTCCAACGATGACATTTTCTTTCAGGCCGCGCAGATAATCACGCTTGCCTGTAACCGCAGCTTCCGTTAATACACGAGTCGTTTCCTGGAAGGATGCCGCCGAAATAAAGGATTCCGTCGCAAGCGCTGCCTTGGTAATACCCAGCAACACCCTTTCGCCTTTAACAGCGATCTTTCCATCTGCTTCCAGTTGATCGTTTGCTTCGAGGTATCGGTTGTACTCAACCTGCTCACCCTTAATCATGCCCGAATCACCAGGCATGGAGACTTCGACTTTGCGCAGCATCTGACAAACGATCACTTCGATGTGCTTGTCATTGATGCCAACACCCTGCAGACGGTAGACGTCCTGAATTTCCTTGACGATGTATTTAGCAAGTTCGCTAACGCCCTTCAGGCGCAGTATGTCATGCGGGTTGTCGGGTCCGTCGGACACGACTTCACCCTTCTCCACATGCTCACCCTCAAACACGGTCATGTGACGCCATTTCGGGATCAGCACTTCATAGTGATCTGATCCTTCCGGCAGAATACTTAGATCCGTCGGCGTTATGACAAGACGACGCTTACCTTTGGTTTCCTTACCGAAGCT
>JABHYO010000067.1 GCA_018656865.1 Gammaproteobacteria bacterium | reverse complement strand
TGAACTGCCCGCGTTTCTGTACAAGGGAAACTGCGTCAGCAAACTGCAGTACACCTGCGGCTACCAGCGCTGAATACTCGCCAAGACTGTGACCAGCGACAACAGAGGGCTCAGGCGCTCCCTGCGCAATGGCCAACTGGTAAAGCGCGACGCTGGAAGTCAGCAATGCAGGTTGAGTAAACTCTGTTTGATTCAGCTTCTCTTCCGGACCACTGGCGATCAGGCCCCAAAGATCGTAGCCGAGTATCGATGATGCCTCAGCAAAAAGGTCACCGGCGGCCTGCCCGACATCTTCGAGCATACCGACGGCCTGGGAGCCCTGCCCGGGGAATACGTACGCAAGCTTAACCATTGCGACGATGAATCAGTCTTCGTCTTTGTGAACGACTTTTTTACCGCGGTAGAAGCCATCTGCCGTCACGTGATGACGTCGATGGGTTTCTCCTGTGGTGGAATCTTCAGAGAGGGTAGGACCGCTCAGAGAATCGTGTGATCGTCTTTGGCCCCGTCTGGAACGGGTCACCTTGCTTTTTTGAACAGCCATGCTTCAGCTCTCCGAGTTATCTTTGTTTTTTATTGCCTCTGCCAATCCGGCAAAAGGCTGATGTGTCATTTCTGTTGTAACAGGCTCATCGTCCGCTGCTTGTCCGTAGTCATTGCCGGGACATGCGCCATCTGCATGACGGGGTATCATCGGCACGGCCAGAATCAGCTCGTCTTCAATCAGATCAACGATCCTGATTTCCTGTCCATCTGCTATGAAGCTGTCTGCGTTCTCTTCGAGTAGCGCAAGCTCCGACTCCTGTTCAACAATATCCAGACCCAGTTCGCAACGTAGCTCCTGGCTGTATCCCCTAAGGCAATTCTGGCAAACTAATTCCACAGTAGCGTACGTGGTGCCACTGACATGAGTTTTCTGCTGATCGCCCTTGCTGAACGCAAGTTTTAGATAAACGTCTCCGTCGACTTTTGCCAGCATATCCCGTAATCGGGACAGATGGTTGACCGGTACCGAACCCTCCAGAATCCTCCCCTGATTGGCCAATTTTCGGTGATCAATCAGTGCTGGAAGTGGCCCTGTTAACATAAGGAGCGCATCTTAGGCAGTCGCCCTGCGACTGTCAAAGAAAAAACAGGCAATTAACAGGAAAATGATAGAAATTCAGTAAGATATGAACAATACAAGACTCGTTCTGGCTTCAACTTCACCCTACCGAAAACGACTGCTTGATCAACTGGGTTCAGATGCTCTGCAGATGAATCCCAACGTCGATGAAACCTCTTTCCCGAATGAGACGCCAGCAAAGCTCGCACTCCGTCTCGGTAGAGCCAAAGCAGAATCCGTGGCGTCACGGCTTGAACCTGGTGGCAACTGGCTGGTCGTAGGTTCGGATCAGGTCTGCCATTTCAACGGGCAAATCTATTCGAAACCCGGCGATTTTGCTACTGCGGCACTTCAGCTAACGCAATTCAGCAATCACTGGATCAGTTTCTCAACTTCGCTTGTGGTGATTGCAGGCTCCGGGCATGACTATGCCCACGTTGAAGACTTTGAGATCCTTTTCCGCTCACTTTCAGCAGAAACCATCGATGCTTACCTTGCCGATGATCAACCGTTCGACTGTGCTGGCGCCATCAAGGTTGAAAGCCTCGGTATCACACTGTTAGATGATAGTCGGGGCCGTGATATCAATAGCCTATATGGGTTACCGCTGATGGCGTTGATTGATGCATTCAAGGCGCTGGGTTATACGATAAATAACTTTAGGTAGGCCCTTTATCTTACTGTTATATATTAATATTTGGCTGGCTGTTAAGAAACTCCTCGAAGTCGTTGTCCAGTGGCGCAGTAACTTCGAGTGCGGGCCGCTCACCAAGTGCCGGGATCGTGATATGCCTGGCATGGAGCAGCATCCGCCGCGGTCTCTGCTTTAACCCTCCATCCAGCAACTCATCACCATAACGGTTGTCACCGACAACCGGGTGTCTCGCCCAGCGACAATGAACCCTGATCTGATGGGTTCTACCTGTCATGGGGCGGGCCTCAATCAGGGATAGCGTCTGATCGGTCGAAACGACTCTGAATTCCGTCTGCGCCTTTTTGCCTGCCTCATCAACGCGGGTGAATCGCTCCAGGCCTGCCTTCGACACTGTCAGAAGCGGTTCTTCGATGGATTCGAGGGGTAACGGCCAGGAACCGTGAACAACCGCCGTATAGCGTTTGCTGATTGTCCCGGGTTGCCTGAGAGCATCTTGTAGCAACCTTAGATAGCTGCGCCGTTTG
Source organism: Gammaproteobacteria bacterium (assembly GCA_018656865.1). Classification (GTDB taxonomy): domain Bacteria; phylum Pseudomonadota; class Gammaproteobacteria; order Pseudomonadales; family Azotimanducaceae; genus UBA9659. The sequence goes on along the minus strand of JABHYO010000067.1, from coordinate 3,076 downwards.
GCAATCATCAGGCAACCTGACGTACCACGGTCAAGCCGGTGAACCAACTCCAGCGCAGGCACATCCGGTCTGGCATGGCGCAACGATTCAATAACACCCGTTCTAATGCCACTGCCACCGTGTACTGCCATACCCGCAGGCTTGTTGATGACTATCAGGTGGGTGTCCTCAAATAGAATCAGGGCGTCGAGGTCATGGAAGCTGCCAATGGCCTGGTCGCGGTCTGGCAAGTGGCGGATGGGTGGAATCCTGACCTTGTCACCGTCATTAAGCCGAACCTGCGGTTTAGCCCGGCGCCCATTGATCCTCACTTCGCCCTTTCGAATAATACGGTAAACTCTTGATTTGGGGAGTCCTTTCAGTGTCCTAATAAGAAAATTGTCCAGCCGTTGGCCCGCTGTCTCCGCATCGATCTCGATCAGTCGTACCTTTTCCGCTCGTTCCACGTGGGAATGTCCGTAATTTCTTGAATTTGAACTCTGACTATTTATTGCTATGATAGGCGCTGACGGCTTTATACATCTTTTGAATAAGACCGTCATTTTTTATATCTAATTCTGCATTAGCTGCATCAATAATAATGTGAGCAGGCAGATTAGGCATCAAGTTTAACGAAACTGATGAACTGAATATTTGGGGTCCAGCTTCAGCGGAGAGAAACAACCTCTACCGCGACCTTAACGGGACGAGCTGGACGGGAATAACTGCGTATACAACGGAATACTAGAGCGTCAAATCGGTTAACCGGTTCAGTACTTTAAGAGAGCATATTCATTTATTGCGACCCCACTTCATCGGGTCTACAAAGTACTGACAGCAACCATGACTCACCGGAGTTTTTTTATATAGTCGGCAGGCACCTTAGCCGCCAACGACAGATAATAAGATTTGGCGGTTCGCCATTCCGTTCAGTACGCCTGAACGAGTGTGAATCGTAATGAAACGTATGCTAATTAACGCAACTCACAATGAGGAGTTGCGCGTTGCCTTGGTAGATGGGCAAAAACTCTACGACCTGGATATCGAAAGTCGAGTCCGGGAACAAAAAAAGGCCAACATCTATAAGGCCAAAATTACCCGGGTGGAACCCAGCCTTGAGGCTGCATTCGTCGAATACGGCGGAAATCGCCATGGTTTCCTGCCACTAAAGGAAATCGCGCGCGAATACTTCTCCATACCTCCTTCCAAGGTTCGAGGTCGAATCAACATCCAGGAAGTGGTCAAGGAAGGTCAGGAAATTGTCGTCCAGGTAGAGAAAGAAGAGCGTGGCAACAAGGGTGCTGCGCTAACAACCTTCTGCTCTCTTGCAGGCAGGTATCTGGTCCTGATGCCCAACAATCCTAGAGCTGGTGGGATATCCCGTCGAATCGAGGGTGAAGAACGGGATCAATTGAAAGACAACATGGCGCAGCTGGACATTCCAAAAAATATGGGTGTTATCGTCAGAACAGCGGGTGTTGAGCGCAGTGTCGAGGAACTTCAGTGGGACCTTAACTACCTGGTCCATCTTAATGAAGCAATCAATAAAGCGAGTGAAGAACGAACCGCACCGTTCCTGATCTACCAGGAAAGCGACGTTATCATCCGAGCAATCCGCGACAACCTACGTGACGATATTGGTGAGATCCTGCTGGATACTCCAGAATCCTTTGAGCAGGCCTGCCAGTTCGTAGATCAGGTCATGCCGCAGTTCCGAAACCGCATCAAGCTCTACGAGGATGACGTTCCTCTCTTCAATCGTTACCAGATAGAAGGACAAATTGAATCGGCCTTTAACCGGGATGTCAGACTACCGTCCGGCGGTTCAATGGTTATTGACCCGACCGAAGCCCTGGTTTCCATTGATATCAACTCTGCGAGAGCGACGAGGGGCGCCGATATCGAAGAAACAGCGTTGAACACCAACCTCGAGGCAGCCGATGAAGTCTGTCGACAGCTGAGATTACGAGATATCGGTGGCTTGGTAGTCATTGATTTCATTGACATGACATCCGTGAAAAACCAGCGTGCCGTTGAACAACGCATGCGAGATGCCCTCCAAATCGATCGGGCTCGTGTTCAGGTCGGCCGGATATCAAGGTTTGGGCTGCTGGAAATGTCCCGTCAACGTCTTAGACCTTCCCTCGGGGAAACCAGCGGAGTGGTATGCCCCCGCTGCAGCGGTCTCGGCAATATCCGGGATACAGAATCCTCGGCACTCGCAGTCGTTCGAATGGTTGAGGAAGAATCACTGAAGGAAAGCAGCGCTGAAATTCGAGCCTTTCTGCCCATCAGCGTTTCTTCTTTCCTCCTCAATGAGAAGCGAAACGTCCTTTCTGAAATCGAAGAGCGAAACAACGTTAGAGTCGTGGTCGTGCCAGATCCTCAGATGGAGACTCCCCACTACCGGGTCGAACGGATTCGCTCCCAGGACTCCGAGGAAAGCGAAGCATCCTACGATATCACCAGCAGTGAGGAGGTTGAAGAAACCGCCGCTGCTCCGGCAAAGCCCGCACCGGCTGAACAGGCAGCCGTCAAGACTATCGCGCCGCCTGCACCGCCACCCGCGGCATCTAACGCACCAGCAGAAGACAAGAAGGCAAAAGGCTTCTTTACACAACTGATCAGTAACCTGTTCGGTGCCGATGAAAAGGAAGCAACGCCACCACAACCGAAGTCAAATGTTCAGAATCAGCAAAATCGTCGTTCCGGCGGTCGAAAACGCAATGACAATCGAAATCGGGGACGGAATAAAGAAGAAGGCAGGAATAGGGATAATAGGGATAACAGGGACCGCAAAGAAGAAAGAAAACCCAACGGCGAAAGTCGAAAGCAGGAACGCGGTGACAGGCAAGAAAGGCAAGACCGAGGCGATCGCAAGGACCGCGGCAACACCCAGGATCGAGGTGGTCGTAGTGAGCGCGGAGACAGACAAGCAAAGGGTGAACGCCAGGAGCGCGGAGGCAGGCAGCAGAGAGGTGAGCGCCAGGAACGCAGCAACTCCCAGGCTAGAGGCGAACGGCAGGAACGCAGCGATACCCAGCCTAAAGGTGAACGCCAGGAACGCAGCGATACCCAGCCTAAAACTGAACGACAG
>JABHYO010000068.1 GCA_018656865.1 Gammaproteobacteria bacterium | reverse complement strand
CTGGTTCTGAGGTAAGGCTCCACCTCGATGTTATGGGATGTAGCGCCCCAATCCTCACCGATGACGAAGATATCTGCATTCAACTCCCGGCAGCCAGAAACATACTCCAGTTGGTAGTATGGCCTCACGATATCAACACAGCTGAGCGCTCTGAGCATTTCTATTCGTTGATCAAGAGGTACAACAGGCATGTTTGGCTTGTACGAATTCACCACCTTGTCGGAAGCCACACCAACAGCGAGTGTTTCGCCCAATGTCTTGCAGTACTCAAGCAAAGCGAGGTGTCCGACGTGCAACAAGTCGAATGTACCTACGGTATAGACAATCATATTACTAACTCCTTCATCTCCTGTTCTGAAACTCCCATGAGTCTCAGCACATTCAAAATAGTTTCGATCCATAGATTCCTGTGACCCCAACCGTATAGGCTGCAAGAATGTACACATTGACCGGGTTGCCAGACAGTTTTGGTGTTTTAATCTGGGACACGTTTAACGCGGCGATTATCAGGCAGGCAACTGCCAAGACCGCAGTAAAGATTCCTTCACTGAGTACACTCTCAAACAGAAAGATAAAAACGAGAATGATGTTGTTGTTGTCGAGTGCCAGCCCTGTATATTGGTTTTCGCCGGTCAGGCCAAATGTGCTGAAGAAACTTAAACGCATGGCACTCGTGGCAAGCATGGTGAAGGCGATTACCAAAAACAGTGGTTCAAACTTCCCGTAGCTCAGCAGCAGGATCGCAGGTGCAACGCCATAGCTCACAATGTCTATCAAGACATCCAGTTGTGCGCCAAATGCTCGATCAGTGCCGGTTCGGCCTTTTATTCTTCGTGCGATGAGGCCGTCCGCCCAATCGAAGGCGACGGCCCAGATCATGCCAATCATCGCAGCGTGATAGACAGTCAAAACGCTGAAGTAAATGGCTGATAATGTGCAAGCTAATCCTGCCAGAGAGCACAAATTTGGCAAATCTTTCAGATATGACAGTATGGTGGGCGGTAGAGTTTCGCTATCTACACCGGTTACTGGGGGCGTATCGTCCTGTAAAGACTGCTGGTTAAATTTCTTTTGCGGATTTCCCGTGCGCATTCGCGCAATTTCGATATTCATGTCAATAGACCACTAGTAGTGAGCGATCACACCCAAAAAACGATAGTGCGCGAATGTGTCCTGCGATTGATTTACAGCTCACTGATGCTTTTGGATTTCGCGTCCTTTTTTTCTTTCTTTGCGTTCCGTTTTTCTTTCTGGGTCAAGAGGGCCTTCTTTTTACCTTCCTTGTTACTGTTCCGTGCTTTACTCATGCTAGTTACCTCTAGGTAATAGATTTTTCAGCTGGTGCTTCGGGGTCAGGATCATCGCTTAATATGTCGATTTCAGCATACTTGAGGGCATCAGAAAGCTTTTGGTACACGTGCGTTTTGTATCGGTAAACCTCTACCGTCTCGCAGGTGATGCCCAATTCCAGCTGATGTGCTGTCTCTTTTCCTGTCGTCGTCATAGAAGATATATTGTCATTGAAGAAATGAAACTTTTACTGACAGATGCGAAGGCATCTGTCGTTATCACTTGTGTCAGACGCACTGATCGCCCTCTTTTGTATAGAGGCGATCACATTCCCATTCCGTTCCCGAATAGTCGAGATGCGCATTGTCAGGTATGTTTATCTTGAAACAGCCACTGGATTGACTGTGATATCCACGTTCGCACGCCCAACCATCACGGCTACGATCAGAAAGGTAACCGTTTTGCGGGATTTCAATGTACAGACATTCAGCATCGCGTTTAATGTAACCCCGCCCACAATCCCAAGACAAAGTACCGCGGTGGCTGGAATTCAGATAGCCGTTCATAGGAACCTCGAATTCGAGACAATCATCATCGATAAGCTGATACCCTCGCTCGCATTCAAAGCCAATGCCATAAGTTGATCCGGTCAGGTATCCATTCTTCGGTAAAACGATCTCCTCACAGGCAATATCCTTTTTCCGGTAACCGCGAAGGCAATCGATCCCGTCATGTGAATTGTTAAGATATCCGTTATGAGGAATGACGATAGCCTCGCAGGCCTCATTGATTTTTTTAAATCCTTTCTCGCAACGCCAGTTGTTACCATGGGAAGCAAGATAAGCATTAGGCGGAACTGCGATTTCTACACAGGCACCCCTATATTCTTTGTATCCACGCCGGCAATCCCACCCATTCCCATAACGCTTATCATTCAAAAAAGCGTTCTCGGGTATAACGATCATCTGACAAGTGCTACCCAGGCTCTTATAGCCGGGATCACAACGCCAGCCAGAGCCATACGAATTGGGGCTTGCATTGTCTGGGACGGCAACTTCCTCGCTCTGGGAAAATACCGGTATCGACAAAACAGCAAGCAACAGAAAAGCCCACACGTTATTGTGTCGACCGATGGTGGGCATAGTTTTCATGAGAAAACTCAGTTGGTAGCGCGACTGACGCTTCAATTTGGCAAGATTGCCGAAATCAGTGTTTGAAAACTGGGATTGTTCAGTCAGAACTCACCGCGGTAGGATTTCAGATGCGGCTGGCGGGACAATATCAGGGTAAGAGTGTAACACACTCTTGTGTCCACATCGTCAGTCTATGTGAACTTACATGGCGTCAAAGGTACGGACCGGGGTGAAGTGCCAGAGTAAAGCTGATAGCCGCGTCTAAGCGGAATCCCCGCATCCAATGTGTCCGTTACAAACTTCTGAGACGCCTTCGCCAGAGATACTGACCTTACCCCCATAAATCGAGCCACGCAGAGCGTGGGATTCTCTTGTATTTGGCCCCAAAGCAGGTCCCAAAAATGGTGGTACAGGGATTCAGTATGTCGATGAAGCTGGTGTCATGCTGATCGCCAGTGAAGCATCTTGAGAAAGCTGTGCTTCAATGAATTTCGTTAGCAGTGGCAAGATGTTGAAACTAACGATAAATTGTCGACTACTATTTAGTTACTAAGTGAAAAGGACGTGCATATGGAATTTCGTGAAACAGTAGGTCGCAGACGATCAATTCGATTCGTAAAGCCCTACAAGCCAGTAGAAAAAGAGAAGATTCAAGTTATGTTTGAAGCAGCAAGACTTGCTTCTCACTGGGGTAACGTTCAATCGCTGAGAGCGATTGCAGTATTCAAGGATTCCACCGCAAAAGAATTGGTGGATTCACTGGATAATATGATCATCGGTTGGCAGGTCAAGATAGCGCCGGTCATTATTTTCTGGTACCTGGATACTGAAGCAGTGGATGATCAGACGGACCGCCTGTTGAGCCTGGCGGAAGCAGGTGCCCTGGGCCTGGGATCAGCGGAAGAACGGAAGGAAGCGGTCAACGACATCATGGTTCCCATTTTTGCTGACATCAAAGAGCTGTTGAAACTTCCAGGTATGGGCGAAGTAGACTGCGGCCAAGGTATAGCACAGGCGACGCTGGCCGCGTACGAAATGGGGTTAGGAACCTGCTGCCTTGGCGCAGGACCCAGAGGACCTGCTGTCATGCAGGAGCTCGGCGTCCCCGAACATTGTCGATTGTTGCTGATTCAGACGGTTGGTTACCCGCTAGAACATTGGGAAGCCGGCGGACAGAGACCAAGACTGCCGTTCGAAGACCTATTTCAGATCAACAAATATGGTGAGCCTTTCCCGAGAAGTGAAGAAGTCGTAGAGGAACTGACGAAAGATGGCATGTTCACTGATCCTGCACCACTTCCTGATCGAGAAGAAGAACTGGCATTCATGCAAAAGGCACTTAACATCAAGCCACCCGGTATCTTGTAAAGGAGAAGTAAGCAATGAAATTGAATGCCTTAATAGCAGGCGTAGGTATGACCAGGTTCGGCAAACACCTGGACAGAGGTATGAAATCGCTGGGCGAGGAAGCCATTACAATGGCGCTCAACGACGCCGGCGTGGAAAAATCTGCCATTCAGGCAGCCTGGATGGGTAATGCTGCTGCTGGACTCATTACCGGTCAGGAGTGTATTGGTGGTCAGGTCATATTACGAGGTATGGGAATTGGTGCCATTCCAGTGATCAACGTTGAGAATGCCTGTGCGAGTTCATCGACAGCATTTGAGCAGGCCGCGGCAATGGTGACCGCGGGGCTTTACGATATCGTACTTGCTGTGGGAACTGAAAAGCTCTATCACGTTGATAAAGTAAAGACGTTCAGTGCCTTCGGTGGGGCCGTTGATGTAGAGGGGCTTGCAGAAATCATGGCTGACCTCAAAAGGAATGCTGAAGCTAGTGGCGCTACAGCTGCAAGCGATGGTGCCGGCAAGAATCGGTCCATGTTTATGGATATCTATGCTTCCGGCGCCAGGGCGCATATGGAAGCCTACGGCACAACTGCCGAACAGTTCGCTGCGGTCTCCGCTAAAAATTCCTTTCATGGCCATCTGAATGAAAGAGCCCAGTTTCGGGAGGAGTTGACCGTGGAGGAAGTACTGGCCCAGCCCATGATTGCAGAACCCTTAACGCGGCCGATGTGTTCTCCAATAGGTGACGGCGCCGCCGCGGTTGTGGTGGTCAGCGAAAAGAAAGCACGGGAGATGGGTCTGGTCAATCCGGTCAAGGCTGTTTCCAGCGTTCTTCGCTCAGGTTGGGACCATGCCAAAGGTGACAAGTATTCCGGTTCCGCTGATCTCTGCATAAGTACAGCGTATGAAGAGGCGGCAATAGGGCCTGAAGATCTGAGCCTTGTTGAACTGCATGATGCCTCTGCTCCTTCAGAAATCATGACCTATGACACGCTGGGGCTGTGTGCTAAAGGCGAAGGTGGAATTCTGGTTGAATCAGGTGCAACGAAACTTGGCGGCAAGATTCCGGTGAACACATCCGGTGGGTTGTTGCGTAAAGGTCACCCCATCGGCGCAACTGGTATTGCCCAGTTGGTTGAACTAACCGAGCAACTACGAGGCACTGCTGGTGCACGGCAGGTTGAGGGGGCCAAGGTTGGTCTTGCTCACAATGGTGGTGGCGTGATCGGTAATGATGCAGCCGCCATGTGTGTCACTATTCTAACGAGATAGAAAGGTACCAAATAAATCATGAGCCAGAGACAATGGGGATAATGTGAGTACAACTAAAGAAAGAAGATACTGGGGCACTGTTGCTCCGGTCGAAGCATCACTGATCGAAATGATGGCAAAGGGCGCTGAGTCGCAAGGTCTTGAAGGCGTCTTTGCCGCGCAAGTCTGGGGGCCTCCCTTCACCAGCCTTGCCGTTGCCGCATCGCACACGGAACGATTAAAGATAGCCAGTGGCATCGCCATTGCTGCGGCACGCAGCCCCTTTGAAACTGCGATGACCGCTATCGATCTCGATCGTATTAGCAACGGTCGGTTCATTCTTGGACTCGGCAGCAGCATTGAGTCAATTTCCAGCGGCTACTTCGGCGCCCCTAAAATTAAACCGGTCACGCATTTGCGGGAAACAGTCAACGCGGTCCGACACATCATCAAGGGAGCACACAAGGGTCTGCAACCCTTTGAAGGGGAATACTACAGCGCTGATTTCGCACTTCTGGAACCACTGGCACCTCCGGTCAGGGAAAATATCCCGATCTGGATTGCTGCGCTCCGAGGGCGACTAGTGGAATTGGGCGCTGAGATGGCCGACGGCATCATGGGCCATCCGATCTGGTCCGTAGAGTGGGCAGTCGATGAAATCCAACCAGCGCTGGCGAATGGCTTGAAGAAAGCTGGTCGTAAACGTGAAGACGTGGATTTAAACCTATGGTTCTGGTGTGCACCTAATCCGGATGAAAAGGAAGCCATCGAAGATTCGCGTGGTGCCGTTGGCTTTTATGGCGCAATGGAACAGTACCATTCATTTTTTGAAGCGCATGGATTCGGCAACGAAGCCAGACAGTTGCAACAGGCCGCGAAAGACAACCCTGCGGCCAGCCGCACACACCTGGTGCCCGATGAGATGGTGCGTACATTCGTCATCTGTGGAAAACCAGAGGATTGCAAGAAACGCATAGACAAGGCTTGGACAGTTGCAGATTCCATGGTTCTCAACGCACCCAGTTGGGGATTGAACACGGAAAAAATGATGTTCTATATGGGCGAGAATGCCAAACTGATGACTTGATCCTGCCTCTTTTGAAAACTCAATTGGATCGAATGCATTCAGGTTCAGTCCCTGGTGGCCAGGGACTGATAAGTTAACCCATCTTGTTGGGGTGCGATTCGTTATTCTGTCAGTATGTTACTGGCAGTTTTATCGAATTGATCCAATAAAAACCGGGTTTGGGGTTTCTCAGATGCTGTCTTGGGTATCTCATCGACAATCTGTAGGTAACTAGGCACAAAATTGCTTTCAAGCCCTTTTCGGCAAATGGCGTAGACATCCGCTGCATCAAAAGTGTTTTTGTCCACTGGAACAATGGCAGCAACAACATCTTTTTCACCAGGCGCCCCTGATGCAGCTTCTACGCCATAAACGAACACATCAGATACATTTTCATTTTCAGCAATAACTTTTTCAACAAAGCTGGGATTAACAAAATCACCATTGTGTCTGATGCCACCGCCTCGACGATAACCGAAGAAGAACCACCCGTCTTCATCGCGATAACCCATATCCCCACTGCGTAACCAGCCACCACGTGTTTTGTCTTTGGATGCCTCGGGATTCTTGTAGTATTCAACACTGGGGTCACTGCCGCTCGTAGGCCTGGAGCTTATTTCACCCATGACACCTACGTCGCACTCATTGTCATTCTCATCAAGAATTTTCATTTCCGTTTCGGGCCCCGGCTTACCAAATGATCCAATGGGACCAACGCCAACGGGTTTGAAGGCAAAACCACCTTCAACGGCACCGTACCACTCAGAGATATCCACACCGAATCTCTTCTCGAATGATTCCCATATCGCGTGAGGCATGCCCGCACTGGCGACGACACGTACAGGGTTATCGGCATCATCAGCCTTTAAGGGCTCACTATAAATTGCCGTAGCCATACCGCCGAGTATGGAAAATGTTGTACACCCATATGTGCGGCAAACATCCAGTAACTTTGATTTAGTAAACCGGCGACTGAACACTCCCCGCAATCCAAGGTTAAGAGAAGGACCCAGTGTGACGCCCTGCGCATTGCCGTGAGTGAGTGAGAGTCCCGTATAGGGTCGGTCTCCATCAACATAGCCAAACATCTGCCCCAAATATCCCCATCCTCCAAAAGCGATGTTTGGCATGACCACGCCTTTGGGATTTCCGGTCGTACCGGAGGTGAAAATGACCTGCCATTGGTCCATTGGGCTCTGCAGGCGGATATCAACGGTCGCTGCAGTTGAATCAAGTACTTGGTTCAGAGAGTCTGAACCGGCCAACAGACCTGAATCGATTTCACCGGATTCCCCATGGGTATCCAGTACCAGGATCCATTCCAGGGATGGTAACTGTGCTTTAACTTCAAGAAGCTCAGCAAGGCAATAGTCAGCACAAATAATGCCCCGGCATTCAGAATTCTGTAAGAAATAGGCGAGCTTCTCTCCTTTTGTTCTTGGATCAATCGGCACGAAGACACAGGCTGTTATAGAAGCAGCGCCCATTGCTTCAACATATTCCGGATGATTGCGCATCATGAGTCCAAAACAGTCGCCGCGCTGCATACCCTTAGTTACCAGATAGTCAGCAATGGTATTGGCATTGGTTGCCAGATCAGCGTACGTCCTCACCTCATCTGGGGTTGCGCCGCCATCGAGGCTGAAGTGCTCAAATGTCAGCACATCAAGATCAGGATTTGTTTCCGCCCGGGCTCTTAGCAAGTCCGCTAGCATCATTTCATTTGGTTCACGCATTATTCTTTACTCCTGAGATTTTGATGCGGGTCCTAACCTACCTCCGTCCCGAAATTGGGACAGCCCGGCAGTATAGAAATTGAAAGCATGAACCAAAACCGTACAGCTACGGATTTGAACCAGCGAGCTGTTCATTGATCTGGCCATCAACATTCAATCGGATGATACGAGGTACTCCGGTCTCGATTTGCCAGGCGGGAGCATTCGAATTGGAGGACCAGATACTACCGTCATCTGAGAAACCTATTTCACGCGTATAGGTGACCTGAGTTGGCAGTGGATAGACGGTGAACTTCCCCTCATCCTGCTGATAACGGATGAAACTATCACTATTGGTGGCGCATACCCAGACATCATCTGTCTTGAGATCCACGTTTAGCGTGTAGGGCGCCTCTGCGCCGAGAAGTTCTTCTGGCAGCGCAAATTGCTCAAACTCTCCGGTCTTAGGATCGAACTTCGAAATCAGGTTGGATGAAAAACCCGGTATCCACAGTTTGCCTTTTGAGTCAAAGCGCATTCGCCGCGGTGCTTTAAAAGGTGTATCAATCACTGTTACATCAAAGGTATCAGGGTCAACACGCCCAATCCGATGTGCATTAAGCTGGCTGAACCATACACCTCCATCAGGGGCAATATCGATACCATAGGGAAAAGGTACAGCGAGACCCTCACTAGCACTGCCCATTTCAGACAAATCGACCCACTGTGAAAGCCACATCGCGAAGGGGAGCATCCGTAGCATGATCTCCTCTCCAAAATCCCGCGCGGGGAGCCGGATGATGTCATGCTCACCTGTCTTGGGATCATAAACGCCAACATGGTTTGAAACGGCAACGGTGTACCAGGCCCGTCCACGATCATCAAAACGAATTGTGTGGGGGAAAATACCTCCAGGCAGATCTTCTATGACGAAACTCTCTTTGATTGGATCAAAAATGGCCAGCTGGTTTGAAACCGCCAATGCGATCCATACAGCACCGTCCGGCCCAGACTGCGCTGAGTGGGGACCGACCCGCATTTCTGAATTCGAAGGTAAGGCATCGTCCGCCCCCAGCCCCCCCAGCGGGAAATCTCCGGCTGGAATAGCAAAAGCTTTTCGGTCACCGCCGGGTATCGAGGCATCCAATCGAAACAGAGTATCGGTACTCATATCAACGGAGTACGCGTAACCATCAGAATGAATAATCATGTCATGTTGCATCGAAGAACGGCCACCCACCTCATATTCATCAATGACAGCCTGGCGTACTTCCGCGTCAGGTGGTGGAGCAAAATCCGGTTGGCCAAAATCTTTGGTCAATCTTGGGACCGCTGTCTTGGGATCGTAGGCGGAATTGAACAGCTCAGGAAGCTTCTTCCTGAATTCCATCTCCAGCCCACCACCCATTCGCGCCATCAACGATAAAACCTTGTGCCATTCTTCGGGGGGTCTTTGTAGGCGCGTTGCTGCATTTCCCTGCTGGTGGCACATATTGCACTGACGCACCAGCTGCTCACGCTCGTTCTCGTCAGTCAGCCTTTCCAGCACCAGTGCATACCAATGGTTGGCAGGCAATTGTGCTGCGACCTTGGCCATATCAGTGTGCTGCACCATGGTAAAATCCAGCTGTTGACCACCCTGATCAGGTGTCGATCCGCTGGTGCGGATGTCATGCCAGCCAATACGTCTGACCCTGATGGCATAGTCAGTGGCTGCTGGCAGCCCGGATACCTGATAGTGGCCATCCTCTGCTGTAAAAACAGTGCGCTCCTGAAATGGAGATCCAAACCGGAAAGTAACCATGGCACCGACAATAGGTGTATCCACATCGGCACTTACCCTGCCTTCAAAGCCCGAAGCATTAGCGAAGACGGGTGCCAGACAAATCACCAATGCCAGACTCAACATCTGTCGCTTGCTTATTCGAAACATTGGTCGCATGGATATTTCCTATTGTGGTGATATTTGGGATACGTGACACTACCAGCAGTGGGGTCAGAGTAATAGTGTCACATCAATGTTCACTGTCAGAGCATTGAAGCAGCCAGTTGAGCAAGATACGCATTCTCCCCGTCGGCAACTGTCAGCGCGGTTGCATCACGTACAAACATCTCACAGGGATATTCCTTTGTCATACCGTTGCCACCATGTAGCTGCAGACCCAGGGTCGCAATTTCCAATGCGGAATTTGTGCAATAGACTTTTGATGCGATTGAGTGCTCAAGTCTCACTGCAACCCCTCGTTTCATAGCGGTCGCATTGTAGACAAACACCCCGCGAGACAGACTCTGGCACGTCTGCAGCAATGTGAACATTCTAAACAGCCGCGCTCGGACCGATTGATGTTCTATTATTGGCTTGCCTCCCTGGATACGGTTTTGCGCATAGTCATAAGCTGCATCATAAGCAGCACGGGCCAGACCGGTCGCAAAAGTACCTACACCAGCGTTAAACATAGCAAGATGAATATTCATGTAGGGGGCGAACATCGTCTGATCCAACAACATATAACGTTTGGGAATGCGCACGTCGTCGAAGAAAATTTCACCCTGTGTCATGGCACGCACACCAAGCTTATCGAGCGGCTTGCCGCGGCTAATTCCCGGAAGGTTTAACGGTAGTAAACAAATGCCACCTTGATCCAAGGTGTTGTCAGGGTCCAGGTGGACATTCAACATCGCATGAGTTGCGATGGGACCATTGGACACCCACGCTGCTTTTTGCCCATTAAGGATATAGTCATCGCCAGTTTTACGAGCGATGAGTTGACCTCTTGCCTTCACCACCATCTCCGGCTGCATTACCCCCAGTGTGTCAGAACCGTGGTCAGGTTCAGTCACTGCCCAGCAACCTATAATGGAACCGTCAGTACATTCAAAAAACGGTCGGGCAAATTCTTCCTTTATCTCTTCGCTACCCAGTGCCATTGCAATACTGGCGTGGGCCGATGACAGCCCAATGGCACCAGCCAGGCCCATGTTGCCCCAGGCAAGTTCTTCGTTAACGAGCACTGCGGCCAGTGGAGAAACGACACTACCACCCATATTCTCCGGCGCGCCCATGCGATTGTAGCCGAGCTCAGTCGCCTGCCTCATAACTTCGAACAGGGGCGAATCAGCTGAAGTTGCCTCTTCAGCCGTCATACGATCAATTTTTATGCCCGCAGGACGTAGAACATCCTTGGCAAATTTATGAGCAGCACCCTTGAGTTCAAGATCCTCGTCGGTGATATCAAGTTCATAGTTTATGTGGTCCATGGTAATCCTCTTTGCATAGCAAACCATTTAGCCGGGATAGAGACCTATGCATATTCATCTTTTGTGGAGCGTGCCACCTTGATTTGTGTCAAGGAGGACTTCCTTACTAAATGGCACGGTCGTTTCGATCACTGCCCGGTTATTTGGCTCCAATCTACGGGGTATTCCGGGTGGAAGTAGTTGTTGTAACCCATGGCTCGAGAACACGTAAAAGTGTATTCAGCAAGGTTGCAAAAGGTGTGCTCGTCGCTCTTGATTACTGTGTCTTTGTAGTTCCATTCTATGTCAGCTGAAGCCTTGTAAATGTTCTTGATATTGAACACCTGCGTCGTATAGAAATCAGTCCGATGGAAATAGGAATAGGTCAGGGTCGGCTTAGTGAATATCTGTGCAAAGAAGGGATCGATTTCATCCGCCTCTTCCAGCGAACTGCCCGGAAAACTCGAATTGAGGATGTTTGGGATACGAAATGAACAAGCTGCATCATCTTCAGCGACTCTCAACTTGGGATGAAATTCTTTGCGCAAGCCCAGCGCGATTCCGCCGATTGTTTGGAAGAGACGATCGAGGTAGAGCAGGGGCATGAACGAGCAGAGACGCTCCGGCTCCCTTCCGTCGCGAGAGTATATGACAGGAAAGAAGAAGTTGACTTCCAGGTATGGGCGTACAGTGCCATCGAAGACGTGTTCGCGGACATTCTTGCAGCGGCTGTACAGAGTCAAGAATGGAATCATCCCCTTCCTCTGCTTGACCGTTGGGAATTCACTGGCTATCACTTCGTCAGAAGGTATGGACATCCCTCTTCGCAAGATCCTCATCAAATCCGCCTTGGGAAAATAGCCTCCCACAAAGTAGGACAAATTTTCTCCTGACATAAATGTGTCGTGCGGCGTAAGCTTTCGAAACTCTTGATAACTCATCTTATCGGCCCCCATGAACCAAGATTGATCTGATACATCTCCAGTAAAGAACAATTCAGCGAGACGATCAATTTGTTGTTTTTACCACCCCTGTTCCAGGGGCACGATGTAAAATATATCTGCATTGCGCTGGCTAAATCGCCAGTTGTCACCAACCCTTTGGAATTCGTCAAAGTAACGACCTGCACCAACCATTGGCGTTGATGAATTTGGTTCGCGAGCAGTGAGTTCAAAATAGCAGTCGCCTGAGGCAGTGTCCCCGTCGACGGTAATGCGATGATTGTGTGTGGTGTGAGTCATATCCTTGAGCAGGCTTGCAACGACATCCTGAAAGAATGCCAGAACCTGAACACTGCCCTCTGAGATCATTGGCTCCATGTCGCCCAATCGGATTCTGAAATCACATCCTGCATGAGTGGTAAAATGGTTATTGACGAGTTCGGCGTATTGATCATCGTCCACCATGAAGCAGTAAGTTGCCCTAAGTTCCTTTATCTTTTCGCGGTCTTCAAGTAGTGCAATACGCCGTTCCAGATCCATGGTAACCCTCTTTGCATGGCAAACCGGTCAATGTACGTGCATATATATCCGGCATAGATGCTACGAATATTCTTCTTTTGTGGAGCCAACCACCTTGATTTGTGTCAGGGATTGCTGACTTTGCCTCATCTGATGTCTCACAGAAGTGAAGGTGTAAAGCGACTACCGTCCTGACAACGATACTCCACTATTTCATATCACGATGAATCAGGTGGGTGTCATGAAAAAGGTGTGTTTACTGGTCTGGTTGCTTTCCTGGCACTGCTCGGCGGACGTGTTCAAATGTCGATCAGAGACCGGTGAACTGATGTTTACCGATAGAAATTGCAGTGATGCGAGTGCCCAGAATATACAACGGCTGCCCACGGGCAGGGGAAATGTTCCCACCGGCCTGTCGAATAATGAACAGCAGGCACTGACAGAAATGAAAGTGCGACTTCAACGGCAGCGAAGCTATCGAGCAACACTCGGTCAACAGAAGGCACATAGAAACAAGGAGCAGAAGAAGATTCAAAAACGTAATTGCCGTTCAGCAAGTGAAGGTTTGCTGGTAATCAGAAAAAAACGGCGACGCGGTTATGCGCTGACAGATCTGAAATCACTGAACAAGAAGGAAGCTGACTTCAGGAAAATACAGAAAGCCGACTGCTAGAAATCAAAACGAAAATGATACACACGCTCACCGATCGCTTAACAACCTTGTGGGTTCAAAGCCGTACGGCTTCATTGATTTCGACCGATTGATGGGTTTAGATCAGGGCACTTCACATCCACCGAATCGGCGGAGACCATGTCAAAAATCCGTTTCTTCCTTACGCGGGAAGCCCTGGTCCGAAAACAGCGGCGCGAGATCAGTGTGCTAAAAACAGAACTTTCCGAACTTCAGCGTCAAAATGAGAGCATGCGAACCGGCATGCGTCGCTGTCTGACCTGCGAATATCGAGATTCCGCCACGCGACAATAAACCATTTCAGCACCACGGCGCTGCCTGCTCTGGGCGAAGAAGCAGGTGACAAATCTCGTCAGCCAACCCCGACAAACTTTTTATCCAGCCACGTTGAATATCGACAGAGCTTCGACTAATTTAGAACTATGGAAACAAATACCGCCGTTTCGGCTTTATCGGCACTGGCCCAGGAAACTCGACTGCAGATTTTTAAGGAGCTGGTCGCCGCACACTCCATGACGGAAGAAGAAGGCGGGCTTGCTGTCGGCGAGCTGATCAAACGCCTTGATGTCGCACCACCTACCCTGTCCTTTCATCTCAAAGAACTGACCAACGCACGGCTGATCAGCCCAAGAAAGAAAGGCAGGTCAATTATCTATCGAGCTAATCTCGCAGAAATGCAATCCCTCGTGACTTTCCTGCTACAGGACTGTTGTTCCGGTGCCTGTGGGGTGACGCTGCCGGTTACGGCAACAGATTCGTAAAATTATACTTCCATATTTCTAAAACTATAGTAGTATTATGCTCTGACATATTGCGTATAAGGCTACTCCATGGGCCAGCAGACCATTGCCTTTCTGATGGATCCCTATGAAACCCTGAATCTGGCGACCGAAACATCGTTGCTTTTGATCGACGAACTGATCACACGTGGGCATGACGTCTTTTGGCTTGAAGCCGATGACCTGGTGCTTCGAAACAATACCGTTGAGTTGAATCTAAGAAAGGTCGTCAGCACTGCACCGTTCCATCTTGAACCAATGGTTTACGGCCAAACAGCAGAGGAGTTGGATGCACTGGTCGTCCGCGTAGACCCGCCTTTCAATCAGAACTACCTGCACCTGACCTACCTGCTGGAATTTCTGCCTAAATCAGTTCTGCAGATCAATTCACCGACCGCACTTCGTGAATGCAATGAAAAACTACTGACACTACAATTTCCCGAATTCTGCCCGCCGACCATCGTAACCTCACATCGACCTGCGATAGAGAAGTTCGCGAAGGAGCTCGGAAAGATCATCGTCAAACCATTGGAAGACTGTTCAGGGAGAGGAATTGCGGTGATCGATCCCCGCAGAAATCTGGATCACCAATTGGACGCGGCGCTCGCTAATTTTCAGGAGAATGCCTTTGTCATGGCGCAGGCTTTTCTTCCCGGCGTAGCAAGAGGAGACAAAAGAATCTTCCTGGTGGACGGTGTCCCGATCGGTGCAGTAAACCGAATACCGAGAACACCAACCAGTCTCGCAAATATCCATCAGGGTGCGATCTGTGAGCGTACCGACATCACCGATAGAGAGCACCATATTTGCGAGCAGGTCGGCGCTGAGCTTTCGCAGCGGAATGTACTGCTAGCCGGGCTGGATTTTATTGACGGTTACCTCACAGAAGTAAACATCACCAGCCCGTCTGCTGTCCGCCAGATCAATGAAGTGACCGGCGGCAGATTGGAAACTGCAATCGTCGATCACCTTCTTGCCAAGTTACAGACTAGGTCCCGATTCGAACCAGGCGCCCTCTACACAAGCCACCTTGGCCAGGGCGGGTTTACCGAATACTCAGCTACCCCGTAACCCACTTCGCCGGTTTCCTCTACTTCAAAGTCAAAGAAGGGCTCATAGCAGTCGAGGCGGTTTTCGAGATCATTCTCGGCACGATCCCACAGTTTTACCTGCCCGTATTTACGCCCGGTGCGGACATGCAGAATTTCACCATCAGGCATTTCCAGGGTATAGCGAAATGCTTTGGCATCGCGCCCATTGTCTTCGAAAAGTGCCTCACAGAATCCCCCACGCATTGGTCGTGAGCCGTTTTTGTCAGAGACAAATCCACCGGGCATACCTTCACCAAGCGGCCGCCCGATGCCACCGAGGCAATTGATATGAGCATCCTTAAGCTGGATCGAAGGCCAGAAGTGACCCGGATTGTTTTGCTGGCCGTATTCCCAATCTGGTTCGTCGGCGAATCGTGTCGACCAGGAGTGATCGCGGTGTGAGAATGAATCCAGTTGTCTGGTCTCCCCCTTGTTAGGGCCACCACGGATCTCGAACGGTCCAGTACAGTGCAGGCCCTGTTCAAAATGTCCACCATAGTAGTGGCCCTGACCCAGGGGATTCCCCTTCAGGTTGTCGTTGTAATCAAATACATCAAATCGACCCTTAAAACTGAGGTCGAAGCCAAACCGAGGTCCGTCGAAGGCAATTCTTATTTCCTCGAGGGGCTTGATCACCTCGTAGGTCAATAGGCCATCAGTGTACGGACCCTGATCCGGATCTACCGGCAACGGGTGCTTGTTGCCATATTGCTGCTGCACACCATCAATGACGTACAAGGCTTCGAAACGACCCCAGCCCTTGTTGCTCAGGGTGAAGTGATTAATGCCAAAAATATTTGCCTCACGATCGACGACACTTACCCAAAGAGTGTCCGCCCACATGCCCGCGGCGTGCTCTTCTGGTGGTGCGTGTCTGTATTCGTCTTCCGCCTTGACTACCATTTGTATCTCCTCTGGTTAAGTTAAGCTCCATCCTGTCTATGAGAGCCGAGTGTCGGCACAGTGTAACCGCACGGTTCGATACTGGCCACACCACTACTCGACAGCTCTAAGCTGTCGTACCTGAATAGCTAATAGAATTTCAGCCCAACAGACAAGGGTAGAGATTCCCTAAAGCTCATAGTCTTCAACCTTTACAAAGGGACAGTGATCAGAAAGGCAGATATTGCTAGCCTCAAGGTCATGATGCCCAAAATTCGCAAGGTTTAGCGATGGTGAGACTGAGTGCAGCAATGTGTACTCTGCTATTCTTGAGTTTCGTTACCAACTGCGACCCACCATGAAAATTGGCACTTTTTCTACATTTATGTCTCCTATCTGTACACCAGAAGTCATTCGGGACTTCGCTATCGCGGCGGAAAACATTGGCCTCGATTCCCTCTGGATGGGAGAGCATGTGGTGTTATTCGACAAGACCGAGTTCCCCTATCCTGGCTCGAAGGATGGCAAGTTGCCCGTACCTGACGGCGGCGGCATGCTCGACACGGTCGCAACCTTCGGCTACCTGGCCGCCTGCACAAAGCGACTGCGATTCGGCACCGGCATCACTCTGCTACCTCAACGCAATCCGCTCTACACCGCGAAGGAGTTCACCACACTTGACTGGCTCACTCAGGGTCGTATCGATTTCGGTATTGGTGTCGGCTGGTGTAAAGAAGAGGTGATAGCCTGCGGCTACAATTTCGATGACAGGGGTAAGCGTTGTGACGAAATGCTGGAAATGATGAAACAACTGTGGACCGAGCCGGTGGCAGAGTTTCACGGTGAGTTTTACGATTTACCCGCCTGTCGCATGGATCCAAAACCAGTGCAAAAACCTCACATTCCGATCATTGTCGGCGGCCACAGCCAGGCTGGGTATCGCCGAGCAGCTCGATATGGGGCCGGCTGGTATGGCTTTCAGATGGGCCTTGAAGCCACCGCGCAAGTGATCACTCAGCTCGATAGTTCCCTGAAAAGCGAAGGCCGTAACAAGGATGATTTCCAACTGGTGATCACTCCGCCCTATCAGGTAACACCTGACATGGTTAAAGCCTATGAGGATCTGGGCGTTGATCGCCTGATCCTTCTTCTAGGAAACCAGAAGCCGGAACGAATCAGCAGCCGTCTAAAAGAGCTTGAAACCCTGATCGAGGCAACCAGCTAAGACAATGGTCGGGCCGATAGATGTGCCCCTGTTTCCCGCTCCTGACCGTTGATACAGAAGTGTCAAAAAGGTGACACTTCCCCGCTTGGCTCAACGATCACCACAACCTCCCATCATCAGTGGATAAAAAGATCTCATGGCCTGGATGTGGCACTATGATGCCTGTCTAACGTCGAATTAGTGGTGATCAATTTGCGTGCATGGAAAGTGAAGAGCTTCGGCGAGCCTGTCGATGTATTAGCGTTTGAGGAAAGCGCGCCATCATTTAGTGCCGGAGCCAACCAGGTAAAGGTGAGAGTTGAAGCGGCCGGCCTCGGCTTACCGGATGTTTTTTCATGTAGAAACAGTTATCCGCTAACCCCCCCTTTACCTTTCGTTCCCTCACAGGAAGCAGCCGGTACCATCGTTGAAGCTGGCGAGAACGTGGACCCCAAATTGATTGGCAAACGTGTACTCGGTCCTACGCTCTTTCAGGCACAACGAGGCGGACTGGCAGAATACTGTCTTATGTCTGAGCAGGGCATCTATGAGATACCTGACAGCATGACCAGTGAGGAGGCTGCGGGATTTTTTATTCCCTATCAAACCGCCTGGGTTGGCTTAATCCAGCGGGCAAATATTGACGAGAACGATACCGTCCTGGTCCTGGGCGCTTCAGGCAGTTCCGGATGCGCCGCTGTCCAGCTGGCCAAGGCTAAGGGCGCACGTGTCATCGCGGTGGCCGGGGGTCCCGAGAAGAGTCGCTTCTGCCTCGAGATCGGTGCGGATGATGTCATCGATCACCGCAGTCAGGATATCACCCAATCAGCACTGGACCTCACTCAACAACGTGGTGTCGACGTGGTTTTCGATCCAGTGGGTGGGAGGCCGGGGCGCTCTGCTTTCAAGGCTATCGCCTTTGAGGGTCGATTTGTTGTAATCGGATTCGCGAGCGGTGAATGGGCTCGAATCAACATTTCCGACACACTACTACGAAATGTCTCACTTATCGGTGCGATGCCAACGGGTTTTAGCCCGGATTACTACACCAAAGCCCACCAGGGTCTTATGAAGTACTGGAACGATGGCAAATTAAAAGTTGTCGGCAATCAGGTCTTTGAGTTTGAAGACGGCCTGGACGCAATCCAGCATATTGCCTCCGGTAAGGTAGAGGGCAAGGTAGTTGTCCGAGTTTCGGAACCGGAATAGCAGCATATCAATGAGAGCTGTCGAACACTTTATTGATGGAAAGCGCATCTCAGGGGGCACCCAATCGATCAGCGTGACCGACCCTGCAACCGGAAACCAGGTTGCTTCGGTCGCAGTTGCCGATAGTAGAACGGTAAACGCTGCTGTCGACTCAGCCACCGCAGCACATCAACATTGGAAGCGCACACCGCCCCATAAACGGGCGGCAGTCTTGAGCGAATTTCAACAACTGGTAACAGATCACGCCGACGAACTTGTAAGCGTGATCACAGAGGAACATGGCAAAACGCTACTGGACTCCAGGGGAGAATTGCAGCGCGGTATTGAGAACATCGAATACGCCATTGGTATCGCCGAACACCTAAAGGGTGAACACAGCAGGCTTGTTGGACCAGATATTGACAGCTGGAGCGAACACGCGCCTGTTGGCGTTTGCGTGGGTATTACACCTTTCAATTTCCCTGTGATGGTACCCATGTGGATGTTCCCTCTTGCCGTAGCCTGCGGCAACAGCTTCATCCTGAAGCCCTCAGAAAAAGTGCCGACAGCAGGGTTATTGGTTGCAGAACTCTTTACAAAGGCAGGACTGCCAGAAGGTGTTCTGAATGTCGTGCAGGGCGATCAATCTTCCTCCCGCCTCTTGTTGGAGCACCCCGAAGTAAAGGCAGTCAGCTTTGTCGGCTCGACCCCGATCGCAAAAACAATCTACACCGCGGCGAGTGAGGGCGGTAAACGCGTGCAGGCACTTGGTGGCGCGAAAAATCACGCCATCGTCTTACCTGACGCCGATGTTGAATCTGCCTGCAATGCCATCATGGGTGCCGCCTACGGATCATGCGGACAGCGATGCATGGCATTGTCAGTTGTCATTTCCGTCGGCAAGAACACCGCCACCGAAATTACCCGGCGACTCAAAGGGAAAATCAACGATCTGAATGTCGGGGCAGGCACAGGGAACCCTGACATGGGACCTGTGAATAGCGAAATTCAGCGGGAACGGATACTGAGTCTGATCCAAAGCGGTGTCGATGAAGGGGCGGACCTACTGGTCGATGGCAGGGAGCACCCCATGTACCGACAACCCGGCTACTATCTTGGTGGTACGCTGTTTGACAATGTTCGACCGGGAATGGCGATCTATGATGAAGAAATTTTCGGACCCGTACTCTGCCACATCAGGGTTGATACCGCGGCCGATGCTCTGCAGATAGTCAATGGCAATCAGTATGGAAATGGTAGCTGTATCTTTACCCGGGATGGGCATTCCGCCAGGCAGTTTGCCGATGAAGTCGACGCCGGTATGGTCGGCATTAATGTACCGCTACCCGTACCTGTTGCCAATCACAGCTTTGGTGGCTGGAAGAACTCAAGGTTCGGCGACCTCGCCGCTTACGGACCGGATGGCGTCAGATTCTACACACGTCGTAAAACCATTACCGAGCGCTGGCATTCACCGACTGAAAGCAGCGAAATGAACTTTGCGTTCCCGGCAGCTCGCAGTCCAACTACAGACCCCTAAAACGCGTTCAGAGAGCGATCCCAGGATGACAGCATCGCCTCTGCAAATTCGTTGGGATCCTCTGATTCGAGAGCTGTGACGATTCTCTGACCATGTGCCGAGATTTCACGAAACACTTCGAGGATCTCATCAATCTTACGCAGATAAGGTCCTTCGGCCAGTTCATTACCTTGATGGCTTTCGACTACCGCTTCGGCAGCATGCACGCCGGATTTCAATGCCATGGTCAGCCCTTCACCGCTGATCGGTGCGTTGACACCGGCGGCATCCCCGACCAATAGAACATTCCCTTCCGCGGGTCTGAATTGTCCGTTCCATAGGAATGGTGAAACCACAGGCTGAGCACAGCCGTCACGCCAGGAGGGTTTAATATCGGGGTCTAAAGCATAATTTTCTATCAGGTACTGGCGGCAGCGTTCGATGGTTTCGTCCACGGTACCCTCCTGAGCCACACCCTCAAGCAGCATTGCATCACCTTTGTTGTGGACAAAGAAAATTTCTTCGAGTCCAGCCGTGAACATGTTGAATCGATCAGACGGTAAATCCACTAGAGTTTCGAAGTAGACACGATAGCCTACCCGTATTGGTGGTCTGAACTCAGGGTAGATCAGGTTTCGAACCGTCGAAAATGCCCCGTCAGCGCCTATCACAAACTGCGTTTCCAATTCGAACAGCTCGGCCCCAATTTTGATCTGCAGTACCGAGCGGCCCGCTTCCTGCTTCAGATCACTGAGTCGTGCGTTGTCCCAGATCTCCGCACCGGCATCTCGGGCCGATTCGCACATCCAGGTATCCAGAGTATGCCTCCAGGTGGTCGGAGTCCTTATATCCAGACTCAGAGTTTCCGCTCCCGGTACGTGCAGTGCATAGCCGGCGAGGTATATGGTCTCTTCCTCCACCCAGTCCGGATACTCTCCGAATTCCTGTTGCACAATGTCCTGACCCCATTGAGCCATGACCATACCTGTACAAACCTTGTCCCTTGGCATCCGGCGTTTTTCAAGGAGCAGAGTATCGAGCCCGGCTTCAGCACACCGCTTTGCCGCAAGAGCGCCGCCGGGGCCGCCGCCAACGACCACAACATCCCAATTTGTTTTTGATTTGTCGATTGTCACTTCCACCTCTCGACCACGCGCGCGCCAAATAGGCCGTCAGTCGAATACAGTATCGCAGAGCCGCTTCAACGCAGAAAGGTGCACGCCCGTCGCGATCGCCAGCAAGTTAGGTGCTGGATTCGACCCATCCACGTAGATGCGATGAGATGTCTGGTCAATACAGACCCCCATCAGAAAATTCACCGCCTTCCAGTAGTGAAGGCGTTCGAGATCTAATCGATACCCGGCAATGGCTTCGATTTTCTCAATCCACTGATCCTCTGTGAGCGCATGCGCGCCCCTCATCCAGATCAGGTAAGCCCAATCATCATAGGGATCACCTAGATGAATGAACTCCCAGTCGACAAGAGCCGTAATTCTACCCTCGTGATGCAGGTAGTTGCCTGGCCCGGGATCACCGTGAACCAGGGTTACCCGGTCGTTATCCGGTGCCCGATTACGGAGATACTGCGCGGCCTCTTCAAGCAGCGGCGATGGCTCATCGACAATGTGCGTGTGATAAGTGTTGTACCAACGTTCTACTTCCTGGAGTGCGGCGCCCTTACCATCCGAAACTGGTTCAAGGAAATCGATATCGTCAATCGGCAGGGAGTGTAATTCGTGAAGTCGAAGCACATATTCGTCCGCAGTATCTTCTGACCAGGTACTCACGCCCTCGACGAAATCCATGACGAAGAATGGCTGACCCAGCAGCGCATCTGATTCCTCGTAGGCTATAACATTGGCCACGGGAAAGCCGCTGGCGTGGAGCGCTCGCATGCCGGCAACCTCATCCCGGGAATCCGATCCCAGATGTCCATGCTGTTCCACACGCGCTACCACTCTGCGCGTTCGTGGTCCCGAGACGTCCGAATACTCAAGATCCAGGATATACATGGCTCGGGACTGGCCCATGGCGATCCGATGTTCAGCGGTTATCGAAACCCCACCAGTAGCCTGCAAGGGCTCAACCAGATACCCAGAAAGTCGCTTATGTCGTTCAGCTTGATTCACAGATCGCCCCTCATGCCTCGCTGAAAAGCGCCCATAATCGGCATTGCAGCCTTAAGCTCCTCGTCCAACTGGGCAAACAGTTCGGCATGCAGTACCTGTTGAAGGTCATCGGCCAGAGTGCCGGGATTGTTTTGAACCCAGATGAGAACAGCTGAAGCCGCTTCGAATGGAGATTCAATCTCGAGCGCAAGTTGAAGTGATGCATCACCTTCTGTCTTAACTCGATCGGCAAGCCCCCCAAGCGCTTCCGCAAGATGTTGGCGGTGACTGCCAGCTCGATCTTCCGACAGCGATTCCAGGGCATACTGCAGCGCACCTTCAAGCAGTCCTGCGTTGAATTTTGCCCACTCATCATCGCCAACAGCCGGTAGCAAAACGTCACGTACTGTAGCGATACTATTACGCAGGATAATCTCCGTTGATGGAGGGACCGGTAAAGTCATGTCAATATCCTACTGGTTACAGACCGTCTATCGTTCCGCCAGTAATCCGGCCGCGTTCCGCCTGGGACATGTCAGCACGCGCCTTCAGGTGTGCCTCCCAGTCATCGCACATGCCCTGCGGTCCTGCCCAATAATCAATCTCGAGACAGACCAGCCCGCCTTTAAATTCCAGCCGGGACATGCCTTCACCGCACAACCACTTACCAATGTTTTCCTCTCCATGAGCATCATCGCGAATACGAACATAGGCCATCCAGGTCATCGAAAGTCCATTTTCGTTAACGAAAATTTCTTCCGGCGGTACCTTAAGGTGCCCTGCGGATTTGCCCCAGAAATCCATTACATCCTGATAACCCCGCATCTCCTCCGGATGGCCAAGAATGTCACGCATCACCACATCTTCGGTCATGAACTGTAATGGCGCTTCAGGTGTATCGCCACCCCAACCTTCAACGAACAGTCTCCTACCAATCTCAATTTCTGCTTCTGTTACTGCCATGTTGCTTTTCTCCTGCGTTGCACGCGATCCTCAAAGTACAACTGAAAAGTATAACATGTTAGAGTGCGCAACCTGACGATCACTTGACAACAATTGGATGGAATCACGATTTCATTTTGTGCGTCAACATAATTGCATTCTTAAAACACATCATTCTTAAAACACACCGGAGTACATAGTGGGAATTCTTGACGGAAAGGTTGGCATCATTCTAGGCGCATCCAGCGGTATTGGCTGGCGCATCGCGGAGCGTTTCGTAGAGGAAGGCGCAGAGTTGATTATCGCCGCGCGTCGTGAAGATCAGCTGGCAAAACTCGCCGAACAAATAGGTGCCCACCCTATGCGATGCGACGCCAGCGAGTACGATGACGTCAAGGCACTCGCCGATGCCGCGACAGAAAAATGGGGTCGTCTGGATTTCAGCATAAACTCCGCGGGCCTTAACAAACCCTCGATGATCGCAGACATCACACCCGAACTTTTACATGAGGTCGCCGCTGTCCAATTCTTCGGTAGCTACTATTTTATGAAGCACATGGCTAACGCCCACGCCGCTGGCGGTGGCGGCTCCCTTATCAACATAACCTCGGCAACAGCTATCATGGTTCCAATGGGGCTCTCACCCTACTCCGGCTGCAAAGCAGCAGCGAACTTCGTCACCAAGATTGCCGCTCGCGAGTATGGTACCGCCCAGGTTAGAGTCAACGCGCTTGCACCTACGTTCGTGCCAACGGCAATGAACGCCTACGGCGGCATGACTCCTGTGGACGACGCCCGGGTCGATCTCGACAGCAGTACTCCCATCTCGGAAGCGTTCATCAATGAAACACCTCTGGCCCGTATTACCACGGTCGACGACTGCGCCGACGTTGCGGTATTTCTCGCCAGCGACTTGTCATCCTCTATCACGGGTCAGGTTGTACCCGTCGACTGCGGCAATCATTTGATGCGATTACCCACGACCGGGTAGTCGCCACTCAGCGGCCCTTAACGCCCTCGTATTCCCCGATGACTGCAGCTTCCAGGAGTCCAAGGCCAACATCGGTCGGATCATCCAGGTTGGTGTAGCGGGCATATACCTCCGAATAGGCCTGACCGGCAGGGATTGGCGGCAACTCATTGCCGTCTTCGTCAATTACGATCACCGGGTGAGAGACATCCCAGATTTCACCCTCGACATACTCTTCACCCCGGTAGACTCCACGACCAAGACCATCGCTCCAACCGCTCCAGTAGCCACCACCCTGCATGTACACAGGCTTGCTGACGACATCTACCTGATAGCGTTCAACACTACCGTCTGGTCCGACCAGATTAATCTTGCCATTATCCAATAACGGCCAGCCGTCCACCCAGTGATGATCCTCCGCGCTCACATCGACATGCGCAAAGCCATCACGCCCATCGCCATAACTGTAATCGACCCTACTGTGTACCGGGCTACCACCTTTGGCCCCGGTCCCGGATGCCGAGTAACTTCCGTCGGGATTTCTCATGAATGCATAGAAAAGGGATCTATCCCGAAACATTACCAGCGCCCAGTGACGCATACCCGGTCCGCCCCAACCGAGCCTCTTGTTATCTGCAGGGAGCGGTGGCGCGCCATAGGGATTGGGTTTCTCGCCAACGCCGGTGTGCCCCATACCCCAGGAATGGTCACGTGCCCCGGCCCAGCCATCTTCCTTGGAAAATGTCCATTCCTTTGAACCCAGCTTTACCCGCCCAGATAAATTCCCGACCTGTACATAGTTCGAGCGCTCGCTAACCAGACGACCGTCCCGGTAGTGTCGTGAGGTTGTCGCCTCGTCATAGGGAGGTGTCAGACTCTCCCAGAGAATATCGAATTCGATACCGTGTGGATTGGCATCACACCCGATTTTGATGGTCTTCAGCCCCTGAATGATTTCCTGCCAAAAGGGCCCTACCGCAATGTCATCGATCCGTGGTCGCAATCGGCGCGAGGCTCTTAGATTGTACTGTTTGCCATCAGCGGTGCTTGCAATGGCATAAGCGTCGATCACATTGGTATTGTGGTACAACCGGATTGCAGTAATGAGATTTACCTCTCCTGCGGGATCTCCGATGCAGAACCAGTAGCCGTCACTCCACTCTGGGCTTGGATTGGCCACCGTATTGAAAGTATCCAGTGTTTGATGGCGTGGCAGCTCGTCGGCTTCAGTCAGTACTCGAGACATAGAACTCATCCTGTCAGTTTGAATTGACAGATTGTTTCACAATCACCTACCGGCCGTCTTCAGGTAATCGGTTTTTTATTGGTTAAGTGCTTAATTAAACTCTTGCTGGCCGCACCATAGGGAAAACCGGTGGTGCGTTCTTCACTTCGATGCGTCGAACCACTTCAAAACCGAACTGCTCATAAAAGGGTGGGTTCTTCAGATTGGACGATTCAAGGTAGGCCACCGCCCCTTCCTCATCAATCTTCTCGAGTGCATGTTGCATCAGAGCTGCACCGTAGCCGGTACCTTGCTGGTTCACATCAATACCAATAAAGGCCAGATACCAGTGATCTTCCTCTGGATGAGAAGCCTCCATTTCACCTAGTAGCTGGATAAAGGCTCTGGTTCTACCGGGATCGATATACTGCGTCGCGCCTTCGAAGGCCTCATTCGAGTGGCCTATACCCGGTGGCGTCCACAAAGCTGCACCGCCAAAGTTACCCACGGTGAAAGCCGTCTGGCTAGCTACAGCAGGCACCGCGAAACCTTCGAATACTCGTCGCATACCCTGCATATACTGACTCGCGGACGGCATACCAAAACGCGCCATCGGGTCTGCGCCGAAGGCAAGCAAAAGCACATCGACGAGACGGTTTATCTCCCCTGCTTCAACCGGTCTTACTTCTGGCAAAGTCATGACCTGCCCCCAATGAAATTGCACTTCTCTTACTAAACAGTTTAAACACCAGAGAGTCTATGGCCAGTTATTTCAGGGCCGGTGAACGATCAGGCAGAGAGAGGTTAGCGGTGGAATATTTTTTTAAGCCTGCCCGGCACAAAGGCTGGTACGGTTTCACAGTACGTCTGGTAGTCAGGATCTCTCATCAGATGCCGCTCTTCAGTCACCGCTCGCAAATAGTAAATGACGCTCCAGGCGAGAACACAAAATAACGCATACAGCAATTCAGAGAAGCCTCTATGGTATTGCACAATGAGAATGGGAATGGCCCCTATCCACCAGGAAAGATTCTTACAGACGTACGCCGGATGTCGGATGTACGCATAGGGCCCGCCCGTCACAATGCCACGATTGGTTAGATTGCTGGCTTTGATATTTAGCGCGATGGTAGCCCACACATAGATACTCATAAGAACCAGAATCAAGGCACCGCTGAGTGATCGCAGCCAGATATTGTGGATTTCAGGATAGTCGGAGCTGTACCAGCCCAGCATCTGGTTGGTGACGCCATTGAAGGGTGGATAGCAGATGATTGCAACAGCCCACCCGAACAACGTCGGCTCAACGGATTTAATTTCGTTCCTTAATCGAGGATGCTCAATCGAATAGGCTAGTGTAAAAAAGGCCACATCAATAAAAATGAGCAGATTGAACAACATCCAATAGCCATGAACAAAAAAAGTTCTATCCTGCCAAAACCTTTCTGTGTGCCGCAAGAATTCAGCACCGTTGGCAAAAAACCAGGCCGTCATCAACGGCAGGAAGAATGCTTTGACTATTGTTGCCAGTACGGCAACTTTCTCTTTCTCATCAGGTGACCGCCTGCCGATGTGGGAAACAGCCCGCCAGAACAGCGCTGACTTGGTTTCGTGCCTGTCATCGAAGGTGGCGTAATAGGGTGGTAGCAACACCGCAAATGCAATAACCACATAGTTGAAAAGCGCCTGATCACTTATTTCAAACCATGGCCAGACATGGGTCGAAGAAAAAAATCCCAGGTAATACGAATTGAACTGATAGTAAACATAGACCAGTCCGATGATTGCCATCGCACTGATGTAATTTACTAGAAGACGCTCAACTGAGGCTTTCATCGTCGTCGAAATTCTTACTCAGAGGATTCAATGATTGGGTTGCGCCTGATTCCAGAGTCCTTATCTGCTTCGTCTGGAAATCCCGGAATCCCCGAATCAAGCTGGACACCAAACGTGTTCAGCGCCATGGAGACCATGTTGTATTCACCGACCGTGAAGACCATGTCCATGATCTGATGTACGCCATACTCCGCAGCCAGCCCTTCCCATGTCGCATCGCTGATAAAGGAATCCGTGTAAAGCTCATCTACTGCGGTCAGCAGCACTCGCTCAAAGTCTGTCCAGCCAGCGGCATCGGGACCCTTCGTAACTCGCAGGATTTCCTCCTCACTCAGTCCGGCTTCCTTGCCGAGACGAGTATGTTGACCGAACTCGTACTCCGCGTAACACAACCAGCCGATACGCAGTGTCACCAGTTCTCGGTGTCGATCGGGAAGTGTCGATCGGCGGAGAATATACCCAGCGAACTGCCCCCATGTTTTGGCGAGTTCAGGATGCCGAGCCATCGTGGTCATTATGTTGTACTGCGGACCTTTTTTGGCCGCGTCTTTCCGAGCTTGCGTCCATTCACTTTCCGGGACCGGCAGGACCCGAGGCTCGGAGAGGCGCTGGCGCGGCTCTTCTGCGAATGTGACCTGCCAGGCCAGACTGCTGATAACCAAGACTGTTGCGATTAACCTCAAATACTTCATCAGCACCTGCCTGTTTGCCGTAATCCGGCTCTTTGTTGTTGGGCATTTGATTGTAGATTCCGTGGCGTGACCTGACAACAATTCACTGGATGATCCGATCCGCGCGCGCGAAGTGTTTGTGGTAGATTAATGATCCCGTATTTCACTGTTACTCCTATGACATTTGCGCATCCAGAATATCTCATTTCCGCAGAGGAACTTTCCGCAAAACTGGAAAGCGAAAACTTACGGATTTTCGATTGCGCCGTTCATCTTATCCCAAACCCAAAGGGTGGGTACCAGGCTGAGTCCGGCCAAGGGACTTATGACGAGGGGCACGTTCCAGGTGCTGCATTCCTTAATCAGGTGGCGCAGCTATCTGATACCAGCAGCGCGCTTGGCTTCACGCGTCTGCCAGACAGTCTACTGATTCAGGCTTTTGCGGATGCTGGAATCAATGCTGACTGTGAAGTGGTTTTTTACTCAAGCGGCTTGACCATGTGGGCGACACGCGCATGGTGGCTGCTACATTATTGTGGACATCAGAGGGTCGCTATTCTCGATGGCGGCATTGAGGCATGGAAGGAGGCAGGGTTGGGCTGCTCTGTTGAATCCAATACTTATGCCAGTGAAAACTGGACATCGTCGGTCCTTCCCCATCGCTTTGTTGATCAGAGCGATGTTGTTTCCGCCATTGACGATGCGCGAATCTGCACCGTCAATGCGCTTTCCCCGGAAGTCTACGCTGGAACCGGAAATCATCACTACGGTCGTCGCGGTCACATTCCCAACAGCGTCAACGTGTTCTACAACAGTATGTTGGAGGATGGGAAATTTCGCGCTCCGGCGGTCATCAGAGAATCACTCGCAACAGCTGGCCTGCTGGATGATCGCAGAATCATTACGTACTGCGGCGGCGGCATTTCAGCGACCATTGACTCCTTCGCCTGCCTGTTGCTCGGCAAGGAAGATGTTGCCGTCTACGATGGTTCAATGAGTGAGTGGGTAATGGACGAATCACTGCCTCTAGTTGAGGGAAACGATCCCTAGCGGAGGTATGGCATGGCGAAGACTATCTTTCTTTTCTATACGGTCTGCAGGGATGCGGAGAGAGAACAGGAACTCAGCGACTGGTACGATGCGATTCACATCCCAGATGTAGAGTCTATCCCGGGTTTCTCCTCCTGCATCCGCTATCGGCTCACTGACGAGCAACTTGTCAATGATCCTGAATCTCAGCAAATCGATGCAAGTTATCTCAGCATCGTCGAAGCGGAACTGGATCAGGAAGAGGCCAAATCAAGACTGGCTGAAGCCATTAAAGACTGGCACGAACGCGGTCGCATGACCGATCTCTTTCAGGTCGTGTCTTCGAGTATCATTGTCGAGTCGAATCCATCTCAGCTGAGTGGCTGAGGGCAAAGCATCCGAGGATACAGCCACTAGCGGCTATTTATGAACGACATTCGAATCACAGACCTGGCTAACCCCATCCTTAGCGATCTGCAGAAGAATGCGATCGCCAATGCGGAAAAAGCCAAAATCAATCTGTCCGTCGATGCTGTTTTGGAAGCAGCAAGACAGGCGACAGGGCTCAGCGATTTCGGTGACAACGGATTCAAGGTGCATCTCGAAGAACAGCTCCAGGCAACCCGGGAGGATGATTGGCTCAACAATCTGGGACGCATCGGTGTCTTCAATACAAAGGTGGGGCAGGCTTCCAGCCGTCTGCGGGTTATAGACGCCTTGAACAGGCACCCGGAAATTCATGAAATCGAGATTAAAAAGCCAATCATGATTGCCGGGCTGCCCCGCAGCGGTACCACCCATCTGCTGAGCATGATTGCAGCGGACACGCGATTTCGGTCCATGCCCTATTGGGAAAGTAAACAGCCTGTCCCCAGTCCAGACGAGCCAGTCACCCACGATACAACAGATCCACGTCACGTACGCTGCTGTGAGGCCTATGCCGGGACCGACGCCATGCTGCCGCTGATGAAAAATATGCATGACATGCACCCGGATCATGTTCAGGAGGACATCGAACTCCTCGATATCGACTTCATGTCCTACGTACTGGAGTGGATGGCCCACGTTCCCCGCTGGCGAGACTACTACCTGGCCCATGACCAGACACCTCACTATGGTTTTTTGAAAACCATGTTGAAAGTACTCAGCTACTACAGCGGCAACGGCTTCGGAGATGAATCCGGCGGTGACCTGACTCCGAAAAAATGGGTGACCAAGACGCCACAGCACCTGGAGCAGCTCATTCCCCTGCACAACAACTTCCCTGACGCGCTGTTTTTGATTACTCACCGCGACCCTATCGAGGTATTCAGCTCGGCCGCTACATTGGTGGCTTACAATTCACGCATCCGCAATGATGTGATCCACATGAAGGAAATCGGAGAGTACTGGCTTGATCGGGTCGAGAGATTGCTCCGGGCCTGTGTTCGGGACATCGATCTTCTACCTTCTGAGCAGACCATGGATGTGCTTTTTCCAGAATTCATGCAGGACGATATGGCGATGACGAGACGGGTATATGAGAAGGCGGGCATCCCTCTCACTGCCCAGGCTGAGCAGCAGATCATCGACTATATGAACGCAAATAAGAGAGGTAAGCACGGTAGACTCATCTACGACATCGAAGCTGATTTCGACCTCTCTAAGGAAGATCTCTATAAACGCTTCGACTTCTACTACGAACGATATCCTCAGCTCGACCCCCGTCGCTGAAAGAATCTAAAGACTTTATACAAGGGACAAAAAATGAACCACAACCTATTCGATCTGACCGGTAAGGTCGCGCTTGTCACTGGTGGCAATACGGGCCTGGGCCTGGGATTTGCCAAGGGCCTTGCGAAGTGTGGTGCCGATCTGATGATCTGGGGCCGCAATGAAGAGAACAATACCCTGGCGGCTGAGGAGCTTTCAAAGCTGGGCGTACAAGTCGAGACCGCCTCTATCGACATATCAGATGAGGATGCCGTCACAGCTGGCATGCAGTCAGTAGTTGAAAAGATGGGTCGACTGGACTGCGTGGTGGTCAACGCAGGGTTTACCGAGATGGTCCCTTCCTTCCTGGATCTCAGTTCGGATCAGTTTGATTCTGTGATGGACGTCAATCTCAATGGCAGCTTCTTCACGATCCGTGAAGCAGGCCGGCAGATGGTTAAATTGGCTGAGGCCGGGGCGACTGGAGGATCTATTATCGCCTGCGGCAGTGTCTCTGTTTTTCGGGGTGTGCCCGGGATGCCGCACTATGGTGCCTCTAAAGCCGCCACCGCTTCACTAATCAAGACAGCAGCGTTGGAATTTGCCCCCTACGGCATAAGAGCCAACATGGTTGCCGTCGGACTGGCAAAAACCGAGCTGCTCAGGGGTCAGGTGGGGGATGATATAGCCAGCGCAAACGAGGCTGGCTACGCCGAGGCAAATCCCATACCGAGAGTGGCAACCATCGAGGATGTGGAAGGTATCGCTGCCTATTTTGCGAGCGACTGTTCGTCATATCACACGGGCGACATTGTCCTGATCGACGGCGGACGCCTGGCCAAAATTTAGCGGGTCCAGTCGACTGCTAGGATTCAGACGCCAGTTTGTCACTGATGGACTGAATGGCACCGGTCAACTGCATGGTTTCGGCCATATTTTCATTACCGCTCCAGTCGAGCAGGATCTCAAGCGCCTCTTTACGCACAGCAAGGGCGCCCCGGTGATCGTCCTCGACCTGCAGCACCAGATCGGTCAGGTGGAGTGCCTCTAAAGGTTCGCCCTCTTTTACGTAATCTCCTGCACGTTCGACAAATCCATCCGGTCCACCGCCCAGTTCGATCAGATCACGCCCCATGGCGCGAAGTGGCAGGTGGTACATATCGGCAAGATTTGTACGGTCGTACCATCCATTGTAGTAGGTGAATATGCCGCGCACTGCCCAGGCGATCTTGCCATGACCCTGCCCGAGTTCAAGCCCGTCGGGTAACTGGATGTCTCGCATCAAGGTATAGACGTCCTTACCTGCATTCATGCCATCGATCGTGTAGTCGTGGATGAATTGCACGGCATCGCGAAGATGCACGAGCTTCTCCTGCAACAGATCTGCCCCACGAATAGGGTCGCCGTGACCCGTGATGAGAATCTCCGGTTTCAGAGCTCGCACTTTTTCAACGTCAGCGATGTACTGTACAACCGACCGAATCCGATCACCGCGAAGCGTGTTGATAAAAGGTACATTTACCCACATGGGACCAAACAGGTTGCCGGTGAAGACAACTAGCTCGTTTGGCATCCAGACGATACAGGAGTCCGTCGTTTCACCGCCAGGGGTTGAGTGAAGCTCGAAATCTCGGTCGCCGAGGCTAAAGCTGTACTCATCACGGAAAAGAATATCCGTGGGTTGTTCAGTAGCATTCCCCCATTGACTGCTGGTATCACGTTGCGTTCCCGGCTGGCCTCCCAAAAAGGCGCGATATAACCCCTCGCCATAAAAGGGGCCGAGTTTGCTCCAGTAATCTCTGACTTCCGGGTTGTTGGCCTGCATGATGACCTCGGTGTCATCTTCCTTCAGATCGGCCAATCCGCCGAAGTGATCCGGATGTCCCTGCGTGATGATGGCGTAGGGCAACTTGCCCCGGCGATACGATGCAAATTCTTTTTTATGCCGGCCCCCGCCTTCGAGTGTGCCTGCATTGACCAGGACATCACCCTCGCTGGTCGTGACAAGATTGCTGTTGGACACATCCTTGGATATGTAGATGAAATCATCCACATTGACGATGTCAAGGTTGCTCGGGCGAGTCAGCTCCAGCAGGGGTGGTCGATCATAACGCTTCTTCATTCGCAAACTTCTCAAATCGGAAATGGGTCAGACTTTACCTGTTTTTTACAGGTTCTGTCACACAGGTGTTGACCACTCTCATATATGTTACTGATTCGATCAATGTGCTATCAATGTACTAAAGTTAGATGTCCGGCAAGGAAGGAGAAGACTATGAAGGTCTATGGGGCCAGTGTTTCTTACTACACTGGCAAGCTCGAAACCTATCTTCGCTACAAGGGTATTGATTACGAGAGAGCATCTCCCTATAAAGATGCCCGCCGCATCAGGGAGAACGTTGGCACCATTCAACACCCAATGGTTGAACGCGAGGATGGCCGCTGGATGTCAGACACCACGCCAATACTGCTGCAGCTCGAACGGGAGCACCCAGAGCCAGGCATTCTGCCTGAAAACCCGGTCGTTCGATTCGTTGCACAGCTGATCGAAGACTATGCCGATGAATGGTTGTGGCGGGCAGCCATGCACTACCGCTGGAGCTATGAGCATGACCGTGAACTGCTATCCCGGATCCTCACCGACGAACTCACCAGCCACCTGAAGATACCGAGGTTCCTCAGACGTCAGATGATCAAGCGACGTCAGCGCACCGGTTTTGTTCTCCGGGACGGCGTTACCGAAGAGACACGCGGCCACGTTGAGTCAGGCTATCGCAAGATCCTTACACATATGTCCGGTGCGCTCTCAGAGAGACCCTTTCTTCTGGGTCAGTCACCGTCAATCGCTGACTTTGGCCTGATGGGACCCATGCTGCGCCACTTTGGCCAGGATCCGACTCCTGCAGACATTATGCGAGACCAAGCACCGTTGGTATTCGACTGGCTGGGTCGAATGTGGAATGCCCGTCATCATGCACCGGTGGCATCCTTTGTCCCCGTTGTGCCTGATGACCTTTTGCCACTCTTGCAGGAGGTCTGCGAAACCCATCTTGTACAGCTCACGGCAAATGCACTCGCCTATCATGCAGACCGGACCAGGTTCGACATGACCGTTCAGGGCTGTGACTACAAAACGTTGCCTGTTTCTCGCTATCGTGTGTATTGTCTTGAACAACTGAGAGAAGCTTTCGATTCTCTTGGCCAGGCGGATAGAAATACAACAATGACCTTGCTCCCTTTCTCGGAAGCGGATGTCCTCTGGCAGAAAGAGGTCAGGGCGGCCTCTGGCTACGACGAAGCAAGACAGGTACCTTTCAACAAAGCCATTAATGTATTCGAAAACGGTGTCCCATCATGAATAACCACATCACCTTCACTGCTCTGCTGGCTTTCTTCATCGGATCAAGCTCACCGATTCTCGCAGCGGATGTCGACACGAACGCAGAACCACGTCAACTGCTCTGGGGCGATACACATCTGCACACCAATAATTCTTTTGATGCATTTCTGAACGGCAATCTCTCCGTAACCCCGGTAGACGCCTATCGTTTCGCTAAGGGTGAACCCGTCATACACGCCTACAACCGATCGCGCGTGCAACTGGCAACACCCCTGGACTTCCTCGTGGTATCGGATCATGCCGAATTCCTCGGCGGTATCAAGGACATCTACAATGAAGGTATCGGACTAGAGAATCCCGGCCCCATTGAACAACTCGTGCTCTGGTACCGCGAATGGGAAATCAGAGATGTTATTGACAGGGGCGAGGGGCCAGCATACTTTTCTGACATTCTGCCAAAACCAGGAAACCCCCGCGAACTCGCGCTGCGCTGGAATGAAGACCTACCCGATCTGATTCCCGGCGCGTTGGGTTCACAACGCAACGCCTGGCATGCACTGCTCGAAACTGCAGATGAGCACAACAATCCAGGCAAATTCACCGCCTTCGCCGGATGGGAGTGGTCATCTCAACCCGGCAGCGCCAACCTGCATCGTGTCGTCGTCTCAAATGCCAATACGACTTCTGGACAAAAGTTTCTGCCATTTGCATCGACAGACAGCCCATTTCCTGAAGATCTCTGGCAATGGCTCGACAAGACCGAGACAGACACTGGTGTAAGGTTCATTGCCATCCCCCACAATTCAAACATCAGTAAAGGCCTGATGTTCGATGATAAAACACTGCGGGGTGATACGATCGAGCGCGACTACGCTGAACGTCGCCTGCGTTATGAACCGATTGTCGAAATGACGCAAATAAAAGGCGACTCGGAAACCCACGAACTGCTATCTCCTGATGATGCATTCGCGAAGTTCGAGACCTATCCCTACTATCTCTCCAAGAAAAGTGAACCCTATGCCGTGAAACCCGGCGACTACGTCCGATCTGCTCTGAAGACTGGGCTGGAACTGGGCCAGAAAATCGGCGTGAACCCATTTAAAATCGGCATGATCGGATCGACAGACTCCCATACCGGTATGTCGACGGCAGAGGAACCCAATTTCTGGGGCAAGTATGCGAACGATTCCATCCCCGAGAACAAGACAAGCCATGGCCTCGGCAGCGCTTCGGGCTGGACCATGTCAGCCTCCGGACTGGCAGCTGTCTGGGCGACAGAAAACACCCGGGACGCCATTATGGATGCGATGTTCCGCCGCGAGGTTTATGCAACCACAGGCACCAGGATAACGGTTCGCTTTTTCGGAGGTTGGGACTTTTCAGAAGCTGATCTTCCCATGATCGCAACATCCGGATACGAAAAGGGAGTACCGATGGGTAGCAATTTAACCACGCAGGCTGAGTCTCAGTCAGCGCCACTTTCCTTTCTCGTACACGCAAGCCGAGACCCCCTCGGCGATAATCTTGATCGCATCCAGATTATCAAAGGCTGGATTGATGCAGATGGTAAGCCAAGGGAACAAATCTACAATGTAGCGTGGTCAGACGATCGTGAAATTGACAGCAACGGTAAGCTCACGCCGCTACCGGACACAGTAAATCGCAGGACCGGAAAGACCCTGGGCGATTCAGGAGATCCGGAGCTGCTCACATTTTGGAGCGACCCGGATTTCGATCCTTCGATTCCAGCATTCTATTACGCGCGTGTACTTCAGATTCTCACAGCACGCCATTCGCTACTCGACCGATCTGCGCTTGGGATAGACAACGCCCAGGACTACCCGGATGTGATCCAGGAGCGAGCCTACACATCTCCAATCTGGTTTGACCCAAGTTCTCTTAGCACCCAATGACAGTCAGAGTCCGGCACATGTCTGGGCGCCATGCTCGGCGCAAGGGGTCGGCTAGAGCCCGGACAACAGTTCCCGGTAACCAATGTGCCTGATTCCAGCGTCATCGATGTATGCCTTAACCCATGTCATCGACGTGGGTAATCAGTACCCGATCATCGGTCTCGAAGCCCATTTTCTTGAGATAAGGGTTCAAATAAAACTCCGCCAAGATTTCTGATTGCCGGCTCGCTGAATTGCATGTTTTTCAATGAGTTAGCGCCCTGCAGGACCAGCTGCCCGATTCTGCCTTTTTTATCGCTTTCTACTATAGAACAAAGACGGCCATTCATATATTATGCGCCCCGCGCTGGCAGCGCCCCCCTGCCCCTTTTCACTGGGGAAAACCATAAAATTGATGACATACGAACCATTGTGATGACTGACTTAACGAATTATCGAAATATCGGCATTTTTGCCCATGTAGACGCAGGTAAAACCACCACAACCGAGCGGATCCTGAAGCTAACAGGCAAGATCCACAAACTGGGTGAGGTTCACGACGGCGAGGCAACAACCGATTTCATGGAGCAGGAGCAGGAACGCGGTATTACCATCCAGTCCGCTGCAACCACCGCCTTCTGGGCTGATCATCGTCTAAACATTATCGACACGCCGGGTCACGTTGACTTCACCATCGAGGTCTATCGATCCCTGAAGGTGCTTGACGGTGGCGTCGGTGTTTTTTGTGGGTCCGGCGGCGTTGAGCCTCAGTCAGAAACCAACTGGCGCTATGCCAACGACTCTGAAGTCGCTCGAATCATCTTCGTCAACAAACTCGACCGCCTCGGCGCTGACTTTTATCGTGTCACAGAACAGATTGAAAAAGTTCTCGGCGCTAGGACGCTGGTCATGACCCTGCCAATCGGCACTGAAGACGACTTTGTCGGTGTGGTTGATCTGCTGACCCGTAAAGCCTGGATCTGGGATGACTCCGGCGACCCCGACCAGTACACCGTGGAAGACGTCCCCGCCGACATGGTGGATAAGGTCGAAGAGTTCCGGGAAAAGCTGATCGAAACTGCACTCGAGCAGGACGATGACGCCATGCTGGTGTATCTCGAGGAAGGTGAAGAGCCTGACCTCGACACGCTCAAGAACTGCGTTCGCAAGGGTACAATCGCCCTCGACTTCTTCCCAACCTACTGTGGTTCTGCTTTCAAGAACAAAGGCATCCAGCCACTGCTGAATGCTGTCGTCGACTATCTGCCGAACCCGACCGAGGTGAAACCGCAGCCTGAGATCGACCTAGAAGGAAACGAAACCGGTAAAGTGGCCACAATCGACCCGGCTGCGCCGCTACGCGCGCTGGCATTCAAGATTATGGATGATCGCTTTGGCGCCCTGACCTTTACTCGAATTTACTCCGGCACCATCAAGAAAGGTGATAGCGCCCTCAACACCTTTACCGGCAAGACCGAGCGAATCGGTCGAATCGTCGAGATGCATGCAGATGAGCGAATTGAGCTCGACTCCGCTCAGGCTGGTGATATCGTCGCCCTGATCGGTATGAAGAACACCCGGACAGGCCACACCCTGTGTGATCCTAAACAACCGGCAACCCTGGAACCCATGGTGTTCCCGGATCCGGTGATTTCCATCGCCATCCACCCGAAGGACAAGACCGCTTCGGAAAAACTCGGCGTCGCACTTGGCAAGATGATCCAGGAAGATCCGTCCTTCAGGGTTGAAACAGACCAGGAGTCCGGTGAGACCATCATCAAGGGTATGGGTGAACTGCACCTCGATATTAAAGTTGATATCCTCAAGCGGACCCACGGCGTTGAAGTTGACGTCGGCGCACCCCAGGTCGCCTATCGTGAATCGTTGACGCGACTTCTTGAAGACAGCTATACCCACAAGAAGCAGACCGGCGGTGCCGGCCAGTTCGCCAAGATCGACTACATTGTCGAGCCGGCTGAAACCGGTAGCGGATTCGAATT
>JABHYO010000069.1 GCA_018656865.1 Gammaproteobacteria bacterium | reverse complement strand
GAGCCGGTGAACCGTTGCGGCGCAGCCGATGAATTGATGATGTGCAGCACGGTAAAGTTTGCACTGTTGGAGGTTGTAATGAGGTAGGCAGTTGCTGCGGTCGCGTTGTCTTCGTCCGCATTATCGCCCGTGCCGTCGGAGTCAGAATCAGTCCACTCTGTTGCATCAAAAGGGAAGCTGTCATCGTCATCGGCAACTCCGTCATTGTCATCGTCAGTGTCTGCGTTGTCGCCAGTGTTGTCACCATCAAAATCTGACGTTTCTTCGGCGTCGAAAGGAAATGCGTCGGTCTCGTCGGGTTCGCCATCATTGTCATCGTCAGTATCAGTTTCGTCGACGGTACCATCGCCATCAAAGTCACTGGGCACTGCCACTGAAATGTTGTCGAGGGTGATAAAGATATTGGCATTAATTGTGCCGTTGTAGTTTCTTGTTGGCGTATCTGAATAAGCACCACCGAAATCCCGGATCGGCTGAGCAGCGATTGCATCGACGACATCCATGCCATCACCAATTATCCTGCCAAAGACTGTGAAGCCACCATTCTGGTTGTCTAGATTGCCTGAATTGTTAGCGAGGTTGACGAACCATTCACTTGTGGCGCTGTTGGGATTGCCGCTCAGTTTTGCCATGGCGACCGTGCCACGGGTATTGGAGACGCCAAATTCATTGACGATGGCGGGCTGAGTCGATATATGAGGTGCCCTATTAGTGGGTGGATCGTAGGCGTAACCACCGCCCTGGATGATGAAGCCGGGAATACTTCGGTGAATGAAAGTGCCATCGTAGTCGCCACGATTGATATAGCCGAGGAAGTTCTCAACGGTGATGGGCGCGTCATCCTCCAGCATTTGAATGTCAAAAGAGCCAAGTGGAGTTGTGATGGTTACCACCGTCTCGGCATGGGTGAATGTGCTCAACAGCAATAGATAGAGGAAGCCTATTTTTTTAAAAACGACAAACATCGGGAAAGTCAGACTGAAGCGGTTGAATGATAAGACCGCGTGAACACACCTATGGTTCCGTCCGTTGCTCAATTTGCACCATGTTGCATGACAATGCCTAACTGATCCCCGCAAAACTCCCGCACTGGGTTTGGCTGTATTCGCACACAGATTCAGAGGAAAGTCTCTCTCACGTATGCTGTCATTTTCGGATGGAAACTAGCTGTCTTTGTCCAGGTGCAGCAGTACTGCAGGTAACAGAAAGAAGTCCAGCACGATAGCAATGGAAATTGTCATGGCGACCAGGGTTCCCAGTTGCTGATTTGGTTTGAATTCTGAAAAAGCCATCACAAGAAACCCACCGGCCAGAACAATAGTCGTTGACCAGACTGCCTTGCCCACGTGTACCAGTGCGTAACGAACACTTTCAGGCGGGGAAAACTTCTTCTTCGCCCTGGCATGGGCATACGCGTTAAGCAGATGAACCGTATCATCGACCACCAGCCCCAGCGTGGCCGCGGTGATGACTGACGCTATCATGCCAATCTGACCCACCGTTAGCCCCCAGATGCCAAGGGTTACGGCCGCCGGGAACATGTTGGGGATGAGGCTGATAAGTCCCAGCCGAATGTCTTGCAGCGCAATCATCAGGACAGCTGAGATCAGCACAAAAGCAAGCCCTGTGCCGATCAGCATACCGCTGATCAGGCGCAACGACAGGAAAGCGAACATGACAGCGGCACTACCGCCTTCCGCATGCATCGACTCAGGTGCGTTGTTTCGAAGCCATGCTTCGCTTTGAATCTTAAAGTCGCGCATTGCAACCGAACTGATCTCGTTCAGGATGATGACAATTTTGGTCGCGGAGCGATCGACACTGAGCTGACTTCGAAGATCGAGCCCAAAAGGCAAAGACATTTCGTACAACAGAAGATACTGGGCAGCCAGCAGCCTGTTGTCGGGGACTCGATACCAGGCGGGATCATCGCCGTGCATTGTTCTATTCAGGCGTTTTTGTACATCCGAGAACACATAGACATGCATGACTTCCGGTTGCTCGTTGAGCCAGGCTGTGAATTTTTCCAATTCCAATAGATAGTCCGGTGAGGAAATTCCGTCTACCTCTCCACTGCCGAGTGAGAATTCAAGGGTATAAGGCCCCGTCAGGTTTGCGGTCGTAAAGTCGGTATCTTTTCGAAGCTGGGATGACTTCGGGAAGTATTCGTTAAAAGTGTCACCAAACTCATTGGTCGGGATCAGTGCAATTAAAATCAGAGCCGAAAGGCCGATGAACCAGATGCAGGCTTTGCTGTTGCCGATAACAAAGTCAGCGGTCTTCTCGAGGTACCACTGCCTGTCCTTGGCCAATGCCTGACCGCCAAACGGCATAACCAGCCAGGCTGCGGGCAGAAATGTCATCGAGAACATCCAGGCAATGAGAATCCCGCAAGCTGCAACCGTTCCCATGGCTCCCAGGGGTGGCGCTTCAGAAAAGTTCAGGCTGGAAAAGCCGATGATGGTTGTGATCGTTGTCACCAGCACCGGCTTGAACTTCACAGCGAGGCTTTCTGTGATTGCTGCTTGTTTATCCTTGCCCTGCTGCATGCTTTGCAACGCGGCGACAAGGATGTGCATTGAATTGGCAAGGGCCAGGGTTAATACCATGAGTGGCGACATGGTCACAGGCGAGGTAAAGACAATACCGATCCAGGCAGCCACCCCGGCGGATGAAACGGCGGCCATGATCAGCATGACCAGCGTGATAACCGTTGCAGATATCGACCGCAATGTCGTGAATATGATCACGGCGATAAGGCTCAGCATCACCGGTACCAGCTTCGCCATGTCTTTCTGCATGACTTCAAACATGGCGTATTCAAAAAGCGTCATACCGGTTCGAGCAAAAACCAGATCCGGATACGCCCTTGCAAATTTTTCTACCAGATCGGCACTGAACTTCGCCACTTCCGGTGAGTAATCCTCGTTGTCTCCTTCAGGAAAATGCAGCGTGACCATGACACCCGCTGTTTTGCCATCGTCAGAAACCAGACGGTGAACAAGGCTCGGCTCGTTCAACGCCACAGCCTTGATTGCGGTCAGATCAGCCGGCGAGTAATTAGTCGGTTCTTCGATCAGGTCGGCAATATAAAGATCATCTTCGTCGGTCGTTGTGTGCTGAAAATTCGATAGGGAATCAACGCGAATGGAGTACGGCGCCTGCCAGCCTTCCTCTGTCAGATCCACTATCGCTTGCAGATGTCTGGCGTTGAACAGATCGCCATCCTGTGTATGAACGGCGATCAGAAAATAGTCAGCGTTGGTGTAGGTATCTTCAAGCGCTTCAAGTGTCAACAACTCGGGATTGTCAGGGCCAAAAAAGACCTTGTAGTCGGTCCTGACGGTGACGTGCTGAAGTTGACTGACAAAGAACCCGGTGAACGCAAATACAAGAAAGATAACCGGCCACCTGAAGCGGGCAATCTGTCTCATATATTTGATCATTGGAGATTCTGTCATTACCGGTCCTGCCATACATCACCCGGTCAGCGGATATCACCACGAAAGAAATTGACGTTCCCAGTGGAAACCGCATCCAGCCAACAGGCATTGTACACTGTCGTGTGTGGTGCCAGGATTTGGGCTAGCCGTATATAGACCATCAATCAACAAGGAGACCCGAAATGTTAAAGCTCTACCATGTTCCAGGTTCCCGCTCTGTTCGAGTGCGATGGTTTCTTGAGGAAACCGGACTTGCGTATCAACTTGAAACCATGCCGTTCGAGCCATCTGCACTGCAGGCTCCTGG
Source organism: Gammaproteobacteria bacterium (assembly GCA_018656865.1). Classification (GTDB taxonomy): domain Bacteria; phylum Pseudomonadota; class Gammaproteobacteria; order Pseudomonadales; family Azotimanducaceae; genus UBA9659. The sequence continues at coordinate 8,144 of JABHYO010000069.1, read as the reverse complement.
TTATCTGGAAAAGAACCCTTTCGGCAAGGTACCCGCGCTTGAGGACGGTGATTCCGTTCTCTTTGAGTCGGGGGCGATACTGGAATATCTCATGGAAAAGTACGGTGATGGTGGCTTGAAACCGGAGACCGGCAGCAAGGAGTGGGAGCGGTATCTCATCTGGATGAACGCAAGCGAATCTGTCGCCTGGCAGGTCGCCGTGTACTTCCTGAACACGAGCCTTATCGCCGAGGAAGACAGATCGGCCGCCATCACCGCCAATGTTAAATCCCGTGTTGAGGTTGTCATCAATGGGACCGAAGCAAACCTGGCGGATCGACAATACATCTGTGGCGATGAATTTACTGCCGCTGACATCATGTTTGGCTACAGCATCCTGTTTGCAAGCCACTTTGATTTCTTCAATGCGGAAGATCATCCGAACCTGACCGCCTACTTTGAACGAATCAAAGAACGGGAAGCTTTTCAACGTGCTGTAGCCAACTAAATGGTACGCAGCACTATCTGTGGCGCGCAGTTGACCAGGATGGTGAGGTGGTTGATGTGTTTCAGCAGGCAAGAACGAATGGAGCAGGGCAGTCTCTTGAGCGAAGAACAACGTTTTCCTCTGGGCTAGGGAAGTTAACTTGTCAGAACCTGTGCGATCACCCAGGGCAGGTCGTCAGGGGGGCGTCAGCCCCCCCGTCCCTCAAAAACGCCAGGTCAATTCCATCTCATACTGCCGCGGCCTGATGACACCGCCGCTATAGTCACCCCGAAAGCCCTCGGCTGTACCGGTATTGCCACCGGTTTCTGGAACATCACCAGCCCCACGAAATGCCTGCTTATCTGTGAGGTTCTTGCCGATCAACGCGAGCTGCCAGCGGCCATCCTGTGTAGCCAGGCGCACATTGGCATCCACAGTTGCATAGGCATCCTGGATGACCCCTGGAATACTGTTGCTTAGCTCCTGTTCGTCCTTCCACTGGACGTTACTCGTGATTCCAAACAATAGGTTGTTACCGATAGGCCGCTCGTAGCTGGCTATTAAGTGGGCCGCATACTTGGGTGAGCCGGCGCGGGTATTACCAGCCAGATTCTGACGTAGATCAGTTTCCGTCTGGCCAGGTTGCAGCGGTCCGCACCCGTCGGCCGGGGTCTGTCCGCCGTAGCAGAATTCATCGAAGTCGGTGAACTTCGATTCGAGCCAACCGAACGAGCCGCTGACAATAAGACCTTCAATCGGGGTTGCCCAGTCCGCCTGCAGTTCGATGCCGTAGGTCTCTGAGCCACCGGCGTTGGAAGTTACGAAGGCGAATTGGGCGTCGTTGAAGAAGTCCACCTGCAGGTCGTCGAACTCATAGAAGAAACCGGTGAGATCTGCCAGCACCGACCCATTAAATAACGATGCCTTGATGCCGATCTCGCCGCCCTTGTTCGTCTCCTCATCGAATATGAAGTCATTGAATTGGATGTCATCCCCAGCAGTGGCAGAGCATGTGCCCCCCAGTCGAGGTGAAATACAGACCGCGCCATTGACTATTGGCGGACTCAGGTTGCTCAGGATGGCGCTGTTGGAGAAGCCGCCGGATTTGAAGCCTTCCTTGTAGGCCCCATAAATAGTGATGTTGTCCGTCAGTGCGTACGTCAGCGTGACCTCGGGAATGAGATCATCCCACTTCTGATCCGCAGCCGCCCGGGTCAAGACGTCAGTCGAGATGTAAGGGATAAAGAGTCCTTGGAACCACGGGTTCACATACGGCTGGATAAACCACGAATCTTTTGTTTCCTCTATATAGCGCGCACCGGCTGTCAGCTCCAGGCGATCGGAGATTTCCCAGGTTACCTCTCCGTAAACCGACCAGGTTTCGCCGTCCGTTTCCGATTCCTTGTTATACGCGGTGAACTCGTCGTTGGGATCGTCGATGGGTCCCGTATTGCGAATAAAAGCAAAGATCACGTCCTGATTGAAGTAGCGCTCTGTTTCTTGATAGTAAACACCCAACACGAAGTTAACCGGCGAATCGAACTTGGTAATCGCCCGGGCTTCCACAGCAAACTGCTCAAGGGTGTTGAACTCACCGGCAAAGATGCTGGTCACACCACCGCCATCGAAGTCGCTAACCCAACCGAGCTCGGCATCGTGGTAGTTGATGATTGTCTGCAAGTCGATGTTATCGAGCGCATAATCCAGGGTGAGGGTGTAGTTTTCAGATTCGTACTCCTCGCCCAGAGAGCCGTCTCCAAACTGGGCAAGCAGGTTGTTACTCGCCGCAACACCAGGAGGCACATCGTTGACGCCCCGCGCACCATTGAATGTGCAATCGACCGCGGGCTGTGGTTGCGGGAAGAACAACGTGGTCTGCCTGCCTGCAGGCTGGGGGTCCACGGGTATCGCACGATGACCTACCCCGTTAAGCGTGGGGCAGTCGAAGAGCTCGCCACCGCCGTTTGAATGAGACTGCTCAAAATTGGAAGATGACATCTTGAAGTTGTAACTGAAGCGATCACTCAAGTCTCCAGCCACCGTGAGGCGGATGTTGGTCCATTCCTCTTTCGGAAACCAAAGCTCAGACGCCGGATTATCAAAAGTCGTCTGTTGAAAGGTGGCGACATCCGTCACGGTATATGTGTCTGCACCCCCGTTATTCTTTATCCAGCCCTTATCCATCTCCGAGGTCTGGGCCGCCAGGCGAATGCCGATCTTCTCGTTGATCGGAATGGACACCATGCCCTCAAAAGTGAGGTCGTCAGTCTCGAACTCGTTGTTGACGCGCAGGCTCGCCTCGAACTCATCACCCGGATTGTTACTCAACAGCGACACCACACCCGCTGTGGCGTTCTTGCCAAAGTACAGCGCCTGCGGACCTTTGAGCACCGCCACCTGGCGGACGTCCATCAGGCCTTCGTTGATAGCCCGGGCCTGAGGCATGTAGACGCCATCGATGATGATAGAAACCGAAGACTCGATGCCGATACTGGAAGTCGCTGAAGCAATACCGCGAATACCGATGGCGGCGCCGTTGCCACTTCCGCCTCGTGCCACCACGAGTTGCGGGGTGAGTGCTTCGAGATCGGTGAAACTGTCAAGGCCGAATCGATTCATCCGTTCTTCGGTCACAGCCGTGATAGCCACGGGTATCTCTCGAACGGATTTTTCCTCCGCGCGAGCAGTGACGACGATTTCTTCGATTTCGGCGGCCAGTGCGTTTGCAGCAACGCAGCTGGCAAATATGGCGATTGCGGCCACAGCCGGTCTGAATTTGACTTTCATGAATTACCTCCCAATTAAATTCGGAGGCACCACATGGCTAACTACATCTAATTTCCGTTAACGGTGGTGACAACACCCCCACAGAACAACACGTGCCCCACAAATGATTCCAGTGAGGCCGTGAATGCTATAAAGGTAACGATCTGTTTGACGCATGTCAATTAATCGCCGAGTTTGTTCAATTTGTCGAATCCTGCTAACAAATTTGGCGATTCGGATGATCTTGGCACTTTCGTCGCAGTTTTCTTCAGCGAATTCGCCGATTTTATTGCAGGGCAGAGTCTGATATTGGATGGTGGTGTGACCAACCCGACATTCTAAATGCGCTATATACCCGGTTAGCCCCTCATTGAACTAGTTGGTGACGGTCCTTTTTATTGGAGTAATATGTTGAGATGAGCATGGGCGAGTGGTTAGTCCTTCTCATACTCGGCTCGTCAAATATTAGGACGCGAACTGTAGAAAGAGACACAAATCAAAGAAGCTATAAGGGAATATAGTTCATGAAAAATTTGATTATTCTGGCGCTCATTGCGTTTGGCGGTTATCAAGCCTGGAAGAAGTTTGAACCTGATCCAGGGCCAGAATTGGAGCCGGTCTCTGTGAGTCCGTTGTTTGATAAACCTTACGTTGCTGTGTACGGTCGAGATAGTTGTGGGTTCACACAGAGGCTGATTCAAGATTTGCAGGCATCAAGCGTTGAATACCACTACTACATTGTGGATGAAAAACCGGTCGCCGATCGGCTACATGCCACAATGATTAATCAAGGTATGGATGTTCGTCGCTACAACTTACCCGTCGTTGACGTGAGTGGTAGTCTTTCTATTCGACCGAGTGCGACCGATGTCAAAATCAAATTGTGACACTTGTATATGAAGCGTACATTCAGAAGGTGACGCGGGTAGCCTGCGGGAATTCGACACCTCCTTAAAACGCTGAGAGTGCTGCCTTTACCCTTTCAGGGTCACTGCGCTGCTGGTAATCGGTTGACTGATCTTTCCATAGAACCACGCCATCAGAGCCAACGAAAAGTGTCGTGGGAACCGGAAGGCCAGGCACCCCTGGTGGCCTTACGGCTGTGTTTAGGTTCCGCAGGCCAAATGCATCGGTAAATGAAAGATCGTTGTCAGAGATGAATATCGCCTGCAGACCATGTTTTGTTTTTCCAGCCTGAATCTGCTCAGGTGTGTCAGTGCAGACGGCTATGATCTGGATACCCCTGTCATCAAAGTAGCCTCTCAAATCTTCTTCCCATCGCCGTAACTCGGCGACACAGTATGGTCACCAGTGACCGCGAAAGAACTTTATTAACAGGGTTCTGCCGTGAAAGTCGCTGGCATGGAACTGGTTCCCTGCATCGTCTGTTGCCGTAAATTCCGGGATCTTCTGTCCTGGCTCGATGGCTGAGGCCGCCCGCTGTCCTGCCAGGTTGTAAAAAATCAGGATACCCCAGCCCGAAATCAAGGCCAGAGAACCGGCGTTGATACTGATCAACGTGGCATCGGACATGAACATGCTGATCAATCCGAGACCGCCCCCCAATGTCCAGAGCACCAGGAACAGGCGTCGGTCATCAGGAATGGCAACCTTCTGAACCCGAGAAAACCACAGAACCATTGCCAGAACCGATAGTCCCAGCCCGGTGCCTGATACCAAAAGTGCCATCATAGTAATACCTCATCAGCGGGTACGCCCATGCGCGTCATTGTATCTCGGATGTCGATGTTTGCCATCAGTTAGCCTCGTTTTGACCCTCGTCTGAGCGATTGACCAGTACGTGAGTACAGGAGCGCGCGGTCCCCACGTCGGAAAAGGCTCGCTGTAGCCACCTCACCTGATGGGTTAGTATCACCAGATGCTTCCAAAACAAGGCGACAACAATGGCACTCATTAATCCGAATTTAAGCTGGCTACCACTCGAGGAAAAAGCCCGAGAGGTTACCAGCCCCCGCCATAAGGCAATGTTGAACAAAGTTCGCGATCATATGTGTTGGGAGATCAACGGTGAAATGGAAAGAACACTGACCACGCTTTCACCTAACGCTAATTATCACTTCTGGGGCAACAACGTGATGAACATCAATGGCGTTGACGGAGTGCGTGCATTTTACACCGACCTTATTGCGTCAGGTGCAAATCAGTTCGAAGTGGATATAGAAAAAATTGTTGTCGACGATGACAATGTCGTGACCGAAGGAAAGGTAAAACAGATCTATACCGCTAAAGAACTCGCCGCCATGGGGATTAGCGAAATAAATGGAGAGGCGCTTACTGATGACGGCCTCTACCTCACCAACACACAAATCATCACTGTATGGCCAGTTGACGATGACGGGCTCTTGCTTGGCGAAGACGTTTACCTGGCCTCAGATCCGTTTGCTAATTGTCAGAAAGTAACAGCTGCTGATTTGCCTGAAGGATTTCGCTACAAGGACAGAATGTAACCTTACCGTACGCCGCTTCAGGGATCTGAATCGTTCCTAACCCCAACTCGCCTCACTCTCTCCGGGCCTGAGCGTCGGACCCTCCCAGACGGGCTCAGTCTCGGACATCTGCAAGACTGGCTTTAGTCGCTCCAGCCGGCCGTAGGAAGAGTCATTGAATTCGGAATAGTCCGAAAACATCGCCCAGAGGTCAGCCTGGGATGGCGCCGCCGCAGGGTCATAGGGTGCGCCCAGTCGTAGAAACCACTGGGCTGTCTGATTGAGCGATACCCTGACCTGCCAGGATCCACCGACCGTTGCCCTTTTTATCAATGCCTGTAGAACACCGTAGGCGCCCCAGCATCCGGTGGCATAGTCGTGCATGGCGAAATGCAGCCGCTCGGGATCAGGGCGATCGCCGGGTTGCTCATGCTTTAGCAGGACGCCGCTTGTTGCCCGCGCATTACTGTCAAAGCCACGTTTATGTATCCAGGGTCCGGTATGTCCGTAGCAGTTCTCGGACACATAAATAATCCCGGGATTTGCAGCTGCGACCTGTTCCGGCGAGAAGCCCCGGTTTGCCAGGCGACCGGTCCGAAAGGACTGACTGAAAACATCCGCGTCCCCGATGAGTTCCCTGAGCCGGTGTTCATCGGCAGGGTTATTGATGTTCAAGTGAGCACGTTTTTTACCATGCCCTGTGTCCGCCTGAGATGAATTCAGGTCCGGATGATGTGGCGCGCTGATTTGAAGTACATCTGCACCAAACTCTGCCAGTGTGCGAGAAACCGTTGGACCGGCAAGGACACGAGTCAAATCCAGAACTCGGAGCCCCGCTAGCGGCTGCAGTCCCTCAGGCAGAGGCATTGGTGGGGCGTCGCCGATCTGTTCCAATTCCACAACCGGAAGATCGCTCGTTGCCATACCCTGAGGATGACTCAGCCATTCTTTTTCACTTCTAATAACAACACCGGACAAATCCTTTTCAGTGAGAGCTCTTTCCAGATCAAAGCTATCCCATTGCGCGATAGCCGCTGCTGCTGATTTTCGATCCGGTGCGCAACCGAGTACTTCAAGGGTTCCATTAGTCAGTGGAGGAAAAACACAGCTGATTGATACCCACCGCTCATCCCTGCACTTGAATAAACCCTCGACGGGTAGGGGGCCAAGATCATCTGTTTCAGTCGCGGCTTCGTCGTTGATCTTGAGCAACCACATGCTGCTCATAAAAAATGCCGCATGGTTGAGATCGATATTGATCTCCTGGCGGCGACCGGTGCGCGCCGCCCAGATCTCATCAATGCCCGATCCGATCATAGCCAGTGCGGCGCCCATGCCGGAAGCCAGACACATCGAGGAAGGGAAGACAGGATCACCGCCGTGAAAATTCACGTGGGACTGCGAGACCTCTAACCTGGCCGCGCCGACGATCCTGGAAAATTCATCCTGTGACATCATCTGTCGTCATCCGTTAAATACATTGGCGCAATAATATAACGCGTTATATACTTTGATCTATTGTACTTGGGCATGGATCTGAGGGGTATTATGCGATGAAAGTAGGTCTGAGTTGGGATCTAGGTCAACAAACAGAGCCGGTTGCCGCATGGCGTTCGGTAGTAGATGAAATCGCCTTGGCTGATGGGCTGGGATATGACAGTGCCTGGTTCTCGGAAGGACGTGATACATCCGTATCCTGCCCGCAACCTTCGATCGTCCTTACGGGGGCAGCTGCCAAAACCAGGAATATCCAGTTGGTTGTGGCTTCGAGAACCGTAGGTCACGCACACCCTGTACGTATCGCAGAAGAAGTGGCAGTACTCGATCTTTTTGCGACGGGGCGCGCCTGCATCGCATTTTCTGCCGGAGTAAATCAGCAGGTTCCGGCTCAGCATGTGCATGAATTAATTGAATTTGTGAGGACCGCCTGGACCGAGGATGAGTTCAGGTACCGGGGCGATTACATCAGGTTTCCGGCAAGTACGGGTGAGGAAGCACCTGTCGGGGTGAGTGAACCGGAACCCAATAGTGCTCTTAACTATTTGCCCCAGTGGGAAGCGGGACCGGTGCAGCCTGAGTACCTGACGATCACGCCGAAACCATACCAACGTCTGCCGATGGTCTATGTTGATGTCACCGAGGAAGAAACCCTTGAGTGGGCCGCGAAAAAAGGCATATCCCCGGTCGTCGGTGCTGATGTGCCAACGGAAGAGGCTGTTGAACGTCTTGCACGTTACCGCAGGCTTGCCGATGAAGCCGGACGTAGTCATGCGGAAGTAGACCCGGTTCTGGAACGCAGACTGGAGATCGGCGGCTCCGGTGATCAACTTTCACTGGGTGGCACGCCGGATGAGCTGATAAAGACGATCCGTCAGTTGAAACTGGTGGGTGGTTTCAGGCACCTGGTCTGGAAACGAGCGGCTGGCAGCAGTCAGGACGGGCAGCTGGCGAAGTTTGCCAGTGAG